>JANOAR010000090.1:0-14480 GCA_031411235.1 Verrucomicrobiota bacterium | reverse complement strand
CTCATCTCTCGCACCAAAAACACTAGGTTTCTCGCTCGTTTGACTCGCTGCGGTGCCAACGTTTTCGGTTGGCGGGCGTCCATTCTGCCACACTCCTCTACTTGGTCAATCGCTCTTTTATTCTTTTTCATCGTTTTCTGCGCTCACGGCCTCAAATTCAAACTAAATGACTCCAGAAAAGCCATTCTGGTTCCGCTTTGTTCTCGATTCCATGGGCCGTGGTACGACATACTGCACAGCAGTATGAAAACGATATCCCTCATCATCCTGTGCTCGATCAGCCTTCCTGCGATGGCACAGAACAAAGGCCTCAACAGTGAGCGACGGTTGTCCAAAGATGCCAATAAGGACGGCAAACTATCGCGCGAAGAGTTGGGAGACCAGTTCTGGCAGCGTATTTCCGGCCAGGATGCTAATGGTGATAGCGTGCTCGATGCCGAGGAAATCGCGGTTATGACCAGCAAGGGACGGCGAGACAAAACGAAACAAGTACGCCCTGGAGCTGCGAACGCGGCATTCCAAGTGCGTGAATTCAAGGCAACGAACGGGCAAACACTGCGCTACAGCCTTTTCGTTGCGGCGGTAAAACCTGAATCGCCGCTGCCGCTGGTGCTTTGTCTCCACGGCGCGGGCGGTGGCACCGATGCGGCGAACGTGCTCGCAGCTCCAACCCTGCAAGCGAAGCACCCGTGCATCATCATCGCCCCGGCCTGCGATGGCAAATCGACCCGCTGGGTGACTAGCGAGTTTCGCGCTGGCAAAGACATACGCACGGTCATGCCAGAGCTGCTGGAGACTCTCGACGCGGTCATAGCAGAGTTTAACGCAGACCCGGCGCGTATCTATGTTACTGGCCAGTCGATGGGCGGCATCGGCACCTGGGGCTTAATTGCCAATCATCCAACTAAATTCGCTGCCGCCGTGCCCGTGTGCGGCCATTGGAGACCTGCGGATGCAGCGAAGATGGCTGGCGTCGCCATCTGGGCTTTTCATGGCGACAATGATGAAGCGGTGCCCGTGAGCGGCTCGCGCGACATGATTGCAGCCTTACAGAAGGCAGCGGTCACACCCGAACCGAAATACACCGAGTTCCCGGGCGTGGGCCATGGCAGTTGGGGGCCAGCGTATGAAAAAGCAGAGCTTTGGGAATGGCTCTTTGCCCAGCGAAAGAAGAAGCCCTGAGGCTGTTCACTGGTCGCTGACTAGCGGCGCATGATGAAGGTGGAAAACCTCATGGGCTAATACCATTAATGGCTTCATCAATCGAGGGAACAATACTGTTTCAATGGACAGGAAGACGATACAAGACAACCATGATCCGGGATGGGAGTGCTCTCACTTTTATTCTTATTCAAGGCTATTTCGCTATCAAAAGCGTGTCCAACCCTTGAAAAATCAAGCGTCCCCGTAGTTCAATGGATAGAACGAGCGTTTCCTAAACACTAGATCCAAGTTCGATTCTTGGCGGGGACACCAGGCCTTATTAAATAAGGCTTCCAGTGGGTTTTTGAGGCTCGTAAATGAGTGGATCGAACCACTTTCGCTTAAAACTCGCGGGAGTTCTTCAAAGTTTTTCTATGTCAGGGCATACCATGTCGGAAAATGCTCACAGAGGGAGCGAAGGTAATCGTCTCACGCAAAAATTGAAGGTGCCTGCTCCGTGCGATGGGGTTGAGATCAATGACAGTCCAATCGCTACGCCAGTCCTCGGCTCTTCAGCTCGCTGAGCGTCCACTCGTATTCCTTCACCAGTTGATCCTCCACGCTGGCGCTGCGCATGGCTTCGGGCAGCACTTCCCAGGTGTAGGTTTCCATCTCGATGTGGCTGCACGCGGTGGCGTTTTTGGTCAGCCAATCCATCGCGCCGAGCACATGGTCGCTGGTGTCCTCGAAGCCTTCGCTGGGGCGGGCGTGCAGGGGGATGTGGAAGTGGACGCGCCACTCGTGGCCGACTTCGCTGGGGCGCTGCTGGGCGGCCTCTAGCGCGAGGGGTAGGTCGGCGTAGCGGCGCAGCGGCAGCATTTCGTCGGCATCGCTGCTGACGACTTGGTGGAAGTACACGGGCTCGTTGTACTGCGCGAGTCGCGCCACGTTTTCAGGCGTGGGTTGCAGGCGTAGGGCGTTGCTGAAGTGCAGCTTGCTGATGCGGATGCCGTGATCCTTGAGCCGTTGCAGGGCGTCCTTGGCTTCCTCGAACTCGATGGCCAAATGGCAGGTATCGTAGTTGATGCCGATGTAGTGGAGGAAGTCCTTGTCGCCGGGAAACATGTCGAAGTAGAGGCCGAAGAATTTCAGCGTCTCGCCGGAAGTCTCGAAGAGGCCCAGGGGCTCGGGTTCCAGGCCGAGGTGCAGGTCGTGGCCAGTGGTTTCGCTGAGGTGCTTGATGTGGTCGCGGCAGGCTCGCAGGTTCTCAAAAATGGTGCGGATGTCGGTGGCGGTGATGCCGAAGGTTTTGTGCGAACCGGGCAGTGTGGAGACGCTGCCGGACATGCCTTTGGGCAGGAGTTGCGCGAGGATGGTGAAGAGCAGCTTGGTGTAGTCGAGCCGCTCGGGCGTTGTCCAGTCGGGGCGGAAGACTTGCTCCTTCACCCGCTGCCCGTGGAAGGCTCCGTAAGGGAAGCCGTTGATGGTGAAGACGTAGCAGTTGTGTTGCTGCAACCAGGCTTGGAATTCGGCGAGTTTTGGTGGGTCAATCAGCTCGCGCGCGGCGCGTTCGCTGAGGCGCAGGCCGATGCCATAGGGCTTGTCGGCAGGCTGCACACGGCAACGGACTTCGAGGGTGTGGACTTCGAGGCCGCGCCACGTTTCCGCCCAGCTCTCGCCGCGATGGATGTTGGTGCAGTAACCGAGATGGATGCCGTGGTTGAGTTGCATTTTGAGGCGCGATGAGAAGATGTTTTATTGCGCTTCCACGGCCTTCACCACGGCTGCGGCGAGGTCGTGGAAGGCCTTGCTGGCGGGGTGTTGCTCTGCGGGTTTCAGCGCGATGGGGCGGCCTTCATCGCCTGCCTCGCGCACATCCATGGTGATGGGGATTTGCCCGAGCAAGGGGACGCCGAGGCGCTGGGCCTCGCGCTCACCGCCGCCTTGGCCAAAGATGGGATAAGACACGCCGTCGCTGGGGCAGAGGAAGTAGCTCATGTTCTCGACGATGCCAAGGATGGGGACGTTGACCTTGGCGAACATGCTGGCGGCTTTGCGGGCGTCGATGAGGGCGACTTCCTGCGGCGTGGTGACGATCACCGCGCCATCGACGGCGACGGTTTGCACGATGGTGAGCTGGATGTCGCCTGTGCCGGGTGGGAGATCGAGGATGAGGTAATCGAGGTTGTCCCACGCGCACTGGCGGAGGAATTGCTGGGTATAGCGCGTGGCGATGGGGCCACGGACGATGACGGGCGCGGCATCATCAAGGAGGAAGCCCATGCTCATCAATTGCAAGCCGTAGCGTTTGATGGGGATGATCTCTTGTTCGTCGTTGGCCATCGGGCGCTCGTCAGTGCCGAACATATGGGCGACGCTGGGGCCGTAGAGATCGCAGTCGCATAGGCCGACGCGTGCGCCGGAATCGGCCAAGGCGACGGCGAGATTGCTGGCGACGGTGCTCTTGCCCACGCCGCCTTTGCCGCTGGCGATGGCGATGACGCGCTTGACGCCGGGGATGCTGCTTTTGCCGAGCTTATCCGAGCTGGTGCTGCCGGGCTGGGCGGGTTCTTTGATGTCGAAGCTCAAGCGCACGACGCCGATGCCGGGCAGGGCTTGCAGCAGCGCGGTGGCTTCCGCTTGGATTTGCTTGGGCACATTGGCATCGCGGGTGGCCAGGGAGACATCGACGACGACGTCGTTGCCCGTGATGTGGATGGCTTTGACGAGGCCGAATGAAATGATGTCGCGGCTGAAGCCGGGGTAACGGATGGTGCTGAGCTTTTCGCGGATGAGGGCTTCGGTGATCATGGGGGCGGCGATGATGGCGAGCGTAGCCCACTTGCCAAGTGAAGAGCCGCGAGGAGCGGGTGAAGTGCGGCGGCGAAACAACAAGTTTCCGGTGCAACAATTCCTTGTGTGCCACGCTTAAGCGGTTTTAGATTCGCCCCACTATGAAAAGCCAATTCTATCGTGCCTCGCTTCTCGGTTTGGCACTGCTCGCCAGTGGTTGTGAAAAGCCTAGAGTGGACTTGAGTGCGCTCGAAGCTCGTCTCAGCGACATTGAGGACAGCGTGCGCAAGGACAAACAAGCCACGGCGCGACTCCGCGATGAACTCGACGTTACCCAGAAGCGCACCGAGGACTCGCAGGCCGAGGTGGAGGCGGCGATGCTCGCCGCGACCGACATCAAAAAATCCCTGGTGGAACTCAAGGCCTCGTTCGCTGGCTATCGCGACCAGTACCGGGCATGGATTCAGTTGCATGGCCCTGGTATGAAGTTGGCGGACATCAGCGCGAATGGGAAGACCTTCCACAATGTGGTGGTGAAGAGCGTGAATGGTTATGAGTTGGCCTTTCTGCATGAAGGCGGTGTGGCTCGAATCGCCTTGGCCGATGCCCCGCAAGCCCTGCGCGACAAGTTTGCCTACGTGGCTGGCACGACCAAGCCTGCCCCGTCTTTGCCCATCGGCGCTTTGGCGAATGCACCTATCGGCTTGGGTGGCGCTGCCCCAGCCATGCCTGCGGATCCTGCCGCCGCGCAGGCTGCCGGATTGCCAGCCGCTAGCGCTGCGGCCAGCGATGGTAGTTCTGGCGATGGCTCGGAGAGCAGTGGCAGCACGGGTACCCGCAAATTCATGACCTTGGCAGGTGGGCAAGTGGTCGAAGTCATCGCCGAGTTTAGCAATGGCGGTGGAGCAGGTGCTGGCGGCGGTGGCACCAAGGTTAAAGGTTATACCAAGGATCAACTGCCCCCCGGCTATAAGCCCATCGGTTCTGGTTTCAGTGGCAGTTCACTGGGCAAGGACTCCGAGAAGAAGTCAAAGAACTAGCGGCGAGAGCGGCAAGCACCTGCTCCACCTGCGCCTGCGTATGGCTCGCCGAGAGTGTCACGCGTAGCCGTGCGGTGCCCCGTGCCACCGTGGGAAAACGAATCGCTGGGATCAGAAACCCCTGCGCTAGCAGTTGCTGGCTGGCATGCACTGCCTGGGCTTCGCCACCGACGATGATGGGCACGATGGCGCTGTCTGTGCGAGCGCTGGGCATGGCTCGGGTGAACTGCTGCACATGGGCCTGGAGTTGCGCACGGCGCTCGTCACCCGCTTGGCTTTGCACCAGCTGCAGCGACTCACACGCGGCGTGCGCTAACGCGGGCGGTGGTGCCGTGGAGTAGATGAAGCTGCGCGCCTTGTTGATGAGTAAATCAATGAGTCCACGCGACGCTGCGATGTAGCCGCCGCTGAGGCCGAGAGCCTTGCTCAGCGTGCCCATCTGCAACTCGATACGCTGCTCCAGCCCGAGCGCGGCGGCGAGCCCTCGCCCCTGTGGCCCGAGCACGCCCACGGCATGAGCTTCGTCGAGGAGTAGCCAAGCTCCGTAGCGTTCCTTCAGTTCCACGATCTCGCGCAGCATCGCCGCATCGCCATCCATGCTGAAGATGGATTCCGTGACGACCAGCACACGTCGCGCCTCCTTTGCCGCGCCTGCGAGTAGGCGCTCCAGCTTCGCCATATGGTTGTGGGGGAAGACCCGCAACGTGGCTCCGCTGAGGCGAGCCGCATCGACCAGCGAGGCATGGCAGAGCTTATCGAGAATGATCACATCGCCCGCACTCATGAGTGCGGGGATGACTCCCAGAGGCACCGCAAACCCACTGGAAAAGACCAGGGCCGCCTCGCTGCGCTTAAACTCTGCGAGCATAGCCTCCAGTCGGCGATGCGGCTCCAGTCCGCCGCAGACCAAGCGGGACGCCCCACTGCCAGCCCCGTAGCGTTGCACGCCTTCGATGCAGGCTGCCTTCAGCTCCTCGCTATTGGCCAGCCCCAGGTAGTCGTTGGAAGAAAAATTCAGCACCTCGCGCGAGTCATACCGCACCGTCGCCGACTGAGCCGACTCCATAAAACGAAGCGAACGGCGAAGCCCCTGGGCTTCGAGATCGCCAAGCTCTTGCTCAGGACTTCTCGCCGCTTTCATCATAGCCCCTCACTCCCCCTTCAGTTTGCTCTCCACCACTTCGTCCTTCGCCACCCCCAGGGCGATGGCTTTGTCGTAGTGGCGCTTCGCCAACTCGAGGGCAGGCGGTTTGCGATCCAAATACAGGGTCGCGAGATTGAACTGCGCAATGCCATAATCGGGCTTGATCTCGATGGCACGCTGCAACTCTGAAAGTGCCGTTTCACCCCAGCCAATGCCCTGCGCTTCGATGGCCAAGTAGCAGTGCGCACGAGCATCTAGCGGATCCTCATGCAGCGCACGGGTGAAGGCCGAAATCGCTTTGTAGCGGTCACCTTTATCAGCATACAAAAGCCCGAGCGCGATCCATGACTGCACCAGTTTCTCGTTGAACCGTGTCGAAGCCTCGAAGCAAGCCATCGCTGCGTCGGGATTTTTGGCCTGTTGTTCCACGGCTCCCAAGTTGGCCCAGGCAAGCGCATTCTGAGGATCTACTTCCAGCATTTCGCGGTAGGCCTTGCGAGCGCCGTCCCAGTCTTGTTTGGAATAGGCGCGTGCGGCTCTCTCGGCCAGCGAGCCTGTATTCGGTGGCAGCACACCCGTTTTGGCCGTATCGGACTCCTTAGCGGAGAGCGCGGTCTCAGGTTTTGTTGCCTTGGGCTTAGCGTCTGCCGCTTCAGCGAAGGAGCCAGCGAGCGCTATCATAATGAGTAAAATGAAGTGTTGATTAGCCATGATTTTGAGGGAGTTGCTCTGCGACTTTTGAGATTAAACTTGCCTTAACCTTACATCATTAACTAGGATGCCAGATTGTTTTATGTACATCGCAAGTAAAGACGAGTCCCTGACGGAGCGCCAGACTCAGCTCCTAAACTTCCTCCGTGACCATCAGCGAGAGCATGGTGTCATGCCATCGACGCGAGAAATCCAGCGCTACTTTGGCTTCGCCAGCCAAACCGCAGCGATGAGCCACCTGCGTGCTTTGGAAAAGAAAGGCGTCATCCAGCGCTACGCAGGCAAGGCCCGCGCCGTCGTATTCCCAGGTGATCTGGATCGCCCCGAGGTGATGAACATCCCCGTCTATGGCGACATCCCCGCAGGCTACGCCGCCGATACCCAGCAGCGCTCCAATGGCTGCATCTCGGTGGATCTCGCCACCCTGGGCGTGCCCCGCAGTGCGCGTACCTTTGCACTGAAAGTGCGTGGCGACTCCATGATCGGAGCGCACATTATCGACGGCGATCATGTGGTTCTGGAAGTCAAAGAGCCCAACCCGCGCGACATTGTCGCCGCGCTCATCGACGGAGAATCAACGCTGAAACGCTACATCGTGCGCAATGGCTTGCCGTATTTGCGTGCCGAAAATCCCGCCTTCCCCGACCTCATCCCCGTGACCGAACTGGTCATCCAAGGCGTCATGATCGCCCTCATCCGCCACATGCCGCAGCACGGCGGAGTGTAGTGGAAAAGGCGATCCATCGGACTTGAGGGATAAGGGATAAGGGGGAGTGCCTTCGGGTGTGCTCTTCATAGAGGGTCTGTGGTTTTGAATTCAAGCGCGAAGCCACGCCCCTATCCCTTGTACCTTATTCCTTGTTCCTCTCCCGCTTTGCTATCACGCCTGTCTTGCGAAGCCACCGCTTAGTGCTTTCGCCTTGCGGCACGCAGAGACAGCGGATCAACCCCGTTGACACACCCTGCCACCCTCCTAGACTCGAGCCCTCTTTTCCCCCTGCCATGAACATCCACGAATACCAAGCCAAAGAACTCTTCATCAAATACGGCGTCGCTACACCTGCGGGCAAGGTCGCCAGCACGGCGGAGGAGGCAGGCGCTGCGGCTCGCGAGATCGGCGCAGGGCAGATCGTGGTGAAGGCGCAAGTCCACGCCGGTGGGCGCGGCAAAGGTACATTTAAAAATGGCTTCAAAGGCGGCGTGCATGTCGTCGATGATGCCGCCATAGCGCAGGACATCGCGGGCAAGATGCTGGGGCAGACGCTCGTCACGCACCAAACTGGCCCCGAGGGCAAGCTCGTCAGCAAGGTGCTCATCGCCAAGGGCGTGGACATCACCAAGGAGTACTACCTCGCCATTCTTTTTGATCGAACCAGCAGCAGCCACGCCATCATCGCCAGCACCGAGGGCGGCATGAACATCGAAGAGGTCGCCGAGAAAACGCCCGAGAAAATCATGCGCGAACTCGTGCATCCCACCGTCGGATTGCAGGGCTACCAGTGCCGCAAAATCGCCGCCGCGCTGGGCCTTCGCGGCCCACTCATGACGCAAGCGGTGAAGCTCATTACAGCGCTCTACAATCTCTATCTGAAGAGCGACTGCTCGCTCGTCGAAGTCAACCCGCTCGCCCTCACCACCGAGGGGCAACTCGTTGCACTCGATGCCAAGTTTAACTTCGACGACAGTGCGCTGTATCGGCAGAAGGACATCGCCGCGATGCGCGACACCACCGAGGAAGATCCCCGTGAAGTGGCCGCGAGTGAGTATGGCCTCAACTACATCGGCCTGGATGGCAACATCGCTTGCCTCGTGAATGGCGCAGGTCTCGCGATGAGCACGATGGACATCATCAAGCTCCACGGCGGCGAGCCAGCGAATTTCCTCGATGTGGGCGGCGGAGCGACCAAGGAACAGGTGACAGCAGCCTTCAAAATCATCCTCGGTGATGCGAACGTGAAGGGCATCCTGGTCAATATTTTCGGTGGCATCATGGACTGCGACATCATCGCCAACGGCATCATCGCCGCAGCGCAAGAAGTGTCGCTGAACATCCCGCTCGTGGTTCGCCTGGAAGGCAACAACGTGGAAGCAGGCAAGGCAACGCTTGCCAAGAGTGGCTTGGCCATCACCAGTGCTGAAGGCCTCACCGATGCGGCAGTGAAGATCGTCGGTGCTGTGAAGGCAGCGGCTTAATCCGAACGCTGTGTTTGAAAGGGAGCGCGGGGCTCCGACCCCGCAGCGCTAGTTTGCAGGCACAAAGCTCTGTATTTTTTGGTGCTTCCTAGTTTCACCGCGAGGGCAAAGCGCTGCGGGGTCGGAACCCCGCGCTCCGGTTCGCATCCCAACTGCCCTACAACTCTTCTAGCGTGGCTCGCCCACGCGACTTCGTTGCGGGGTCGTCACGCTCTCGATTTGGCATGGCGAGTCCGCGCTCGATCATGGTGCGTGCTTCGGCTTTTTTGCCAACTAGGGCGAGGGTGCAGCCGAGTTCGACCGTGTGCGAGACGCGGTCTGGCCGCAGCTTAGCGGCTTTCTCAAAGCACTCGCGCGCTGTTACCAGCGAGGCATCGGGCAGTGCGCCATAGACGATTTTGACGATGCCTTTCGTTAGGCCGTTCATCGTTGCTACGGCGCAGTGCCAGCGTCCAAGCATGTGCCAGGCATAGTCGCTTCGTGGGTCGAGTCGCACCGCTTGGTCAGCCTCTTGCTTGACCCGGCGAGAGTATTCCACGCGAGTTCGTACAGATACCAAATCCAGCAATCGACCATAACAGATCGCCACAGCCAGATGCGCATCCGCTAGATTGGGCGACAGCTTCACCGCTTGCAAAGCATAGGCGAGAGCTTCCTCACCCGCTTTGCGCTTCGCGGCTTCGTCGGTCATCGCCGTCATCGACTCACCGTATTGCTTGGCGATCTTGATGAGCAGTGAGGCATCTGGTGCCTCCAGTGCCTTTGCCTTTAGATAAACCTGAAGAGCAGACTCGCTCTTCAACTGGGCATCGAGCGCATCGCCCTGAGCAATCAGTTTAGCAACGTCCTGCGCCTGCACAGCGAGCGCTAGCATCGTCAGGAGAAGTGTGAGTGGGCGTATCATGGCTTGGTGAAAAGGTAGTGTGAAACGATCCATTCTTCGCCATCGCGGTATCCCCACAGCTCGGCGCAGGCGAGGAAAAACAAGCGCCACCAGACCCACCACTTGGTCGCTTGGTCGGGGCCGTAGGTGACGGCAAACAGAGGCATAATCTCGGCTTTGTGCTCATCCATGTTGGCCAGCCAGGCCTCGCTTGTTTTCGAGTAATGCAATCCGTTGACGCACCAGTGCTGCTCGATTTTGAGATCATCCTGGAAGTAAAGAAGCAGGTCGTCCGAAGGCATCTGACCGCCGGTGAAAAAGTACTTCGCCATCCAGTCGTCTTCGCTGCGCACCTCATAGTGGTAGGCGTATTCGCGATGCGTGAAGATATGCACAAAGAGCTTCCCCTGTGGCTTCAACCACGAGCTAACGCGGTGCAGCAACTCCTGGTAGTTCTTCATGTGCTCGAACATTTCTACCGAGACACAGCGATCAAATAGACCCTCACCCACGCCTGCAAAGTGAGTCATGTTGGCGGTGATAATGGTGAGGTTTTTCAACCCTCGTTTTGTTGCTTCGGCATCAATGAATTGCTTCTGTGTCCGTGAATTCGACACACTGGTGATTTGGGAATTGGGATAATGCTCAGCCATCCAAAGTGACAGCGAACCCCAGCCGCAGCCAAGCTCCAGAATGCTCTGCCCATCCTGCAATTCAGCGCGCTGGCATGTCAGTCGCAGCATTGCAGCCTCCGACTCATCGAAGGTTGTGTCCTTGCTCGGCCAGAAGCCGGACGAGTACTTCAAGTGTTTGCCCAAGACGAGTTGGTAGAAACGTGTGGGCACCTCGTAGTGTTGTTCGTTGGCCTCATCCGTTGCGATGGCGACGGGCATTTTTTTGAGCCCCGCGACATACTTCAACAGCTCTGCTCGCTGCGCTTCGAGTGTGGGCTTTTTGTTCTCGCGCAGGGTCTCAGCGAGACGCTGCCGGATGCCCATGCGGATCATCGCATCGGGGAGAATGTCTTTGGCTAGGAAGGTGTTGATGGTGCTCATGGATTGACGGGTGATTCGAGATGGGGGGACTCTTGGATTCGACTTTTTGTTACCCAAGGTATGAAGGCAGAGGTGGTGCGCTGGTATTCCCGATAGGCAGCGCCTTTGCTCTTCACCGCACACGCTTCCGTGAGGGGGATGCCCGTGACGCGGAGCAGGAAATACAGGATCATGGCGGGCGCATAAAGTGTGATCCAGCCCCACGGCGATCCACACGCGAACAGCCAGAAGCCAATCCACACGACGGCTTCAAAAAAGTAATTGGGGTGCCGCGAGTAGCGCCACAAGCCTGCCTGGCAGACCTTGCCTTGGTTCGCAGGCTCACGCTTGAAGGCGTTCATCTGTGCGTCGGCAAGAGCCTCGCCACAGATGCCGATGGCCCACACCAAGACGCCAACGATCTCTAGGGTGACGAGGTGCGGCGCGGGATTCATACACGCGATAAAGATAGGCGCAGAGAGCAGCAGGATGAGCAGTGCCTGCGCCTGGAAAAACCAAAAAAAACTGGGTGCGAGGCGACCACTCCACTTCTCGCGAAGCTCCGTGTAGCGCACGTCTTCATGCGGGTGGTGTCGTTTGATGCGGAGCAGTAGGTAGGTGCCTAGCCGTAAGCTCCAGACCATCGCGATAACGACCGCGATACCACTGCGCAAAGGCCAGCCGCCGCCACCGACGGCATATAACGGCGCAATAATCGCGAGGCTGTAAGACCAAGTGATGTCCACGAAACTGAAGTTATTCAGCTCCAAGCTAAACAGCCAAGTGAGGAAAAATAACAGTGCAATGAGCAGCACCGCAAAGGCCAGCATCCACTTGCCCAGTGCAAAGGCTCCCAGAGTCGAAGCGAGTAAGAAGGTATTCATGGTTGGCGAATGAGCACTTGTTCAAGCTTTGCCGTCGCAGGGACGCGGAAGAGTTGGATGAGCGAGTAGATCGCCATGGCGATATTTCCCAACAGCAAGATGGCGATGAGCCACAAAATCTTGGCTGGCCACGACCGCTCTTTGTAGGCGACCCAACAGTAAAAAGTGAGAAAGCCCCAATAGGTATCGAACATCGTCGCGATGAACCACGGATGCATGACGACGCTGCGCGGCGTCTCCCACAAGGCGCACTGCACCGATGCCCAGCTCGTGACGCCGAGCATCGACACCAGGACGATGAAAAAGAAGACGCGCAGCGGAATGATCATGAGACACCGCCTTCGTGGTGCAGGCTGAGGTTGCCGGGCTTGGTGTAACAGGCCTGAATGACGCTGACATTGCGTGTGGTGAAGGCCGCCTCACAGTAGCGCAGGTAGTAGTTCCATTTGCGGATGAAGCGGTCGTTGAACCCCAGGAAGCGCACGTCATCGAGTCGCTTGTTGAAGGTGATCCACCACTCGCGCAGCGTGCGTGAGTAACCCGCGCCGAGGTCTTCAAAGTTATGCAGCACAAGATGGCCCGTGCGATTGATCGCTTGGTTCAAGCGCGCGACACTGAGGAGCAGTGAGCCTGGAAAAATATGCTTTTGGATCCAGTCGGTGCCTTTGCGCAGGTCATTGTATTCATTGTCTGGCACCGTGATGCACTGGAAGGCGAGCAGACCATGCGGGGCGAGCAGCGCGTTGCATTTGGCGAAGTAGGTCTCCAGGTATTTATCGCCCACGGCTTCCAGCATTTCGATGCTCGCGATCTTATCGAACTGCCCTTCGATCTTGCGGTAATCTTGGAATCGAATTTCGACTTTGTCGGACAGCCCTGCTTCACGCACACGCCGCACCGCCTCGTCATATTGAGCCTGCGAGATGGTGACACCCGTGACATGGCAGCCGTAGTGGGTCGCGGCGTGAATGCCAAAGCCGCCCCAGCCACAGCCGATTTCGAGCACGCGGTCACCGGGCTGCAATCGCAGCTTTTGGCAGAGCGCCTCATACTTGGCGCGTTGCGCTTCTTCGAGGGTTTGATCCTCGTGGGTGAACTTCGCTGCCGAGTAGGTCATCGTGGGATCGAGCCACAGTTTATAGAAGTCATTCCCCAGGTCGTAGTGCTCGGCGATGTTGCGCTTGCTCGTCGTTAGCGAGTTCGGACGCAGCAGGTGGAGCACACGATTGCATAGGTTTAGCCAGCCTAGCCCGCGCACTTTTTGCGATGAACCACGCTGCGATGTGTCTTGCCGCACATTATGGATGAACCACTCGATCACAGCCCTCAGATCGGGAGTCTCCCAGTCGCCGTCCATGTAGGCCTCGCCGAGACCGACGTTGCCGAAGAGCACACACTTGCGGAAAAATGCAGGGTCTTTGATCATGATGGAAGCCTGTGGGCCGCCGTCGGAATCACCAAACACCAGCTTCTCATCCTGCGGCAGGTGTAGGTGCAGTCGCCCCATGCGCATGGGCTTAAAAGCTCGCAGCAACAGTTGCTGATAAATCGACGATGCTGCTGGAGCACAGTCGGGTGGCACGGCAGTGGCGGCTATGGATTGAGGTGGCGAGTTCATTGTTTTGTTGGGTGTTCGGTGAGTGATGAATGAGGGCGATACAGATCACGCTGAGCCTCAGGTTGATCGGCCTTGGCGTGGACGGCGAAGCGCTTCAGCCAGAGCCGAAACGCCTGCCAGTGAATCGAGACGATGACTTGCAGCGTCAGCAGAGGGAAGCGCACCGCATACCAGGCGAGCCGTGCATCCGTGAGTTCACGACGTTCACCGTGGATCCAACTGACGAGCGTGCGCTGCCCATGCTCGTCGATGTCGTCGATGTGGATTTTGATGCCGTTGCTCGGCACTTCGAGCCGAAAATGAAATGAGGTGTTGAGGCTCGAAAACGGCGACACATAAAAATGCTTGGGCACCGTGAGATCGAAGACACCCTCGCCATTCGGCGCGGCGATGAGGTAGGGCTTCATCTCGTGGTAGGTATTCGTCACCTCCGCGACCGCGTGCAGTGGCTTGCCCTCGGCATCCAAGAAAAAATAGAAGCACACAGGATTGAAAATATACCCCAGCACGCGCGGCAGAGTCACCAGCCGGATTCGCGCTTTCGCAGGCAACTCAATGCCCTTGTCGGCAAGAAATTTCGAGATGTTCTCAGTGACACCGCCCTGGCCGAGATCGAGGTGATCGCGATCACACAGGGCATACAAATTGAAGCGATTGCGGCTGAAGAGGCGCAGATGTTTCTCGCTCAGCAGCGGTAACTCATCGAGCGCTAGATCCATGAAAAAGAGCTTGTAGCGAAACCCATGCCGCCTGGGCAACAGCCGCTCATGCACGACTTCGCAGTCGTAGAGGCAGGAGGTGTAGGCGGTAGGCATGGCGATGGAAAGGATGATAAACGACTCGCAAGCGCCGAAAGACGCTTGCCACATCCAGTGCTCCGCAGGTGCTAGCGCCTTGGATTCAAAAATAGTGCTGAGGGCAGTGCCTGCACTCCACGAGGCTGTGCCTGCAATCTTCAAGTTCCCATGGGAGGGGGAGAGATGGGAATCGCTACCCGCTTTGCTCTATTCAGAGGCTCATTCTTGCAATGTGAGCCC
>JANOAR010000089.1:0-12256 GCA_031411235.1 Verrucomicrobiota bacterium | reverse complement strand
GCGTCCCTGGGCATCACCGATGATCAACACGGGCGTCAGTTTCGAGTCGATGCCGACCGCCGCGCAATCCACCGTGACACGTTTGCCCTTCACGCCTTGGAACGAATAAAAATCCACCGCACGCCGCGTCATCACCGCGTTGCATACGGAGTTCGGCGACAGAACCATCGCTGTCTCCACGCTGTTGTTCGGCTTGCTACGCGTTACTTCCGGCAGCTTGCCCACCGTGAATGCTCGCGCCGACGAAATCCCGAGCCGCGACATTACTCGCGCATCATGTACGCCCAGCGGCGCATCCGCCGCGATGCTGATGGTGAATTTGTTCTCCGTCCCAGTCACGAGTTTCGCAGTGATCTTCGGCGTCGAGAAAAACAACTCCGTCACGTCCTCCGTGCTCTCGCCCGTGATCATGACTTCGACGGTCGTGCCCACCTGTCCACCCATCGGCATCATGGTGAGCAGGCGCGGCAGCGGCAATGTCACCTGCTGGGCGAAGGCAGATGCGGTGAACAGAATGAGGATCGATAGGTAGCGGAGGTTCATCACTCCAAACCTACGCGGCGAGGAGGGCATTCTGTTCAAGACACGAGCACAAGGAGTGTGGCTTCGTTTACTTCGTCCGATAGGCCTCCACTTCCGTCGTGAAGCCGAAGGTGTTCGGGAAGTTGCCAGCCATTTCGACATGGTGATCCAGGTAGGTGAGGCGAATGTAGCGGGCTTCCGTATCGGCGAAGGAAAGCTCTGCACGTTCGGATTTGCCCAAGGTGAAGACATGCTTGCCGATCTCGCGGAAGGTTTTGCCATCGGTGCTCAGGGAGACGGCGACGGTTTTGGTAGAGCCGAGTTCGGGAGCACCATAGCGGATGAGATTCACGGGCTTCGATTGCTTGAGGTCGATGGTGACGTGTTTGGGGAACTTGTCCGTGTTGCTGGTGGCGTAGCAGTTCGGTGCAAACGAGGCCCAGGAGCCGTCGGTGAGGCCGAAGTCCCAGCCGTAATCGTTCTTGTCGCTGCTCTCCCACTTGCAATCGCGGGCGAGGTTTGCGCCGAGATCGGGATCGACAGGCCAGTGGGTGTGGAAGGCGGTGGCGGGCAGGCCATCTTTGTCCATGAGGTTGGCGATGACGAGCTTGCTCCAGGCGAAGCGTGCGCGACGTGGTTCAGGCAGCTTGGCAGAACTGATGACAACGTTGTCGCCTTCGATCTTCGCTTCCGCAGGCTGGAAGAGGCCATCGCGTCCGGCGACTTCAAATTGCGTGAGTGGTTTGCCATCGCGCGCGGCGAGGCCGCTGGCGGCGTGGTCGAACTTCACGCGGATGGCGCTGCCTTCGACGGCATAGCTGGCGTAAAGGGGGCCATTGGGGTCGATCTCGCTGTGTCCGTAAGTCTTAGCCATCGCCCAAAGCGAGAGGCGACGTGCGACCTCTTTTTTGTGCGCGGGATGGATGTCGCCCACTTCGCCGATGTCGGAGATGACGACCATACCCGTGTGCGGGATGCGCAGCTCACCGTGGCTCAGTGATTATACAGAAACTCCTTCGTGTTCAGCAGCGCCCAGAGCAGGTCTTCATAACCTTGGCGCTTCGAGGTCTGCGCATCGAGTGGCTTGCCCTGCGCATCCGTGCGGGGTTTGGCGAGGTGGGTTTCACTGATGCGGATTTCATCGGCGCTGGGGGTGCGGGCGTAGGCGGCGAGGTAGAGTTCGCGGATGCGTTTGGGCTCTGAGGTCTCGGCTTTGCTGAGTAACATGGCGCGGCCATTGCTGGCGCTAAGCTTGGCCTTCACGTCGCTTGCATTCATGAGGTGCAGGCTCTGCGCGAGGCTGGCGGACTGCACGCGCTCGCATTCACACACGCTCGCGCCTTCGGGACGACCGAAGACTTTCAGAAAGGCCGAAGTGCGCGTGTAGCTGTTGTCCGGCAATGAGATGGCACGGGTGCCGGGTGGGAGGTCGGCAAAGTCGGATTTCGCACCTGTGACCATGTCGATGGAGTCGAGCAGCACCTCGGCCTGCATTCGCTTCGGGTAGAAGTGAGAGAAGGCTTGGCGATCGACGGCATTGTGCGCATTGGGCGTGGCGCTTAGCTGGTAGGTGTGGCTCTGCGCGATGGTACGCACGACGGCTTTCAAGTCGTAGTTGCTGTCGATGAAGTGCTTCGCGAGGGCGTCGAGCAGTTCGGGATTCGTCGCGGGGTTGGTGTCGCGAATGTCGTCCTCGGGTTCGACGAGGCCGCGCTTGAAGAAGTGCTTCCAGTAACGGTTCACCAGCGATTTGGCGAAGAAAGGATTGGCCTTTTGGCTCATCCAATCGGCAAGTTTCAGGCGAGGGTCTTCATCAGGCGGAATGTCGAGCGTGGGCTGCCCCAGTGCGGCAGGTTTGACAGGCAGCTTGGTTTTTTTGTTCTCCGTCTGCGCGATGCCGCGCTTGTGGAAGATGAGGTCTTCACCCGCGATGGCGGTAGGTTTGCGGCCCACTTGGCTGAAGAAGGCAGACAGGCTGTAGTAGTCGTGCTGGCTCCAGCGCTCGAAGGGGTGATGATGGCACTGGGCGCACTGCATACGCACGCCGAGAAAGAGCTGCGCGACGTCTTCGAGCTGCTGTGTGGGCTCCTTCACACGCTTGAACCACGCCACGGGTGGGTTCGACACGATGGTGCCCGTGGAGGCGAGGATCTGGCGCACGATCTGGTCGTAGCGTGTGTTCGCCAGCAGGTTGTCGCGCATCCATGCGTGGAAGGCGAAGTTCGCGGTGATGTCGGCGGCTTCGTCACGTTTATTTTTCAGCAGCGCCGTCCATTTATTCGCAAAGTAGTCGGCATAGTCGGGGCTGTTCAGTAGCGCTTCGATGGCTTGGTCGCGTTTATCTGGCATCTTGCTGACGAGAAAGGCTTGGGTTTCCTCCGAGGTCGGCAGGCGACCACCAATGTCGAGCGACACACGGCGCAGAAAGGCGGAGTCATCACAGAGAGGGGACGGCGGCACACCGATCAGCTTCAGATTGGCAAAGATGTACTGGTCGATGAAGTTCTTCACCGGTGGCAGTGAATCCACGGGCGCGCCGAGTGGGATCGAGATGCTGCACACCGAGACGAGGCCCGAGTAGCGCACCATCACGGCCACATTACCAGGGATGTCGAGTGTCTTCACGAGGCCCACTTCGTTCGCCTCGGCCATGCTTTTATCGTTCGCCTCATAGAGCGCCATGGGGGTGACATCGCGTGCGCTGCCGTCCGAGTATCGCGCCGTCACCTTGAGCTGCTGCGAGGTGGAAATCTTCATGGTCTGACGCTTCGGCTCCACTTCGATGGCGGTGAGCTTGGGTTCATTTTCCGTGCCATAGGCCATGCCTTCGCTGATCCAGCGAACCAAGGCATTGTAGCCATCCGAGCCCTGCTCCAGCTTCTTGCCACCACCATGTGGCGTGATGTTGGCGCTCTTCGTGATGAGCAAACTCTGCTCCGGTGCCGGGGGGAAGACCCGCCGTCCTTTGCCTTCTTTGACGATGTGCTCGTAGTCCTCCTGCGGCTCAAACCCCAGGAGAGAAAGCCTGAAGCCCCGCTGTCCCGTGATCGCCTTCGCATGGCAAGCCCCCGTGTTGCAACCCGCCTTCGTGAGGATGGGCATGATGTCATTGACGAAGCTCATGGGCCGCGATGATTCCACGGCGAAACCAGTGCCAGCGCACATGGCGATCATCCAAGCAAACAAGAGAGCTTTATTCTGCATTGCAGAAACCTACGGCTCCTGCGTGGCCAATTTCGCAGTGGAACTCCGTCGTGAGCAGGGGGGGCGTTGTCTGCCGAACCTTAACCACCATGCAGCGCGAGTATTTCCACGAACTCCTCGCCCCCGTCGAAGACTACGAAGACGAGCACGAAGAAGGCGCAGAAGCGCATACCGCACAGCCGAGCCTAGCTTTGTGCTTGCGTTGCGATCACCTTTGGCCGCACACTGTCGGCACTATGAAGACTCTCCTCGCCTTGCTCTTCGCTTTTTCCTACCTCGGGCTTCAGGCTCAAGTGGTGCCTACGACACCGACCAAATTTCAAACCCGAGGTCTAGGCACGAGCACCTCCAGCAATGGCCTTTCGAGCGCCTCAGCCGCCGCCAGTGTGGCAAAGCCCGAGCCGACCTTTCGCACCATTACTTACCTGACTCTCAGCGGTCAGCGCCAGTGGACGAGCACGGATGGCAAGCCGTTGCTGGCCAAGTTGATCGCCTTTGAAGACATCGTCGTGGAGACCAAGGGAGCCGCCCAACCCGCGCCTGCCGCAGCCCCGACGCTGCCCAACAAACCGACCGTCGTCAGCAATGGTAAGGTGCGTTTGTTCTTCAACAACAAGCCCTATGAACTCGCGCTAGATCGCCTCTCGCAGGCCGACCGCGACTTCATCGCCACGGTGGAACGCGCCGTCGTGGCCAAGCCCGTAGCCGCGCCAGCGATGGTGCCAGCCACGAAGTAACCTTCGCGGTGAAAAAGGAAATCGTGCTTGCGCCGCACCACCTCGCCCGATACCGCCGAGGATGATTGCCTTTCTCCGTGGACGCCTAGCCGAGGCATGGCCGCACCAAGCCATCGTCGATGTCAATGGCGTCGGCTACCATCTCCTCATCCCGCTCTCCACCTATGATCGCCTGCCGCAGATCGGGGCCGAGGTGCAACTGCTCGCGCACTATCACGTCACCGATCGCGACCACACGCTCTACGGCTTCCTCAGCAGCGAGGAGCGCGATCTATTTCGTTTATTGATCGACCGCGTCTCGGGCATCGGGCCAAAGATGGGTCTCTCGGTGTTAAGTGGGCTGCCCGTCGCGGCCTTTAAAGACGCCGTCATTCGCGAGGACACGGCGGCACTGGCAAGGATCAGCGGCGTGGGCAAAAAGACCGCCGAACGCATCGTGCTGGAGTTAAAAGATAAAGTCGGCGTGACCACCGCCTGGCAGGCCGCCAAGACCACTGGCACCGCCGATCCAGCCTCCGCAGCGCAGTCCGACGCACTGCTCGCGCTCATCGCCCTGGGTTACAAACAAGGCGAAGCGCTGAAGGCCGTGCAGCAAGTCGCCAAGCAGCCAGGGCTCGACGGTGCCCTGCCAACCGTGGATAAACTGGTGCGCGAAGCCCTGCGCGTGATGAAGTGAGGGCGAGCGTCTGCCTCTTGCCTTCTGCCTCTCCTTGCCGCACACCTTCCCCATGTCCGCTCTACCACCAGCCCACACCATTACCGTTGCCGTCGTGGAGGATGACAAAGCCCTGCGCGAGAGCCTCGGTGCCTTGTTAAAAGGGGCACCCGGCTTGAAGCTGCTGCGTGCTTGTAGCAATGGCGAAGAGGCGCTGAATGCCCTGCCAGATCTGAAGCCGGAAGTCGTCATCATGGACATCCAGATGGGAGCAGGGATGAATGGCGTGGAGTGTGTGCGACGGTTGAAGGACGTTTTGCCTGAGACCCAGGTCTTGATGTTCACCGTCTTCGATGACGGGGAAAAACTCTTTGAATCACTCAAAGCAGGAGCCTCTGGCTACCTACTCAAGCGCACTGCCCCCGCACGACTGCTCGAAGCTATCGTCGAAGTTCATGAAGGAGGCTCGCCCATGAGCAGCGGTGTAGCTCGGCAGATGGTTAAATTTTTCCACGGCACCACGACCACCAAAACAGCCGTGCCCGCCAAGCGTGCTGGTTTGCCCGGCCTCGCCCCACGCGAGGATGAGATCCTGGAACTGCTCTCGAAAGGCCTCCTCTACAAACAAATCGCCGACCGCCTGGGGCTCAGCTTCGAGACCGTGCGCACCTACATGCGCAGCATTTATCTGAAGCTCCATGTCCACTCCCGCACAGAGGCCGTGGTAATGTATTTGGAGCGGTGAAAGAGTCGGAATAGGTTGATTTGCACCTACAGTTCAGGACTCATAGCGTGCGTGGGAAAGTCACATGGGACTGTACCGAAGCACCAACACCCGTGGTTTATGCATTCGCGTTTGCGAGTCACCTTCAGTGAGGGCAGCTCATCATCATGCCGTGTGAGAGCTACCGTGCTGAATGAGCCGGGCCTACCTTCTCCGATTATCAGAAACAAGTTGCACACTCCCTTTGTGCCTCTATTCTCGCGCCCCTTTTCAGGGCCAAAATTCAGCCACCCACTTATAGAGTTATGTCACAGCATCGCAGCCTCCGCAATTCCGGCTCAGTCGGCTCCAAGCGCAGCGTCTTGAAGCGCGGAGAGCGCGTCAAGCTCCTCAAAGCCCGTGGCCTGTGGGCCGATGGCCGTCTGCCTACCAATCTGCCAAAGACCAAGCCCGATTAACGGCTTCGAGCCGCGACTCTGCTGGCTCACCCAAAACACCCGTGCGCCTCAATCGTTACCTCAGCCTCTGTGGCCTCGGATCTCGCCGTGGATGCGAGGACATCATTCTCCAGGGCCGAGTTTCCATCAATGGCCATGTCGTCAAGACGTTGGCCACGACCGTCGCCGATAGCGATGAAGTCGTCGCCGATGCCAAGCCCGTGCGGCCCGCATCGAGCGTGGTGATCGCCCTGCACAAGCCCAAGGGCTACCTCTGCACCCGATCCGATACGCATGAGCGTGCGACCATTTACGATTTGCTGCCGCCGAAGTACCAGACCCTGCATCATGTAGGGCGCCTGGATAAAGAAAGCGAGGGCCTGCTGCTGATGACCAACCGTGGCGACCTCTCGCATCGCCTGCTGCACCCCAGCCAGGGTGTGGAGAAGGAATACGAAGTCACCATCGACACGCCGTTTGAGCAGGAAAACTTGGCCAAGCTCGTCACTGGCATTTACACCGAAGAAGGCGTCGCCCGCGCCGAGCGCGCCTGGATGGTAACTCCGCGCCGCCTGCACATGGTTTTAAAGCAGGGACTGAAGCGCCAGATTCGTTTGATGCTCTTCGCCCTGGGCCATGAGGTCGAGACGCTGATCCGTATCCGCATTGGCCAAATGAAACTCTACGGCCTGCCCAAGGGCGGCTGGAAGGAACTCACCGAGGCTGAGGTGCAGCGATTCTTCAGCAAAAGCGCAGAGAGCAAGCCTCGCATCGTCAAAGACAAGCCCGAGCGTGATCAGGCCGAACTCGCCGCTGAAAGCGATACTGTGCGGCCAACTCGCCGCCCATCGCCAAACGAAGACAAACGCACCGCACCACGCGAGGATAAGTCCCGCGTGCATCGCCCCGTGAAGCGCGAATATAAGCCACGCGAACAAGGCGAAAACAAACCGCGCACCCACGGCCCCGCGAAGGGCGAGCACAAGCCAAGGCGCAGCGCAGGCGACGACGCCCCTCGCAAACCCTACCGTGGCAGCGGTAGCAGCGATGCTAAGCCCACGACAAATCGTTACGCCAAGCCGCGAGCCAGCGCTGGCGACGACACCCCGCGCAAGCCTTTCCGCAGTGGCAGCAGCCGCGACGAAAAGCCCGCTCCGACTCAATACTCCAAGCCCTATGCTGAGCGTCAAACGACGCGTGGCAGCGATAGCCCCAAGCCCACCTCTGGCCCTCGCAAGACGGGTGGCACTGGAAAGTTCGGCGGCAGCGCCAAAGGCGGCAGCACCGGCAAAACCGAGCGCACCAGCAAGTCAGACCGCAGTGGCAAAACCTGGCCCAAGCCTGGTCAAGGCTCCGAGCGCTGGAGGCGCTAAGTTAGGCCGCACTTTCATCGTGCAATGCAAAGTCAAACCGTGCTACAAGTAGGGCATGACAATGCATAAGCTCTTCTTCCGCCTGCTCATTCTCGCCTCCTTTGTCTGCAACATCGGCGGCGTGATGCTCGAGCGCTACCCGCTCGCCCAAGTTGCGAGCTGGGAGGCGAGTATCACCCATCGCGGCGAGGGTGCCTTCCCCTGGCGCGAATGGTTGGCCGAGCATTTTCAAACACAGCTCACTGCCGAGACATTGCTCATCATCCTCGGCGCACTCTACACGCTCAGCCTCATCGGCTACGTGGGCCTGTTTGTCTTTTCCCGGCTGGGGCGCTTTGTTTACCTCAGTGTTCTGGTCATACACATCGCGCTCACCTTAGCCGCAGGTTTGAGTGTGCTCAGCCCACAGCAGCAAGCCCTGGCCAATATAGGACTGATCCTCGATGGCGCACTCCTCGCTCTGGCCTACGCCTCGCCCGTCGCGGTGCTTTTTCAGCATGTGAAAGCCACTGCCTCAGTGCTGCCATCGCCTTTGGATACTGAAGCCACAACACCGCAGCGGACTCCCGCCATTTTCCCTCAGCCCAAGTTTGCGATGGAGGAAATAGCACAGCCCAAGCTCGTCCCCACAGGCGATGCGATGCCGCCACTGCCGCAGATATAGGGCCGCAGGTGAGCTTTACTTGTCACGATTCTTCTTAGCAGCGGGTTTCGGCGCTGGTTTAGCCGGCTTTTTGACGCCCCTTGTTTGTTTTTCACCTTCGCCCATCTTGCGCCGATCGGCTTGCGCGTCTGGTGATTTTTTGCGTCGCGGATCCCCCCTTTCAATGGGTATCGCAGGGCGTTCATCACGGCGTGTATCGCGCCTGTCATCATGCCGAACGGGCCGTTGCTCACGCTCACTGCCCTTCCGTTTCACCTCCGGCACGAGCATGAAATCGACCTGCTTCTTCGCGCTATCGACTTTGTAAACCTGCACCATCAGGTTGTTGCCGAGTTGGATGATGCGGCGCGTTTGACGACCCACCAAGTGACCGCGATCGGGGTCATAAACGAAGAAGTCGTCGGGGATGGCCGAGAGCGGCACGAGGCCGCTCATACCGAGGTCGGGCACATCGACGAAGAAGCCGAAGTTGCGGATGTCCGTGACGAGCGCGGCGTAGGGCTGCGGTTTTTTGGCAACCAATTGCGCACGCAGATAGGCATACAATTTCACCTCTTTGCTGTCGCGCTCGGCATCGCTGGAGTTGCGCTCGGTGGTGCTGATGTGCTCGGCGATCTGCTTCGCAGCGACGGTTTGCAGCGGCACCTTATCGAAGAGCGAACGATGCACCACGAGGTCGGCGTAGCGGCGGATGGGCGAGGTGAAGTGGGTGTATTTCGTCTTCGCCAGGCCGTAGTGGCCGAGCGGCTCGATGGCGTAGCGGGCACGCATCAGCGACTTCAAGAAGCCGATCTTCAAAGCCGGGCCGATGGGCAACGAATCAAGCCGCGAGAGCAGTCGCTGCACCTCGGGCCGATGCGCGAGATTGCCACAGGGCACGCGATGGCTCAGCACATCCTCGCGGAAGTCATTGAGCCGTTTCTCCTTCGGCGACTCATGCACACGATACACGCTGGGCCGTGCGAGCTTCATCAGGCGACCAGCCACGGCTTCATTGGCGAGCAGCATGTATTCCTCGATGAGCTGATGCGACACGTCGTTCTCGATGCGCTCGATGCGCAGCACAGCGCCGCGTTCATCCAGACGGATTTTGTTTTCCGGGAAGTCGAGATCCAGCGAGCCATTGGCGAAGCGGTGCTTGCGCAGGCGCTGCGCCATCTTGTGGGCATCGTGCAACATGCGCTCAATGTCGGTCTGCGGCGCGACCTGGATCGCGGCGAAGGCCTGCTTATACGTGTAGCGTTTCTTCGAGCGAATGACGGCGGGGTAGAACTTGGCGCTCGTGACTTGGCCATCGTCGGTGAGGATGAATTCGGCGCACTTGGTCAGGCGATCCAGGTCAGGCTTCAGCGAGCACAGCTCATTGCTCAGCGCCTCGGGCAGCATGGGGATCACGCGATCCACGAGGTAGGTGCTGTTACCGCGCTTTTTGGCTTCAATATCCAGCGCACTGCCAGGCTGCACGTAGTGGGAAACATCGGCGATGTGAACCCATAGCTTCCAGCGGTCTTCGCCCTGGTGGGTGATGCAGATGGCATCATCGAAGTCCTTCGCATCATCGGGGTCTATGGTGATGACGTTGTGCTTGCGGCAGTCCACACGGCCTGCGCATTCCTCGGCGCTGGGCTGGTTGTCGGGCCGCGACTTGGCGATGCCGTGCGCCTCGGCCAGCACGTTCTTGGGAAAATGCAGTGGTAGGTCGTAGTTGCGCAGCACCGAGAGCATGTCCACGCCCTCTTCATCGGGCGCCCCGAGCACTTCGATGATCTCGCCCTCGGGTGCCGTTTGCCGCGACTCCCAGTTCGTGATTTCGACGACGACCTTGTCCCCCTCATTCGGCATACGCCCCACATCGCGTGGCTCGGGCACATAGATGGCGCTGGGCAGGCGCGGGTCATCGGGGGTGACGTGGAGGAGCTTCTGGCTGTGGCGCAGCGTGCCGACGAATTGCGTGCGCTTGCGCTCGAGAATTCGCACGACCGTGCCCGTGAGTGGCTCAGCCTCGATCTTGCGCAGCCCCTTGGGAGTGACGTTGCGCCGCACCAGCACGCGATCTCCATGCATGGCTGTGCTCGTATCTCGCTCCGAGATGCCGATCTCGCCGAGGCCCGTTTCATCGGGTTGCACAAAGCCACGACCACCGCGCGTGATTTGAATAACCCCAGGGATGAGATCGGCCTCACGCGAGGTCACGTAGCGGTTGCCCTTGGTGCGCAAGATGAGGCCGCTCTCTTCGAGACGCTTCAAGTGAGCTTGCAACTCCTGCTGCTGATTAAGCCTCAGCCCCAGTTGAGAGATGAGCGCTGGGACATTCGAGGGCGTATAGTCTGCCTGTCCGAGCAGCATGAGAATTAACGATTCCATTCCCGCATGATGGCACAAGCTGCAGCAATAATGTAGAGCGAACTTCCAAGTTCGTGGCTCGCATTTCAAAATGAGGAATGATGACCGTCTTGCTGCCCGGCCTGTGCGTTGAATCTACATCCTTCCTTGCCAATCCTACGCAAAGCCTCATAATCGCGCTTCCGCTGCCACCCACGCCCAGCCCCCGAACTATGAACACTCGCCACCTCATCCGCGCCCTCGTCCTTTTCGCCCTCTGCACCGCCCCCGCCCTCCGCGCCCAGGTGCCGCAGCTCATCAACTACCAGGGCCGCGTCGCAGCCAACGGCACCAACTTCGACGGCACCGGCCAGTTCAAATTCGCCCTCGTCGATGCCACCGGCGGCACCACCTACTGGAGCAACGACGGCAGCAGCACCGCAGGCAGCGAGCCCACTGCCGCCGTCGCCATCACCGTTATGAAGGGCCTTTACAGCGTGCTGCTCGGCGACGCCACGATGCCCAACATGACCATCGTCCCCGCCACCGTCTTCACCCACGCCGACGTGCATCTGCGCGTCTGGTTCAACGACGGCACGAACGGCTCGCAGTTGCTCGCGCCCGATAAACGCATCGCCGCCGTCGGCTACGCCCTCATGGCCGATAGCGTTAGCGATGGTGCGATCACCACGGCAAAAGTCGCCGATGCCGCCATCACCACGCCCAAGCTCGCCGATGGTGCCGTCACCTCCGCCAAGCTCGCCCCCGGCGTCGTCCAGACCAGCAACCTCGCTAGCGGAGCCGTGGGCAATGCCCAGCTCGCCAACCCCGCCCTCACCATCACCGCAGGCAGCGGGCTCAGCGGCGGCGGCTTGGTCGCGCTCGGCGGCAGCATCACCCTCGGCAATGCAGGCGTGCTCTCCATCACCGCAGGCAGCGGCATCACCACCGACGCCAGCAGCGGAGCCATCACCCTCGGCAGCACCGCCACCAGTGCCAACACCCCCGCCGCCATCGTCGCCCGCGATGCCAGTGGCAACTTCAGCGCAGGCACCATCACCGCCGCCCTGGGTGCCGGTGACTTCGCCAGCGAGCGCGCCGGTGAAGCTGATGGCGCTGGTCGCGGTGGTGGCGTTGCCGGCCAGGGCGGCGGTGATGGTGCCTGCGCTGAAGTTGCCACTGGCATCGCGGGCGACGATGGCGGCGGGGGTGTTGGCGCTGGTGGCGGTGCTGCCGAGGGTGATGGCTCCGCTGCTGGCATCGGTGGTGATGCCGCCGCCTGCGGTAATGGAGAGCACGCCTGCATTGCCGAGGGTGATGCTGCCGCCGAGCGCGACCAAGCCGCCGCCGCTGAGCCCGCTGCCTGCGGTGACGGTGAGGGCGGGGTTGGCGAGCTGGGCATTGCCCACGGCTCCGCTGGCGAGGTTGCTGGTCTGCACGACGCCGGGGGCGAGCTTGGCGGTGGTGACAGCGCCATCGGCGAGGGCGGGCGTGGTGATGGCTCCAGCGGCGACTTTTGCCGTGGTGATGGCACCATCGCTGACGCTCTCGGCCATCAGGGCGTAGCCGACGGCGGCGATGCGTTTGTCGGGCGAGAGGAGCTGGGAGCCGTTGGTGC
>JANOAR010000088.1:0-53106 GCA_031411235.1 Verrucomicrobiota bacterium | reverse complement strand
TCCATCCCGTGGCCGAGCGGTGAATCCTTGCGGCCAGCCTCGTTGTTGGCGTGCGGGAGGTTCAGCGCGTAGTAGATGAAGAAGGGTTTTTCTTTGCCCGCCTGTGCTCGCAGGAAGGCCTGCATGTTGTCCGCAATCATGCCTGGTGCCCACACCTTGCGGCCCTCTAGCGTGGCATAGCCGCTGTCCTCGTGGCCTTTGCCCTGACTGTTGGGCACGGTGATGTTGGGCAGGCTCACGCGTTCGCCATTGTGGACGAGGTAGGTGGGATAAAAATTGTGCGCATGGCTGGTGTCCACGTAGCCGAAGAATTCATCGAAGCCCTTCCTCTCCGGGTCACCATCGGGCAGCGGCTTGCCCAGGCCGAACTTGCCAAAGCACGCCGTGGAGTAGCCCGCTTTTTTCAACAGGTTGGGCACAGTGGTATCGCTGTCGGGGACCGTCCAGGCATCGTTGCCCCGCACGCGGCAGTGGCCCGTGTGCAGGCCCGTCATGAGCACGCAGCGCGACGGAGCGCAGACCGTGGAGCCAGAGTAGTGGCGGGTGAATTTCATGCCCTCCGCCGCAAGCTGGTCGATGTGTGGCGTGGCAATCGTCTTTTGCCCATAGCAGCCGAGATCGCCGATGCCGAGGTCATCCGTGAGGATGTAGATGATGTTGGGGCGCTCGGCGGCGAGGCTAGCTGTGGTGAGGAAGAGGAGGGCGAGGAGGGCGAGGAGCAGGGATTTCATGGCGGGCATGGGAAACGAACTTTGGGTGAGAACATTGCGGGGTTCATCGCCTGCCCATTCCAACGCCACCACCGAGAACCCGTAGCCTTGCTCGTGAGAGCGGGCGTTGAGCCCTATCGTTGGCCCACGCGTCCTGCCTTCGCATCTTTCGTGCTTTATCGACTGGCGGAAGAGGTGGGATTCGAACCCACGGATCGTATGAGCCTCTCGACGCCACGCCACATCCAAGCAAAATCAATGCTTCAGTGACCATTCAAAACCACTATGACCTTGACGACGTTGAGACTGCCGTTGAGACTTCTTCATGGCCAGTCTCCGCAGATTTCCCCGCTCTCTCTTCTGGTATGCCTGCTTCACCCTCCCCGATGGCAAGCGCGTGCAGCGCTCCACGAAGGAAACCAAGCGCAAGGACGCCCAGGGCAAAGCCGATGCTTGGGAGAAGCTCTCCAAAGACAGAGCCAAGGCCCGACAGTCGCACAAGGTCATCGCTGAGGTTTACCGCGCCGCGCACAAGACTGACCTCCCCGACGCCACCACGGCCAGCTTCATGCGTGGATGGCTGGAACGCCGCAAGGGTGAAGTCGCTCCCGCCAGCTACACCGCCTACAAGGGCCGTGCAGAGCACTTCATTGCGTGGCTAGGCGACCGAGCCCAGCACGCCCTTGGCGAGATCGAGACGCGCCACATTGCAACGTATCGCGATGCCGTGGCACTCAAAGCCTCGCCAGCCACGGCCAACCACGCCGTCAAGATACTGCGTTGCATCTTTGAGGACGCTCGCCGCGATGGATTCGTTGCAGAGAACCCCGCCAAAGACTGCGGCCCGCTCAAGAAGGAAGCCAAGGCATCACGCCGCCCCTTCACCCTTGATGAACTCAAGACCGTGCTCGCCGTCGCTGATGACGAATGGCGCTCCATGATCATCTGCGGCCTCTACACAGGCCAGCGCCTCGCCGACCTGGCCCGTTTGTCATGGGCCAACGTCGATCTTCAGGCCGAAGAAATCCACACCCTCACGGGCAAGACAGGCCGCAACGTCCGCATCCCGCTGTGCAAGCCCCTGCTCGCCCACATCGAGAGCCTTCCCGCTGGCGACGATCCCAAGGCCCCACTACATCCCCGCGCTGCTAGCTTGGTAGCGGCCAGCCTCACCACTCTTTCCCGTCAATTTGGCGATCTACTGGCCAGCGCTGGCGTAATTGCCGCTCGCTCCCATTCCGCAAAAAAAGCAGGTCGCGCCGCCCGTCGTGCCGTCTCCGAGTTGTCCTTTCACTCCCTCCGCCACACCGCCACCAGCATGATGAAGAACGCGGGAATCTCCCCCGCCATTGTGCAAGACATCATCGGCCATGACAGCGCAGAGATGAACACTCACTACACCCACATTGAGAGCGATGCCAAACGCAAGGCACTCGACTCCATGCCCGATCTCACCCGTCTAGCCCCCGCCGCTACTCGCGCTGCCAAGCGTGCCTAAATCTCGCAAATGCACCATTCTGATCCCATGCGAATCATCAAACCCTCCACCCTCACCGCTTGGGCAAAACTGCACTCCAACGCCGCACCAGCCTTGCTGCACTGGTATGAAATCGCCCGCGCTGCCAAGTGGGAAACCCTCACCGACATCCGCAGCGACTTTCCCCATGCCGACGTGGTAAAAGTGGAGAGCAAAAAGCCCGTCACCATCTTCAACATCGCCGGGAACAACTTCCGCCTCATCACCGCCATCCACCTCAACACCGGGCGGGTTTTCCTCTTGGACTTCCTCACCCATGCTGACTATTCTAAAGACACCTGGAAGAACCGTCTCTAGCACCTTCGCCATGACCGTCGCAAGCAACACCGCCACGCCCCTAGAACTCCCCTCCACCATCGCCGGATTGTGGAGCCTTTGTGCGCTCGCCACCCTCACCACACGCGACGCCTACGATGACGCCGCCGACCTGTGCAGCAAGCTCGCCGTGCGCCGCCTCACCACCGTGCAGCGCGAGTATTTCCGCGAACTCCTCGCCCTTGTCGAAGATTACGAAGACGAGCACCAAGAAAGCGCACAAGCCCACTCCGAGCTACGCCAGCTAGCCAAGCGATAACCCACCTAGCACCATCATGAGCACACTCACCAAAACCAAGACCAGCGCCAAAGCCACGAGCAAGGGCAAAGCCAAACGTCCAGCCCGCAAGCCTCGCCTCACCGCCGAAGGCTTCATGCGCATTCTGGATAGAGAGCTACCACCCGCCCACCTGCTCCCTCCCAATCCCGTTCTTGTTCAACGTGGCAGCATCGGTTCGTGATGTGGTATTCCGACGCAAGTTTCCTCGTTTCGGCTTTTGGAGATGATAGCCGCACTCCCGAGGCCCTTCGCTGGCTAAGCAAAGCCACCGACTTTCCCATCATCGTTTCTCGGCTAACCCTGCTGGAATTCGACACCGCTGTGCGAGCCGCAGTGCAAGGAGGCAAACTCTCTCAGCTTGATTTCCAAAGCGCCCAGCTCCGACTCTCGCAAGCCGTGAGCGCAGGCTACATCAAGCGTATGGAAGTCTCGCCACATCAATGGTTCCCCCAGGCCCAGCGCATCACCGCCCACGCCACCACCGCGAGCGTCTGCCGAGCGCTAGACGTGCTCCACATCGCCGCCGCCACCTTGCTGAAACAGCCCGGCTTCCTCAGCTTCGACCACCACCAGCGCGAGCTTGCCGAGAGCGAAGGGCTGCAAGTGATGCCGTAAGTCGAATCAGGCATGTAGAGACTGCCAATCGCCAACTAGTGATCAGTTAAAGGCCGGGCATATTACTGCGGCGAACTGCATTGTCTTTTCTGCTGCGAAGGTTTGCAACTAGGCCAGTCCTCAACCAACAAAAACGTGCATGAAACCAAAGCAATCCGCCAAATTCAAAGCTGTCGGCAAGCCTGAGAAGCCGATAGCAACTCAGCCAAAGAAGGTCAGAGCGACCACTAAAAACGCATCGCCGAAGAAAAGCAAGAGGGTGAGGGGTGGAAAGCCTGTAGCGACATCCAAGCCTTCCAATAGCGAGCCATGGGAACCCGTTGTAGCCATGATGGCTGAGTTAATACCGTGGACTGCTGACGGGCCAGTGGATGGCATTCCTGGCCATTGGCACGAGCAGGAAGAGAGTGAATTTAGCAAGTGGTGGAAAGCCCTCCATGACACTGTGCAAGGCGTGTATTTCACACGAAACGGAAAGGTCTGGGGCGTGAATGGGCCGCAGTACCATTCACCTGAAGGACAGGCGTTTGATGCCAACGCTCCCGCCGATTGGGTGCCAGTAGTTTGTTGTCGGCCCTATGCAATGAACATTGTCATCAAGCCACCAGGCTTGAATCGGCACCCGTCTGGAGCTATTCCAGGCCATTGGACTGAGAAGGCTAAAGCAGCCATCAACGAATGGCATAAGACCGCGCCTTGGGTGCCGGAGGTCGGTTTCATGAATAACAGAAATGCGGTGGGCATTATTCCCCCGACCAATGGCAAGCCCGAGAATTGGGAAGAGCTTGGCAAGCCTGTTTGGCGCGAGCACCTGGAACAAGAAAAGCGGGAAGATGCTGAGTATGAGGTAGAAGCGAAAGAGCGCGCTAAGCTGGCTCAGCTAGAAGACGATGGTCTTGGGTGGTTATCACCAAAGCATGACCGGAACTTTGAAAAGGCGGGTATAGGCTTAGATGGACGGCGAGCCTGGGAATTCATGCAGCAGCATGAGTTGGGAGGAGTGGAGGGCTTGCTGAGGGCATTTTATTGCCTCATTGAAAATCCGAAATGGCCAAACTCTGGATGGAGTCGAGAAACGTTTTTCAAGGCATTGGAAGCCGCCTTTACATCTTCTCACAGCCTCATCCAAAACCTCTACGCGTATCAGAACAGTGGCGACTTGAAGCACGAAGTGATGGTTAAGGAGTGGGCGGGTGGAGTTCTTGCCAAACACTACGCGGAGACGGTGAAGGGTTGGGAACAGTGGCAAACCTGGACAGATGACCCAACGACGAAAAAGAAAGGCGGCAAACTGAGATTTTTTGCCAAGGCGATGGCTGGGAAAGTTGCTCAGCCAGACGGCACGACCAAGCCCTTCTCACCGCTCGGCGAGGACTGGTTCCGCTCGCGATTCAATGCGTTCCGAGATGAGCTACATGGCTATGAATTGTTGCGTAATTTCGCGGAGGCTTGTGTGAATCATGCTGGCTACCTTGAACAAACAGAGACGAGCCGGAAACGAGCCGCAACCTATCGACAATATGACGAACGGAGAAAGGCGGCGGAGCTGAAGGGCGAGTCGCGGCACCTCATTATGACGCCAGAGGAGTCGGCGATCATGGGCGCTTCCGATCTTGGAGAAAGCCGAACACTGCCCAGGATGTCTGAGACCGACTTTTCCCAAGCATGGGATCGTGGACTTAAAGATGTGCGGCGACTAAAATCACAGTTCAGAGCAAAGGCACCAGACGTCTCGAGGCTAAGCAAGGCGCAATTTGCGGAGGGGCTGTCCGATGGGGCAACACCGGGTAAGCTCCCGATCAAGTGGGTGATGGCGATGAAATTCTCGGAACTGGTTGCAGCCTACGAGCAGGATGGGCGATCCGCTCCCAAGTTCCTCCAAGAAAAATCGAGTGCTTTGATGAAGATGGTTCGGCCCATGTTTGGGCTGCCCGCAGTGAGAAAACGCGACCAACGCAGCGGGTAAAGTCGCGATGTGCCAGAAGTCCATTTCGGGAGTATGCGCTGATGAAACATCAGCACCACCCGTCAACAGCCCCTAACACCTCCACCTTCAAAGCCAGTGCCGAGCACTGGCAGTGCCACTCTCTGACACTCAGCAGAGTGGTGAAAATTGACAAGCTCCCGGTGCATAAGCATACGCGGCAGTTCGTTCGTATTCTACTGGACGGAATTATTCGTCTAAAAGGAGCTACTTGTGAAGCTGCAACCGAGCGCGTTATCGAAGCCTTGAGCGCTCGTCGGCGAGTCCGCTTCAAGTGCTGCTGCTGCAAGCGAAGTTGCAGTTACACCCGTTGTGCGGGTTCCATGGGCAAGGGCATGCCTGTCTGTGAGTCGTGCGCACTTGCGAGGGAGGAAGCACGATTTCCCGAATCGGAGGGCCGTGATAAACCACGATAAGATTCCCTCCGCTACGGCTTGGAATGCCGTGTTCCCGAAAAATCAACCGCATCGCTCAGTTGTCTTGCCTCACCCTCTGCATTCATCTGCGCCAGGGGCGTGCGCTCCGGTCGTCCCTCCCATCACTCTCCGCCTCTGGCTCCACTCCTACCGGCTCATTGCGTTCCGCGCTCCAATGCTGGAACTGAGGCGAGGCGGAACCCCAGGCCGCAGTCCGTGATACTCGGATCGCGGCTGCCGCGGTTGACGGCGTGGCAGTGCGCGGCACCGCTGCGGTGCCAACCGCCGCCGCGAGACGCGCAGGACGAGCCTCCGACAGCATCAGAGCACCACTCCCAGACGTTGCCGTGCATGTCGTAGAGGCCCCAAGCGTTGGGCGCCTTAGCGCCAACGGGTTTAGTCCCAATACCACCGACTTTGCCATACCAAGCCATCTCATCCACCGTGCCCTCGCGGCCCACGGGCTGCACTTTGCCGTCGGCTCCACGTTTGCCCAACATGCCAAAGTCGCCCTTTGATTCTGCCCGGCAGGCGTACTCCCACTGGGCCTCGCTGGGCAGTTGGAATCTCATGTTGAGATAGAGGCCAGCCTCATGGCACTGCTCTGCCAGCCGCGCACAGAAGTCGTTGGCATTGCTCCAATTGACCATCTCCACAGGGCGCTGGGCATCGCCTTTGAAAATGCTGGGGTTGCTGCCCATCACGACTTCATACCAAGCCTGAGTTACGGGATAGGCACATATAGAGTAGGGCTTGTCAATGCTGATGGCTCCACCCTTCGCTGGCTTCACCGTGCCGGGCTTAATGGGCACCATCGCTGCGACAATTTCGCGCAGCATGCCAACACGCGCCTCTGCAATGGGATCAACCGCTTGCCCCAGGAACGCTAGCAACTCCCGCACCAGCACACTGGCATCAGCTTGGCGATGCTCGCGCTCGGCCACACACTGGCTCAGCAGATCCACCAGCGCTGCGGGCACGCCCATTTCAACCATGAGCCGTTCGCTGCGGCTGGATAGCGGCGTGGTCTCCATGACCTTCTGCGTGAGCATCTGCAAACCGATGACGCCAAGGGCATGAACATCATCACGCGCATCGCTGGGCCAGCCGGCCATTTGCTCGCGCGAGGCATAGCCTGCGGTGCCGCCGCCGCAGGGGCCGTGGCTGAGGCCGAAGTCGGTGATGCGCAGCCCGCCCTCGTGGGTGACGAGGATGTTCGCGGGCTTCAAGTCGCGATGCACCACGCCGTGCTGGTGGCAGTGAGCGACGATACGGGCGATGCGCAGCAGCATTCGCACGGCCTGCTCGGTGCTGGGGCCAGTGCGGCCTTCGTCCTCAAACCAACGCTGAATGAGCGAGGCGAGATCGCCGCCCTGCACCAACTCATAGACGAGCGCTGGCGGGTCTTTGTCGATAAATTCATCGAGCAGGCGCACGACGCCATCGCCGGAGGGCAGGTGAGTGGCCTTGGGCAGACCGAGCACGGCGTTCATGTTGTCGCGCTCGGCATCGCCAAACTTCATTGCCTCGGCGTGCGTGAAGATTTTAACGGCATCGTGCTCCAGGTTGGGCACCTTAGAGTTCCGCGTCTCCCACACCTCGGCAAAGCTGCCGCCGCCGAGCCGGGCGACGAGCGTGTAACGATGCTCGCCAGGGTAGAGGCAATCGCCTGCGCGGAAGCGGCTGAGCGCTGGCAAATGGCGGCGCAGTTCGCTGGCGGTACGCGGCAGCAGGCTTGGCGGGATGGTGGGGTGGCCACGCGTGTCGAGCAGCGTGGCCGAGCGCTGGTTGCCCAGGCTCTTGGCGAAGCTGCTGGTGGCCTCGATGATGCGCGTCTTCATCGCCTCATCGACATGGGCTTTGACCTGCGTCGCGATGGCTTGCTGCATCGCCTCGTCGATGATCTGCGCACGCACGGTTGGCGGAGCATTTGAGAGGTCGCTGAGACCCTGCTGCACCTCCTCGGCAGGCATGGCTTGGAAGGCATCCTCCACGCGGGCGACGACGGCTTCGTGCTTCTCCTTTAAGACCTCGCTGCCGCTATCGAGCAAGGTCTCGGTAAGAGTGGACGAGACGCCCCAAGTTTCGAGATAAGCGCTGACGACCTTGATGGTGGCCTTGATGGCGAGGGCGGTGAAGAAAGTCGTGGCAATGGGCATGGCGCGTGGTGCAGGCAGAGGTTCTCTAGCCAGGGCGAAGGATGGCGCGATAGTTGGCGGTGTGGGCTCGGGGTGCAATCATAAAACCCTGGGATAAGATTGGAACCGAGCCCCTTCGTCTTATCGGCCTCTTATAATTCCACACGCTTCATCAAGTTCGCAAAGTCTCCCCCGCCGCCCCGTAGCTGATGCGTGCCTCCCTCTCAAACCGCCGCAGCGGCCAGCCTTGAGCAACCGCCACAGGCAGCACCTTGGAAATCCTTGCTGAGGGAATCGACCGGGTAGGGGGCCACCACTTGCCCAACGGGGAACCTTTTGTTTTGAAATCCCGTGCCCCAACTTCCCAACCAGCAACCGCCGTAGCAAACCGGACATAATCACCTGCGATCCAATGCCGCTTTCTTGGCTGACTTGTTTGGCCATGTAGTGACCAATGTTGAGACTTTGCCTGTCCCACACACTGGAACCCTTGATTTTGCGACTGGCGGAAGAGGTGGGATTCGAACCCACGGTAGTTGTTACACTACGTCTGATTTCGAGTCAGGTGCCTTCAACCACTCAGCCACTCTTCCGTGCTCGATTCGTCGCGCTGTATTTAGGCGGCTTGGTGAGTAATGCAAGGAGGGATCGAGAGGGGTGTTTGGGCAGAAAATCACATGCCCACGGCATCGCTGGGCATCCGCCAGTCACCGCGTGGCGATAAGGCTACGGTGCCAACTTTGGGGCCGTCGGGCATGGAGGAGCGCTTGAACTGCTGCGTGCGGAAGCGGGTGAGGTAGCGGGTGAGGGCGATGTCGATCTGCTCGGTGGTGTAGCTGCCCTCGAAGGCAAGGCTGGCGAGCCAGGCGATTTTTTCGCGTGAGCTGCCATGGCGGATGTGGTGGTAGAGGAAGAAGTCGTTTAGCTCGTATGGGCCGATGCTGTCTTCGGTCTTTTGCGCGATTTTTCCGCTGGCATCGGCGGGTAGGAGTTCGGGGGAAATGGGCGTGTCGAGGATGTCGCGCAGCACACTGGCGGCGGCGCTAAAGGCGGGCTGCTCGGCACACCAGGCGATGAGGTAGCGGACGAGTGTTTTGGGCACGCCTGCGTTGACGTGGTACATGCTCATGTGGTCGCCGTTGAAGGTACACCAGCCGAGCGCGGACTCGCTGAGGTCACCAGTGCCGAGGACGAGGCCGTTGGTCTGATTGGCGAGATCCATGAGGATTTGCGTGCGCTCACGGGCTTGGGAGTTTTCAAAGGTGACATCATGCTGGCCTAGGGGGTGCTGGATGTCGGCGAGATGGCGGGTGACGGCGTCACTGATCGAGACAGTGCGCAGCTCGATGTCGAGCGCCTTGGCGAGTAGGCTTGCGTTGTCTTTCGTCCGCGCCGTGGTGCCGAGGCCGGGCATGGTGACGGCGAGAACCTGGCAGGCCGTGCCTGCGCGATACACGGCATCCAGCGCGACGAGCAGGGCGAGGGTGGAGTCGAGCCCGCCGCTGAGGCCAAGGACGAGGGTTTGTGAGTTTGTATGCCGCAGCCTGCGGGCGAGCCCAGTGGCTTGGATGGCGAAGATTTCGTAGCACACGTGGCTGCGTGCCTCGGGCGAGGCTGGGACGAAGGGATGACGGCTGAGGGGGCGACGCAATTCACTAGCCGTACTGGGCAGCGTGCCGTTGTCCACCAGGCAAAAAGGAATGCGTCGCCATGGGGCTTGCGAGGCTTTGTCATCACGGAAGGAGGTGCTGTGCAGGCGCTCGTGGGCGAGGCGTTGCGTGTCGATGTCGGCGATGGTCATCGTGGTGGAAAAATCGAAGCGCTCAGCTTCGGCGAGCAGTGTGCCGTTTTCAGCGATGAGGCTATGGCCGCCATAGACGACGTCGGTGGTGGACTCGCCTGGGCCTGCTGCGGCGTAGATGTAGCCTGCGAGGCAGCGGCCCGACTGCTGAGCGACGAGCTGGCGGCGGTAGTCGGCTTTGCCAAGGAGTTCGTTGCTGGCGGAGAGATTGGCGAGGATTGTGGCCCCTTGCAGGGCGGCGTGGCTACTGGGTGGGATGACGCTCCACAAGTCTTCGCATATTTCGACGGCGATGCGGCAGTGCGGCTGGCTTTCGGAGACGAAAAGCAGATCCGTGCCGATGGGTATCTCCTCGCCCAGCTCAGTGACGGTGCGGCGACTGAGGGTGCTGGCGGGCGAGAACCAACGACGCTCATAGAACTCCCAGGAGTTGGGCAGATGGCTTTTGGGCACATAGCCGAGGAGCTGCCCGCTGCAGAGGACGGCGGCGACGTTGTAGAGGCGATCATCGACAGCCAGCGGCAGGCCGACGATGACGAGTCCGCCGAAGCCGCTGCTGGCTTGGCGAACAAGGTCGAGAGCGCTGTACGCTCGCTGGAGGAAGCCGCTGTTCATGAAGAGATCAGCGCAGGAGTAACCCGTGAGCGAGAGTTCGGGAAAGACGACCCCATGGCAGCCCGCGCTGTTGGCCTCGCGGATGGCGGCGGCTATCTCGCGAGCATTCGCTTCAGGATCGCCAAGGTGGAGGGCGGGACTGACGGCGGCGACGCGGATGTGACCGTGGGTATGCAGGGAGGACGGTGGCATGACGGGGAATGAAGCATGGCAAAGGAGAAATGACGAATGCGGAATGAACCCGAGTGTGGGAACGAATGATCCCCAGTGCGCATAAGTGCCTGCTTGGCATTGCCTTCCACGTCACCTCAGCGGCAGCCTGCGATCCAGGCATTCGCTCAACCAGCGCACCAACTCACCGACGCTGATGTGCTTCTTTTTCAGCGAGGAGAGCGTCGTCCAGTCGAGTGTGGTTCGCTGGCTAGCGGTGGTCACACGTTGGATACGTAGCATGGCTTGCACCGCTTCGAATTCGCCAGCGCTCATGCCAGCGATGGCGCTGGCATCAGGCAAGTCGTCGAGCCGCGCGAGGTCGATGCCGAGGCTGGTGATGCCGACACCGAACTGATGGCCGAGACTGCGCAGGGCTTCGCCCAAGGCTTCGTCACTGATGCTCTCGGCGATAACGAGTTCGCTCTGAGTCGTCCAGCGTGTGGCGCTGAGGGCTTGGAAAAACTCAGCGGGGAAGCTATCGAGCGTGACGCCCAGTTTCAGCAACACACCGCTGAGTCCCACCTCGGGACCACCGAGATGGCGGCGCAGCGTGAGCATGGTTTCGTCGAAGCGCGGCTGCTCATCATTACCCGTCTCGACCTCCCAGTCGGCACATACGATGTCGGGCACTTCCCAATCGCTTTCGATGCGCAGTGGCAGGCCAGCATGGCCATTCAGGACAAAGGGAAACTGGCCGCGCAGCAAGCTCAGCCGCTCATAGATGGCGATGACGCGCAGGTAGCGCTGTCGCATGATGTCGAACTCCGCTGCATCCGTGGGCTCGAAGAGTCCAGCACGCCCCGAGAAGGGCAAAGCAGTGGAACGTTTGAGCCTCAAGTAGTAGCCCTGACCTTGATCCACCTTGGCGATGGGTGAAGTCGGATCGTATGACAGAATCGAGAAATGATAACGAAGGGTGGCATCGCTGTACTCGTCCCCCAGCCGGTAGCGGATGAGGCGGATCAGTTCGGTGCCTTTGATCGCCTCAGCGGGGTTGGTGGGCAGTATTTCCGGCAGGATGAGTCGGAGATGTTCGCGGAGGTTCATGGTTCGATCATACTCGCGTGAGTAGAGTCGTCGAGGATGTGAAATCACAATGACAGCGTCAAGCATGGAATCGAGATACACGGACACACACGCAGTGCCTCATTGAAAAGGACACCGTGGCCAATGGAGCCACACCTGATGGAAAAGAGCCTCGAAGACTACACCCGCGTGATGCGTGGGCGGTATACCCACCGCAGGGGCAAAGGGGTGCGCAACATCCTGCTCAATAAGTATTGCAGCACCACTAGGACGAAGCGCAAATACAGCTTTGAAGCTGGCGCACTCGTCAGGACTCGAACCTGAAACCTTCTGATTCTTAGTCGGAAAAGTTGCATGTTTTCGTGTGTTCGTCTATGTTCATCTATGAGCACGGTAAAACGCTGCAACGCTCTACAAACAAGCAACGGAGAGGCATACAAGTGATGAGCACAGACGAACAGGCAAAGACGGGGGTTCACAAGACAAGTGGCCGAAAAGTGGCCGGGCAAGAAAAGTGCCCGGCCACTTTTGCCAAAACTGACCAACGCTTTTGGTTACAGCCGGGACGCTTGTTTAAAGAAAAGCGGTCTGCTGCTTATTCGTGCCGGGTGCAGTTTGCTGGCGAGCGTCTGCGCTTTGGGCTGGGCACGTCGAATCAGGCAGCGGCAGCGGCGAAGGCGGCGAGCATTTACAGCGTCCTCTTCAATGAGGGCAAGGCAGCGGCTGAGGCTCTCTTTAAACCCAAGGCCGCAGAGGAAGCCGACATTGAAACCGTGGGCGCGTGGATCGCTGCCGTGGAGAAGCATTGCACCCTCTACCCTGCCACGATGCAAAATTATGTGTCGGCACTGCGCAAACTGGCGGGCGACGTGGGCACGCTGGCCAAGAACAAAAGCCGATTCTCCTACAAGGACGGTGGCACGGCAGAATGGCGCGAGGCTGTGGACAAGGTGCCGTTGTCGCTGCTGACCTCCGCACAGGTGAACGCGTGGCAGGTAGGCTACCGCAAGAGCAAGGCCGCAAACCCCGATGTGCAACGCCGGGCGCTGAACTCCGCTCGCTCCCTGGTGCGCAATGCCAAGTCGCTGTTTGGGGTGAAGATCGCGAAGGCGCTTCGTGATCTAGCCGGGCTGTCATTGCCGGAGCCGTTGCCCATGTCAGACGTGAACCTTACCGAGCTTTTTGGCAAGAAGACCAAGAACCGCTATCAGTCTCGCATTGATGCCGAGAAGCTGCTGCGGGCGGCGAGCACCGAGCTTGCGCACTCGGAGCCGGAAGCCTTTAAGGTGCTGCTGCTGGCGTTGTGCCTGGGGTTGAGGAAGCGGGAGATTGATAGCTTGCTGTGGCGGCAGGTTGATCTTGATGCGGGCGTGATCGGTATCGAGGCCACCGAGCATTTTCGCCCCAAAAGTGAAGACTCCGCTGGCGACGTTGATCTTGACCCCGAGTTGATCCATTTGCTTCGCGGCTGGAAGGCGGCAGCAAGCGGCGAGTTCGTGATTGAAGGCGGCGATTCTACCGAGTTCAAGAGCCGGGTGAGCTATCGCTGTGAACCAGTTTACACCGTGCTCTATGCGTGGTTGCGCAAGCATGGCGTGAAGGCACAAAAGGCGCTGCATGAGATGCGAAAAGAGGCGGGCGCACTGGTAGCGAAGTCCGCAGGCATCTACGCTGCAAGCTGCCTGCTAAGACACTCAGATATTCGAGTGACTGCCGACTTCTACGCCGACAAGAAGCAGAAAATCAGCACCGGGCTAGGCGCGCTGCTCCCCGCTGAGAATGTGATTCCCTTCCCTGGCGCAAAGACAGCGGCGACAAAGGCAACCACGATCCAAAAGAAGCGGGCATGAAGGCGAAACCGTCCGCACAAACGCCATCGCGTGCCAAGGTGATGAAGCCAAAGCCAAGCGCTAAGGGCAAGCCTGCACTCAGTTTGCCAGCATCGAAAGCCACAAAGTCTAAGGCATCGAAGACACCGGGGGAGGGGATAGGCGACGAGCCAGCCAGCGCCTCACTCTCCAAGGATTCCGAGGCGCAAAATTTAAAACCATTACCCTCTCTAGCCGACGAGCCCCCCCAACAGCACCCGCAAAAAATAAAGCCATTGTCTCCTTTGGCCGCACTGCGGGCCGAGAATGAACGGCTGAAAGGTGAACGCGTAAGGGGGCTACATCGCCTAACCGACAACCTTCGACTGCGAACCGAGAATGAGCGGCTACGAGCTGAGAATGAGGGACTCAAGATCGAACTCAAAAATGAGCGCAGTAGGCTAAGACGGGATCCGTGGAGTGATATGCACGACTTTGTTCGTTCAGCACCGAGTGCGTGGCACCTTCAAGAGATGGTTGAGCATCTTCTAACCCTGGCACGATTTAACGCGAGGCAGAAGGGCGATGCTGCCGACGCTGCACTTGAGGCACTGGCACGAATGGCCCGGCACTTTCACGAAAGGATGAATGCTGCCGCAACTCCCGCTTGGTTGATGGAGATCAAAGATCTCCCTGCCTTCGATAATGCGTGGCGGTCACTCAAGAGAACCAAGAGCGACTATGGCGCTGGCACCGGAGCTAGGACGCTTAGCCTTTGGGTAGCTGACTGCATCTGCACTTTCGACAAGGGTTACTCTGTCGAGCAGCTTGGAGATTGTTACGAGCGTTACTCTAACCCAACGAAGTATCTCGAATTGCTACTGCCTTACTTAGAGCGCGAATGGCATGAGACGAGCATCGAAGAGATCGAGAGTTGGACACGCGGCAAGATGGCTACCAACAGCGGAGGGCCGGGGGCGCAGGTGAGGCAGGGCTTTGGCACACAAAAGAAACAGATAAAGGCGATGGTGAGAAAACAGCTAAAGCGCTGGCGGCGCAGATTGGCCCCACCTCAAAATCGAACCAAAAAGTAACGCTTTTAGCTACTTTGAGGCAAATCGTGAACGCTGATACCCATGGGGACATTCAGCGAAACAGAGATGCCCACACCGGAGCGGATTGAGTCGCTGAGAAACCACCTCATACGATGAAAACCACCCGCCCTGCGCCTCCTCACGAACCCCACACACTCACGATTGCCCAAGCTGCTGCACGCTGGGAGTGCCACAAGTTAACCGTACGCAGGGCCGTCAATAGCGGCAAACTTGCCGTGCTTCGATTCAGTCGGCAGCATGTTCGTATCCCTATGTCTGAAATCCTCAAGTTTGAGGCTGATTCATTGGTCAAGTCGCGCCCTGTAACCACCTCCGCTTAATCGCCGCCATGAACCAACTACCGCCTATAAAAAAGGGCGGGGCTGCCGTGGCAACACCCGCCCTCTCTTTGATCGAGAACCGGGACGAAACTACGTCAAACCCCGCGAATATCAAGCATTGCGCCGCGTGTGTGTGCTGCCACTTGGCCCCACTGCCACCGCAACAAACCCGCGTCATTTACAGGAGGGCCGCGCTGTGAAACCACCCGAAGACCTCACGGGCGGAATGCTCTCCGCCAGCGATAGTGAAGAGCAACTTATCGGTGCGATGCTGGAAGGCACGAACACGCATTGGCTAGCGGCACTCGCTCGCATTCTGCCCAACAAAGAAGCCTTCACCAATGATGAGCGCTCCCTTATTTGGGCCGCCATCTTGTCACTTGTCAGCCGTGGCGAGTCGGTCAATCTGGAGACCTTGGAGCCTTGCTTGCGCCGTGACTTCAAGGTGAAGGATGCCGAGACGCTTTTACTGATGCACTCGAATGGCATTGCCTCGCTCATCTTCGATGAAGGCGGCGCTAAATTCCATGCTGGCAATATTGCGTTTGCCCATGCTCGCCGTGAAGCTGCTGATGCGTCGCGTCTCATCGAAGCCGCCGACGTGGGGCCAAAAGAACTCGCCGCGCTGCTCTCGGACAAGCTCGCAAGCATCCAACGCATCGCCATCGAAACAGGCGCGGACTTGCCCAAGCCTCGCGCTCTTACCAATTCCCTGCCACCCGTGAAGCCCTTCAACTTCGATTGGTTGCCCGCATCGCTACGCCCGTGGATTGCCGACATTGCCGAGCGAATGCAATGCCCTCCCGATTATGCCGCCGTCGCTGCGATGACCGCGCTTTCTAGTGTAGCAGGCAGGCATTTTTGCATTCAGCCAAAGGAGCAGGATGAGGGCTACATCGAATTCCCGCACGTGTGGGGCATGGCGATTGGTCGCCCGTCGCTGATGAAGTCGCCAGCGATGCAAGCCACCATGCGCCCACTGCGCACAATGGAGCGTGAAGCCTTTCAGCAATTTGACACCTCAGAACAAGCCAAGCTGGTCTCGGAAATCGAAGCCAAGCATAAGCGGAGGGCGCTGGAGTCCGAGGCTACCAAAGCAGCCAAGGCAGGCGCAACCTTTGATTATGGCGCTCTCATCGACAGTGCTAGCGAAGCCCTGCCATGCCGCCGCTTCATCGTGAACGATGCCAGCATCGAAGCTCTCGGCGAGGTGCTGAAAGACAACCCGACTGGCACGCTGCTTTATCAAGACGAACTCGCTGGGCTGCTCGCCATGTTGGACAAGGACGGCAATCAAGCTCTGCGTGCCTTTCTACTGCAAGCCTGGGCAGGAAAAGAGCCGTTCACGTTTGACAGGATCATGCGCGGCACTCGTCGCATTGAACATTGCGCCCTCAGCGTACTGGGCAGTATTCAGCCTGGCGTCATTGCCTCGCACGTTCGCGCCGCGAATGGCAATTCAGAGGGAGCTGATGGCTTTCTTCAACGCTTCTCGCTGATGGTGTATCCCGACTTGCCGAAGGACTGGAAAAACGTTGATCGCCCGCTTGATCGCGCTGCCGAAGATGAAGCCGCGAGCGTCTTCCAAACCGTCGAAGACCTCACTGCGGATCAACTTGCAAAAATGGGTGCTTCGCTGGGTCGCGATGGAGTGCCCACGTTTCGGTTTTGCCCTGATGCGCAGGCGCGGTTCAATAAGTGGCGTGAAGGCTTCGAGTTACGTCTGCGCAACGAAAGCATGGCCCCGGCCTTTGAGGGGCACTTGGGCAAGTATCGCAAACTCGTTCCCGCCCTGGCCCTGCTCATCCACGTTGCCGAGTGGCAGGCAGGGGCCGTTAGCCTCTCTGCTTTGGAAAGAGCGTTGGCATGGGCCGACTACCTCGAAAGTCATGCCGCCCGAGTCTATGCTGCTGGCACCATTGCCGAGGGCGATGCCGCCCGAACACTCTTGCGCAAGTTGCGCGATGGAAGCGCAGGCTTGCCCGAGGACTTCACCGCCCGCCACGTTCACCGCAAAGGATGGAGCGGGATCACTCGCCCCGACGATGCCGAGAGCGCTTGTGAATTGCTCGTCGAACATGGTTGGCTCATCCCGACAGAGCAGGCGAGCACGTCAAAAGGGGGGCGTCCTACTTTCCTTTATCGGCTCAACCCCCGTGCGAAAAACTCAGCAGCGCCCTAAACACGAACTGACAAAACCGACGAAACTGCCGAAATGGGGGTTTTGTCAGTTTTGTCAGTGCCCGCCTACCCGTCCCGTGAATATTTTTTGGCGGCAGTAGGGAGGCGTGCCCACTGGCGATGTATGCACCGACGGGCATATTATTTCAGGCCGAGGCCCGTGCCTCGACAAGTGCGGCAATATCTGACTTTGGAATGCGCCGTCGAATGACCGTCATCCGAACTTCCCGAAGGGTGCCTTGCCCGATCATTTTCGTGATGTCGAAGGATCGCAAGCCGAGTGCTTTGGCCGCTTGGCGTGGCGTGAGGGTGCTTTTCAAAACTGAGCTGATGGCTTCATTCATTGCTGATGGTAACGCCTTTGACTTTGTGATGCAAAGTGATATGCGCGAGTGTGCGCCGTGTGCTGGAAATGGGTTCAACCCGTCGAAAAAGCCTTCACAATCGCCATTCCTGGCACTTTGCCGAATCGCGAGGGTCTTCACCGCACTGGAGAGCATGGCGGGCTAGACTCGGCTTTCTTGGGGCCGGAATTGCCGGGGGGTCTGCCTGAAAAGTGGCCGAAAAGTGGCCGGGCAACGATTTTTTCGGGTAGCTGCGGGCTGATGCCGTTCACGCTCTAGCCCTAGCGCCATAAGGCTTTGAAGCTGGCGCACTCGTCAGGACTCGAACCTGAAACCTTCTGATTCGTAGTCAGATGCTCTATCCAATTGAGCTACGAGTGCTTTGACCTGATTGGTCATCCCTTGTGGGATAGCGAGAATAGGCAGTGGGATTTGTTTGTCAAACGAGTCGCTGGATTTTCTTTGGTTTCGATGAGCTTTGAGGGAGCTTCACAGTGGCCAGTCGATCTCGGTTTCGCCGTGCATGATCTCGGCGATGACGGGGACGCTGAGGTGTTGCTCGATGACTTGGCGGTTGCTGATGCTGGCGGTGTCGCGTTCGTCGCGGGTGTGGTTGAGGATGATGCCTGCGCACTTCAGACCGCGTTGCTGGATGTTGCGCACGGTGAGGATCGTGTGGTTCAGTGCGCCGAGTTTGTTGTCCACAACGAGGATGATGGGGAGGCTTAGACTCTCGGCAAAGTCGGCCAGGGTTTGAGTGGCGCTGATGGGCACTTCCCAGCCGCCTGCGCCTTCGACGAGCACGCTGTCATGCTGCTGGGCGAGAGGGAAGAATGCGCTGCGCAAGTTATCCAGGTCGATGGAGCAGTTCTCCATCATCGCGGCGACGTAGGGGCTCAGCGGGGCTTTGAGGTGCAGGGGGTTGATGTCGGCCAAGGGCAAGGTTTTGTCTGTCGAGGCGGCGAGCAGTGCATGGGCGTCGCTGCGGTCGCCGCAGGAGATGGGCTTGTAGCCGACGCAGTTTTTCCCCTGGCGTTGCAGGGCGGCGAGCAGGAGGCAGGTGACGTAGGTCTTGCCCACGTTGGTGTCAGTTCCAGTGATGAAGTAGTGCATGTGGCGTACGGGCGGCGGACGGAAGAGAAGGATTAAAAATGGAGAAGGGAGCCGTCCAAGAAAAAGCCCGTGGCGCAGACCGCAAGGGCTGCGCCACGGGCTATTCCATTTCGGAGATCAGCAAGGGCTATCGGCTATGCAGAGCCTCGGGCTCAGCTCAGTCAGCCACGCCTGTCCAGGCACCAAACTTCGCGCCTTCTGTGATCCATTTCTTGATCACCTCTTGCTGCGCGGCGGTGAGGCGGTCGCCTTTGCCTTCAGGAGGCATGGCTTTTTCATCAGCCTCTGGCAGGCACACGGAGGTATAGACGGTGCTCTTTGCCGCGTCGCCAGGGACGATGTTGCTGCCTTCCTCGCCGCCCTTGGTGAGCATCGCGGCGCTGTCCATGCGGAACTTGCCTTTGGGCTTCTTCACTTTGCCCTTCTCATCGGTATGCTCCTTTTCGTGACATTTGAAGCAGCTCTGTTTGAAGATGGGCAGCACGTCTTTCTCAAAGTCCACCGCACCGGCGGGGGCTTGAGCACGGGAGGTGGTAAGGCTGCCGAGCATGGCTGCGGCAGCGCCGATGGCGAGGAGGGGTTTGAAGGTCATGGTGTTGTTGGGTGGATGAGTTGTGTGGCGATGTTTGCCAGGGCGCAAAGTTGGCGAAGCGTGTTTAAATGGTCAAGATCCATTATGCCGATGTGCAGCGATAACCGATGCTGCGGATGGTTTCGATGATGGCGGGATGCTCGGGATCGAGTTCGATCTTTTTGCGCAGCTTGGCGATGTGTTGATCGAGCGTCCGCGACTCGGGGAAGTAGTCGATGCCCCAGCATAGATCCAGCAAGGTGTCGCGAGTGAGGACTTGCCCAGAGTGTTGGTGAAAGCATCGCAGCAGAGCCACCTCGCGCGGGGTGAGGTCGATGCTGATGGTGCCTCGCGTGGCCTTTAAATGTGAGGGCTGCACGGTGAGATCGGCGAGGTGAAACTCGGCGGTTGGGGTGGCTGGAGCACGGCGAGCGGCGGCGCGAATGCGGGCGAGTAACTCGGCTTTGCCAAAGGGCTTGCGCACGAAGTCATCGGCTCCGAGTTGCAGGCCTGCGACGACGTCGATCTCCTCGTTTTTGGCGGATAAAAAGAGGATGGGCACCTGTGCATCGGCGCTGCGAATGCGGCGACAGACTTCATAGCCATCGAGCAGGGGCATCATAATATCGAGGCAGACGACGGCGGGCTGATGCTGTCTCCACAAGGCGAGGGCCTCATGCCCGTTGCGTGCTCGCAGGCAGTGATAGCCTTCGCTCTCGGCACAGGCGGCGAGGGAGTCGAGGGTGAGGGGATCGTCTTCGGCAAAGAGAATGGTCATGGGGGAAGAGTTACATCGAGCTTGAAGCACGCTCCGCGTTCTGTGGGCACGAAGAGCAACTGGCCGCCCATGCGCTGGGCGAGATCACGGGCGATGGCTAGGCCTAAGCCAGTGCCGCTGACGCCTTCGGTGACGGTGTTGCCGAGGCGCACGAAGGGCTCAAAGATGCGTTGAGACTCAGCTTGTGGGATACCAGGGCCGTTGTCGGTGGCGATGATGATGAGATGTTCGTTCTTGATGGAAGCGGTCAATGTTGCTGGGGAATAGGGCGCGTATTTTTCGATGTTGGAGAGGAGGTTGGCGATGATCTGGGTGAGGGCATCGGCATCGAGAATAAGGGTTGGTGGGAGGTCTAGCTGAGTGGAAAAAATGATGCCGCGTCGATCCAGCAGCGGCTGGAAAATGGCGACGATGGATCGAATCACCGCGCTGATGTCGCAGGGGTGAGCGTGCAGTTCGAGCTTGCCCTGTTCGGCACGCGAGAAGGTGAGAACGTTGTCGATGAGTCGGCCCAGGCGAGCGGCTTCCTGGTGCACATGATCGAGACGCGGATGGGCTGGCAGATCCTCGGAAGCGAGATCGAGGTTGAGCAGCAGATTGGTCAACGGCGTGCGCAGCTCGTGCGACACTTGGTTCACAAAGGACACGCGCTGCTGGGCGCGCTGCGAGGATTGGCGCTGGTGCCACCACGTCGCGAGGCCGATCAGCGCCAGCACCATCGCAGCGATCATGCTGCTGATGCGCAATGCGCGGTCGATGATGATGACCTCGCGCCGAGCATCCCAGGACTCAATTCGCCAGGCGCCGAAGCGCGTGGGCAGCGGCTGCACAGAGTCGGCGATGGAATCGCTGGCAGAGGCTTTGCCCACACTGACAATGACCGCACCATCGGGCGCGATGAGTTGATGAAGCAGCGCGGCGGGTGGCAAATGAATGTCATCGCGCAGGCTCTGCGTCATGGCTGCAGCGACTTCATCGGCGATCACGCTGAGAGCGATGACACTGCGCTCGCCGGGCGTGGTAAGCCGTGCGTCTGGCACGCGAATGTAGAGCAACGGTCGCGCAGAATTTTCCAACCAGCCATCGCCGGTGGCTGCATCCAGCGTGATGAGTGTGAGGGGGCCGCGCTCACTGTTTCGCTGCCACAGCGCGGGGCGGGGCAAAGCGGCAGCGAGCGTGGTTGCGATGTCGATGTGGGAGTCGATGCGACCCGCTTCTTTGCGGTGCAGCAACGAGCACCGAGCGATGCCGACGAGTCGCTCGCACGCTGCTTTGGTGGAGAGTTCTTCGTCCGGCTTTAGCCCTGCAACGAGGTCGCGCAGATGCTCAGTATAGGCCGCCTCCAGCTTGTTGAGCGATTGCTGAATGTGACCCGCTGCTTCATTGAGTGGGCCACGATCTTGCGGCACGCGCTGCTGCTCGGCGTGCATCGACAACCGCCAGCCCGCCGCCCCCACCAGCGCAGCGGCAAGCAGCAGCAGGCCGAACAACAAATGATGGAGGTTGCGAAACATGGCGATGATTTACCAAGCCACGATCTCGACGAATTGCAGGCAGGTCTTGCCATCATCCTTGCGGTTATTCACGCCCGTGTCGCGCGGTTGGTTGATGGTGCCGACGAAGGCCGTGTGCCCGAGCGCGACACCGAGGGACATTTGAATTTTACGAGAGGTGAAGACGGGCATCTCGGGCAGTTTTTCGATCACGGGATGACCGGAGACGGCACCTCGATACTCGGAGAATTCAGGTGCGGTGTTGATTTCACAGAGGAGGGTGTCGGGATTGATGACGGCCTCCCACTCGATGCGATGACCGAGCGGGCGCATCTCGAAATTCTTGAACCCGTAGATGGCTGGTGGCGAGACTGGCGATTCGGCTCGCTCTGTGCCGTATTGGAAGGCAGCGGTCTCTTCGATAGAGCCTCGTTGCCCAGACTTCGATGTGCCTGTGGTCAGGCATTCCAACTGAGCACTGCCACCTTTTACCAAGCCCTGCACTGCCTTCAGCAGAGCCTCGCTATCGGTATGGGTTCGCAGCAACTCGGCGGCGACGGCGCGGTCCAAGCGATAGGTGCGGAAGGCGAGTCGCAGTTGCAGCACATCGGTTTTTTCGGGCATTGATTTCGCGAGCGGCAGCAGCGTCGGGCGCACGAAAACGAGACTGACTTTGTCCGCCGTATCCGCCTCCGCTATGCCAGATGAAGAAGGCTGAGTCAGGGTGCCAAGGAAGTTCGCTTGATCCATCGGCAGCGATGTGGACATGGTTGATTTGGCCTCGGTGAATAGCGGCTGCGTGCTAGACACAGCAGGCGGCTGTGCCTTGTCCTCGGTCCATTTGATGAAGCGCACGGCTTCAATCGAGAGGGTGAGATCGACGCTCTTTCCATCCGGCGAGAGCACGGGATCAACCTCAATGCGATCCCCGCAAGGCCGCGTTTCAAAAGCCGTTGGAGCCAGCACCCCGCTGGCGGTGGGAGCAAACTCTGTGGCATAGAGCAACTCATCCGCAGCCTCGGTGGTGGCGCGTTGACCCGACTTGGTGACCACGCTCTGCACCACATCCAGCGTGGCCGTTTTCTCAGTCACCGCCTTCTGTAAGCGCTCCCACATCGCCGCGCTTTTACTCCCCTCGGCCAGCAGCGCATCGAAGTCAGCGAGGCTCATCGAGTAAGTCTCGAAGACGAAACGAATGCCACCGTCGGGAACAACCCAGGGTGGTTCAGGCGTCGGCTGCGCCTTGGTTTCAGCCTTGCCCTTGTCCTTGACGAAAGGGTCTGGCTTGGCTGCGCTCTTGGGGTTCACAATGTCCTGCGCAAGCGCAAGACCACTGACAAGAAGACCGACGACGAATAGGTGGTGGAATGATGTTTTCATAACAAGGCCATGCTGCCACAGTCGCCCTTCACTTGTGTGAAACGGGTGTAAAAGCAGAGCTATTTTTCACACCTGTGAGCCATCGCCAAACAGCGATTCCGCATTTGCCCAAGCGCTCATTCGATTTACTCTCGGCCCCTTCAATTTCCCCTATCTTTATGAGCACCGAAAAAACCGCCATCACTCCGACCCGCGCCGCTGACTTCCCTGAGTGGTATCAGCAAGTCGTGCGCGCTGCCGACCTCGCCGAGAACTCTGAAGTGCGCGGTTGCATGGTCATCAAGCCCTGGGGCTATGGCTTGTGGGAGAACATCCAGCGCTACCTCGATACCAAATTCAAGGAGACGGGCCACAGCAATGCCTACTTCCCGCTGCTCATTCCTTTGTCGTATCTCGAAAAGGAAGCGCAGCACGCCGAGGGCTTTGCCACGGAGTGTGCGGTCGTGACTCATCATCGTCTGGAAGCGCAGAAGCAGCCCGATGGCACGACGAAGATGATCCCCACCGGTGAGTTGGCCGAGCCGCTCGTGATTCGCCCCACCAGCGAGACGATCATCGGCGCGGCCTTCGCCCGCTGGGTCGAGAGCTATCGCGATCTGCCACTGCTCATCAACCAATGGTGCAATGTGATGCGCTGGGAGATGCGCCCGCGTTTGTTCCTGCGCACCGCTGAGTTCCTTTGGCAGGAAGGCCACACCGCGCACGAGACGGCTGAGGAGGCGATGGTGGAGACGAAGCTGATGCACAAGGTGTATGCCGACTTCCTCCGCGACTTCCTCGCCATCCCCGCCATCCCTGGCGAGAAGACCGAGCGCGAGCGCTTCCCTGGTGCGCTGAATACCTTCACCGTGGAGGCGATGGTGCAGGACAGGAAAGCGATCCAGGCGGGCACTTCCCACTTCCTCGGGCAAAATTTTTCCAAGGCCGCAGGCATCCAGTTCCTTGGCCGCGACAATGTGAAGCAGCACGCGTGGACGACGAGTTGGGGCGTGAGCACACGCACCATCGGCACACTCGTCATGGCCCATGGCGACGACGACGGCATCATGCTGCCACCACGCGTTGCCCCGCAGCAGATTGTTATTTTACCCGTCACGCCCAAGCCTGATACCAGGCAGGAGATCATCGACGCCTGCGAAGCTCTCGCGCAGTGCCTGCGCAGCCAGACCTTCGCGGGCGAAGCCATCCGCGTGCATGTCGATAAGCGCGATCTGCCCGGCGGCACGCGCAACTGGGAGTGGATCAAAAAAGGTGTGCCGCTGCGCGTCGAGATCGGCCCGCGCGACATCACCAGCCGCAGCGTCATGGTTGGCAAGCGCCACCTCGGCTCCAAGGCCAAGGACAGCATGGGCAAGGAGGAGTTCATCCAGGAAGTCAGCGCCCTGCTCGCTGATGCCCAGAACACCTTGCTCCAACGCGCCACGGAACTGCGTGATGCCCACACAAAGAAGCTCGAAACTTTCGATGAATTCAAAGCCTACTTCACCCCCAAGGATGAGGCCAAGCCCGAGATCCATGGCGGCTTCGCCCTCATGCACTGGGCTGGCAGCGCCGAGGAGGAAGACCGCCTGAGCAAGGAGTTCAAAACAACGATCCGCTGCATCCCGCTGGGCGACGAGTATGCCGAGGCGGGGACGTGTTTCCTCACGGGCAAACCCAGTGCGCGGCGGGTGATCTTTGCGAAGAGTTATTGAGTGGTTTAAGCCGCGCTAAGTCCCGCAAGGAAGGCCTTGCGGGCTTTGCGTGCGCACACGCATCAATACTCCCGCGCCAGCAGATGCTCGGCCATCTGGCGCAGTCGCACGGCCTTGTCGCCGAAGATGTCCAGCGCCGTCATCGCCTCGGTGGTAAGTCGGTGCGCTTCGGCTCGCGAGGCCTCCAGGCCTAGCAGCGCAGGGTAGGTGGACTTATCGGTGGCGGCATCCTTGCCCGCGCTCTTGCCGAGCTTCTCCGTCGTCTGCGTCACGTCGAGGATGTCGTCGATGATCTGAAACGCTAGGCCCGTGTCCCAGCCGAAGGTGCGCAGCGCGGCGAGCTGCTGGGGCGTAGCGCCCGCGCTCATGCCGCCGAGCTTGATGGAGGTGGTGAGCAGCGCCGCTGTCTTGCTCTCATGCACGTAGCGCAGATCGGCCAGCGGCAGCTTTTTGCCCTCGCCCTCCAAGTCCATCACCTGCCCGCCAATGAGGTGGCGGCTACCTGCTGTGACCGCTAGCTCCAGCACGCAGTCGCCGATGGAATACCCCGCGCCGGGCAGCATCCGCGCGACGAGTTCAAAGGCCATCGCCTGCAACGCATCGCCCGCGAGCACGGCGATGCCATCGCCATAGACCTTGTGGCAAGTGGGCACACCACGGCGGAAATCATCATCATCCATGCACGGCAGATCATCGTGAATGAGCGAGTACGTATGCAGACACTCCACCGCGCAGGCCGCAGGCATCGCCGCTTCCACACTGCCTCCACAGGCCTCCGCCGCTGCGAGACAGAGCAGCGGGCGCAAGCGCTTGCCACCTGCGAAGACACTGTGCCGCATCGCCTTGTGGATGGTCGCGGGCGAGGTGTCGTCGCTCGGAATAAATTGATGGAGTGCGGCATCCACGAGGGTGCAGCGTTCGGCGAGGTAAGTCTTCAGGTCAGTCATGGAGAGAGGCAAAAAGGTAAGCACGGCTAGTGGGCGCGGCAGCGGGGAAAATCAAGCTGCCGTCGAGATCTCCCAATGCGTCGCCCCAGTCTCTGGCAAGGAAGTGTGCTGCCGCGCCGATTCCTCTCCCATGAAGTCCATCCTTCGATCCACCCTTCACGGCAGCTTGGGTTATGCCGCCGTCAGCATCGCCGCGTATTCCATCTGGGCCTTTGCCCCACGGCTTGGCGGGAGCGAGATCGGTATGTATGCCCTCATCGCGCTGGTCTTTCTCGGTGGTGCAGGCATCGCCCTGCACGGGCTGCTGGAGGGCGAGCATCGCGTGGCAAGGTTTTACCGCATGTTCCTGCCCGCCTTCCTGGGCTACGCCGTGCTGTGGAGTCTCGCTTGGTTTGTCGTCAAAGGCAGGCCCGGCGAATGGCTCGGCGCGGCGGCAGGCACGCTGTTTTTTGCAGCCGTCGCCTGGCGTTCCCTTGGCCGCGCGAAGGGATTCTGGATCGGCGCATTGGCTTTGTTCACGTTGCACACCCTCGGCTACTTCATCGGCGGGAAGTGGATGTACGGCCTGCTCGCCTCCGGCATCGAAGGCTGGACAAAGCCACAGGTAGCCATCGCTGCCAAGCTCGGCTGGGGCCTGTTCCATGGCCTCGGCTTCGGCGCTGGCATCGGTTTCATGATCGGCTGGTGGCAGCAGAAAAACGCATAGAGCGACGAAGCGTTTGAAAAGGGAGCGCGGGGCTCCGACCCCGCAGCACTTGTTCGCAGGGACAAAGCCACCGCACACTTGGGTGCTACCTAGCTTCACCGCGAGGACACAGCGCTTATGGGTCGGAGCCCCGCGCTCCGGTTGCTATCGCTGCGTTCGGGGGGAACGTCATGGAAAGACACCAGACCTAGCTGGTTGTTCCGCTGCTACTTCGCCTTCTCGGCTTTTCGTTTGGCCGCATAGTCAGCTTTGGAGACGAAGCGGCGCTCCCAGTGATCCTTCACGAACCAGCGTTTCTTGGCCTCGGGATTGCGCTCCAGGAAGATGGCTTTGGCCTCGGCATACTTCGCGTTGTCGTTTTGGCGGCGGTAGGTTTCATCCATCTCGATGGCCGTGTTGTAGTTCGGGTGATCGTGGGTGAGCACCACATCGCGGGCTTCGACGATGACACCATCATCGAAGGCGCGGAAGCTGAATTCATCATCCGAATACACGCCTGTGTAGGCGGGCGGCAGGAAGCAGCCGACTTGCTCGAAACGCTTGCGATTGAGGATGGCCATGCACAGCAGATCGTCAGTGCGATGCCCATCGCTTATGACTAGAACCTTGGGTTTGCTGAGGCTGCCGAGGCGCTGCTCAAACAGATCGTCCCAGCCTTGCACGGGCGTCCAGTCATCCGAGAGCTGCACGAGGATGTCGCCCGTGCTGTGCGCTGCGGCGAGGTTCCACGCGCCGACGCAGCCCTTGCCTGCTTCTTTGACGACATGCGGCTGGAAGTCAACGAGGGCGGCTTTGCAGATGTCGTCGTCGTCGTCGATGGCAAAGATGTGTTCGATGCGCTCGGGCTTGCTGGCCATCTCTAGCCAGGTTTTGCGGCAGGCTAGCGGCAGGTCAGCACGCCCACGCGTGGCATGGATGAGGCTGATCTTGGCAGGTTGGGAAAAGAGACGGCGCAGGATTTGGAACATAGCGCTGGCCTTTCCACAGGCCGTGGGTTGTGGCAAGACGATGCGGCGAAAAGTAGAACGAGCGCGACGTGCTCGTTCTACGGCGTGCCTTACTGCGGTGCCAAGGTCACGCGGTTGGTGACGATGGGCGTCGAAGTCGCAGCAGGCAGGGGCGAGATGTTGATGTCGGGCAGCAGCGGGTAGGTGACTTGGCCGTAGCCTTGCTGCTCTGGCGTGACTCCGAAGATGCGAACGATTTGGCCTGAGTAGCTGTTCGCGGCGCGTTTGATTATGACGCCATTGGGCAGGGTCTCGGTGAAGTCCACCTTGCCGCTGTAAGTGCCATCGGCTGGCACGACGGCGCAGGACAAACTGCGCGGGTTGTAGGTGATGGGATCAATCGCGCCCGTGGGCTTGATGTTGAGCGTGGCATTGGGCGTGGGGTTGCTGGCTTCTACATCGAAGGTGAGATCGACGTTGGTGTAGCCGAGGCCAAGATAGGTCAGGCCCATCACGACGCTGCTAGGCGCGGGATTGTTGTAGCGCGAGCCTTGGAGCTTGAGCGCGAGCGGTGCCCAGCCTGCGGGGTAAGTCCTTGCGCTGGTTTTACTGCTGTCTGGCAGCTTGCTCCAGGTGGCGGTGGCGGTGTCGATGATGGTGGTGTCGGGGTAGCTCGGTGATGCGCCGCCGAGGGTGAAGAGTGGCAGGGCGGCGAGGCTACCCGTGCCTTTGTAAAGGGCGGCGTAGAGCGGGCTGGTGCTGTCGGTATTGAGCGGGCTGGAGGCGGTGATGACGTTGCCGTCGCCCGTTTTTCCCGCGTAGGTGATCGCGCCTGTGGCGCTGATGGTGGCGCTGCCGAAGCCATAGCCCTGGGGGATCAAGACATTGCCCACATCGGCGAGCGTGGCGAGTTGCAGGGCGAAGTTGTGGCGTCCTACGTAGCCTGCGAGCGTGGCTCCGGTGAGGGCGCGGCGGGTTTCAAAGTTGGTGTCTATGATGCTGCCACCTGGGGTGGTGGTGCGGACTCTGCCGCTACCTGTCGCGCCGCTGGTGGTGGGGTTGGCGGGGTCATAGGTGAAGGAAATATCCACGGGCTTGCTGTTGATGAGAGCCGTGGGATTGCCGAAAAAGCTGAGTGGGTTGCCCAGTCTAAACGAGGTGGCTCCGGTAATGGCGACGGCTCCGGTAATGGCATACTTCGTGGCTCCGATGGTGTAGCTGGCGGTGCAGGTGCCTATGCTGGTGACGGTGCAGGTGATGTAGCCGCCGAGGTTGCTATTGCTGGCATCGCGAGCGAGGAGGCCCGTGTGGGTGCCGATGAGGGCGAGATCAAGGCCGCTGATGGCGATAGTCGGCCTGATGGTGGTCGAGCCTTTGGCATTGGTACCAATGATGGTGACGGTCTTGGGCGTGGTGTTGGAGACGCTGGGATAACCGCTGATAACGCCGCTCTCGGGGTTGATGCTGAGGCCCTTGGGTAAGCCGATGGCGACCCATTTCGTCACAGGTGAGCCGGAGACGCCGTGGATGTAAAATTGACCGATGGCACCGGGGGTGAGTGTGGTGATGGCGGTGATCACGGGCGCACTAGCGACGATGCTCACGCCCCAGCGATTGCCGCTCGGGAAGGGGGCGGTGTTGACGCCGGGCAGCTCGACTTGGCAGGCATAGACTCCGCCATTGCTGGCGAGGTTGCCGATGGTGATGACGCTTTTATTCGCGTTGTAGGTGATGCCGGTGGGCGGTGTGTCGGTGATGTCCACGCTGTCTTTAGTCCAATGGCAGACGCAGTTGCTGGAGGCGGGCTGGGTGAGGACGACGGGCTTGATGCCCAGGCTGGTGACTTCGGGCTGCGTGCCATTCGATTCATACACGCCGACCTTGGCAGCGGCGCAGGTGGCGCTGCCTGCGGCGTTGGTGACGGTGCAGGTGTAGTCGCCCGCGTCGGCTATCTTGACCAGGTGGATGTAAAGGTTGGCGCTCTTGCTGCCGATGACGGTGGCGGGCAAGGCGATGCCATTTTTCTTCCACTGGAGAGCAAGCGGCGTGGTGCCCGAAGTACTGACGCTGAGGGTGAGTGATGCGCCAGTTTGGAGTAGCTGCGAGACGGGATTAGAGACGCTGGGCGCGGTGTCATTGTCGGTGAGGGTGAGGGTGTGCGCGATGATGGTGCTGCCCAGCGTGGCTCCGCCTGTGACGGTGCCTAGATGCAACACTAACTCTTCATCGCCCTCATCGCGGACATCGGGTTTGATGACGATGCTGAGGTACTTCTGCGTCTCGCCAGGATTAAAGACAAGCGCGGCGGTAGGCATGACGACATCGGCATTCGCGCCTGTTAATTCCAAGCCATTGGCGGGCGCGTCGTTGGTGTAAGTAATGGTGACTTTGGTCGCCGAGGTGCCGCTGAGTGTGACGAGGATATTCGCCACGCCTGCGCTCTCGCTGACGCTGCTGGAGGCGCTGGCGAAATTGACCACGGGGACTGGCAGCGAACCGCCGGGGCCGCTGGTTTGCACGCTGGCGTTGGCTCCGACGGCGACGAGCGTCTGGCCATTCCACGCGAGGCCATGCACGCGATCGCTGTGCAGTTCGGTCTGCGAGGTAGTCCAGGTGTTGCCATCGGTGGAGTTGAGCGAGATGCCGCTGTTGCCCACGGTGACAAAATTCGTACCTGTCCATACGACATCATACAGCTCGGTGAGGTAAGCCGTTGGCGGCGCAGGCGGCATCCAGGCCACGGGTGCCCAAGTGATGCCATCGGTGCTGCGCAGGATGCCAAAGTTCTCATGCGTGGCGACCATCACGGTGCCGTTGCAAGTGATGCGCTGGAGATCAAAGCCCATGAGCCCGCTGCTGCGATGCGTCCAGGTGATGGCATCCGGCGAGGTGAGGATTTCGGTCTCGCCTGAATTGTAGCCAAGGCTGTCTGCGCTGGCTCGGCCCACGGCGACGTACTGCGTGCCCGTGAAGACGATGCCTTCCAGCGGATGATCGGTCGGCACGGTGCGTCGCGTCCATTTCGTGCCATCGGGCGAGGTCAGCACGATGCTGCCACCAGTACCCGTGCTGTAGTCTTCGCCCGTCTCATGGCCACCGACGGCGATGAATTGATTCCGTGCCCAGATGACTTGGTGCAGGTCCAGATTGGTGCCGCTGGCCTTGGTGGTCCATACAGCGCCGTCCTTTGAACTGGCTATGGTTCCAGCTCTGCCGACGGCCACCAGCGCGCTACCTGACCATGCGACGCTGAGCAGCGCCTTCTTCACCGTGTTGGCCTTTTGCGTCCAGGCAATGCCATCGGGCGAGGTGCAGATGAGCGCGGAAGTAGTGCCGTCATTGTTGTCACCCACGGCAACGAATTGCGTGCCGGTCCAGGTGGCTGCGTTCAGGCTGGAGTAGCTCTCAAAGCCGCCGCTCGTGCGCGTCCAGGCGGTGCCATTGGAGGAAGTGTAGATGCCACTGACGCCGCCGATGGCGACGAAGCCACCGTATGATGCGATGTCGGTGAGATCCGATGTGGTGGGGCTAGCGGTCTGCGTCCAGGCTGTAGCCGTGGCGGTGCTAGCGGCGATGGCGGTGCCCACACCGATGAGCTTGCTGCCGTCAAAGGCCACAGTGTTGATGGTGCCCAGATTGCCGGTGGAGGTCTTAGTCCAGGTGCCAGAGCCGTTGCTGACATAGCAATTCTTTGACGAGTCGCAGGCGACGAAGACTGAGCCGGTGTAAACGATATCATACAAGGCCACGCCAGTGAGCTGGGTGCTGGCGTCCGTCCAGACTTTGCCATCTGGCGAAGTGAAAATCAGCGTCGTGTAGGTGGTGGTGGAGGTAGAGTAGTTGGCCTGATTCCCCACGGCGATGAAGCCGGTGCCGCTGGCATAGGCGACGCTGTAAAGTGTGCCCCGCAAGCCCGCTGGCGGAGCTTCCGCCGTCCAGGTCATGCCATCGCTGGAGCCGTAGATGACAGGGACGTACCCCGAGTTGGTGTAGCGATCTCCCACGACGACATGCCGCGTGCCGCTGCTGGCGATGCCGCCAAAATACAAGTCAGTGGTGGCATCAGGCACGAGGTGATCCGTCCAATTGATGCCGTTTGGCGAGGTCAGCACATGGCCCGCATCGCCTGCGGCGATGAGCTGCCCGCCCACGGAGATCACGGCATTCAGCCCCACGTCAGCACTTAGCCCGGTGAAATGACGCTGCCAGTTCTGGCCCGCGATATCGCCCGTCAGCACGGTGCCACCAGCGCCCACCACGACAAAGCCGGAAGCGGTGTTCGTCAGCGCCCGCAAGTAATCCCCGCTAGGCGTCGGCTGGCGCAGCGTCCAGCGCTTGCCGGGCGTGCTTGTGGGGTCGTTGTCTTGGATGGATAAAGTGAAGGCCGTGCTGCTAGCAGCCAGCGTCGCACCACTCGGCGAGGTCAGTGTGAAGACCGCCGTTTCCAGAGACTCCACCGTGCTGTCGTCACTGATGGCGATGGCGAAGGTCTTGCGACGCTCGCCTGCGATGAAACTCAGCGTCGTGTCCGCAGTGTAGTCGCTCGCACCCGCTGTGCCCGTGGGTATGACGTTGACCGTGACGGCTCCCGGCGCAGGCCAGCTAAGCAGAGCCTCCACTGTCACCGTGCCCGCGTGCTCAGGCGCGGCTTGCGCCGTGCTGACAAACTGAATCGTCGGCGGGTTATCGTCATCCACGAGGGTTAAAGTGTGCGAGGTCTGCGTGCCAAGTCGAGTGCCCGCGACGGCAGCAATATTGAGCTTCAAGACCTTGTCCACCTCCACCGTTGCATCGTTGACGAGCGTGACATCGAAGGACTTCGACAGCTCGCCTGCGTTGAAGACGACGCTCGCAGGCAGCCCGGTGTAGTCGGTGGTGACGACGGCGGTTGAAGCCGCATCCGCGCTGAGGGGCAGCGTGACGGTGCTCGTCGTGGGCGCAGAGAGAGTGACGATGATGCTCGCCGTGCCACCGCTTTCAAAGGCACTCTGCGAGGCTAGAGCGAAGTCGATCACCGGCACCAAGTCGCTGCTGAGGACGGTGTTGTGATCGCCCACCGCCAAGGCTTCTGTGCCCGTCCAACTGATGCCTCGAATAGGTGTCGCGGTTTGGATGCTGTGCGAAGTCCAGTTGATGCCATCGACGGAGTTTCGCGCCGTGCCGCCGTAGCTGTCGATGGCGGTGAAGCTGCTGCCCGTCGCGGTCACGCAATTGAACTGGTAGTAGCCGCCGCCAGCACTGCCGCCACGCCGCACCCAGGTCGTGCCATTGGTGGAAGTGTAGTAATCGCCGGAACTCCCGCTGCTGGCTGCCACGATGAGGCTGCCGCTGCCAGCGACGGAGTCGAAATGGTAGTCCGGCGCATTAGTCGTGCGCTTCGTCCATGTCGTGCCGTCGGGCGAAGTGATGATGATTCCATTATTGCCAACCGCAATCCATAGCGAGCCCGCGCGGGTGATGGCATTAAGCTGTGAGACGCCCGCAGGCACGCTGCGCTTGATCCAGTTGTCCGCCGCCGTGCCCGAATAGATGACAGGGGCTAAGGTATCGAAGTTGTAGCCGATGGCCACGTACTTACCAGCCGAGTAGGCGAGCGTGGTCATCACGTCGGGGTCGGCACTGCTGGGGCCAAACTGGCCACTGCCCGACCAGGAATTGCCATCCGTCGTCGTCCAGACAAAAAACTGGCTGACGACGACGAACTCGGCGCCGTCCCAGATCACACCTTTCGCCCCATCAAAACTCTGATTGGTGAACTTCGTCCAGGAAGTGCCGTTGCTGGAGTACCAGGCGTAGGATTGAGCATCAATGGCGAGGTAACGGTTGGTGCCGTTGTAAGCAATAGAGACGAAGTCACCAATCGCACCCGATGGCGTGCGCCGTAGCCAACTCGTGCCCGCCGAGGTCGAGGTAAAAATGGTGCCGTTCGAGCCGACAGCGATCCACGCCGTACCATCCCATAGCACATCCTTTGGCGAAAAGGGCAGCGTCGGTGCAGTGGGATTCGTCAACCACGTCGCGCCGTCATCGCTGGAAGTCGCGGCGATACCCTCGCCAAGCGCCACCATCAAGGCATTCACCGTGGTGCCTTTTTTCGCGAGGCAGTTGGCATAAATCGCGCCCGTGCTCGCGGCCCAAGTGATGCCATCCGTCGAGCGATATGCCGCCGCCGAACTGCCGCCATCGCCCACAGCGACGAAGGCTTGGCCCGACCAGATCACATCCCTGATCGCCGTCGCATCCGTCGCACCAGTGAACACGGTGTTGTTCCAAGTGGTGCCATCGACGGTGCTCCAGATTTCGCCATAGTCCTGGCCTGTCGCGCTGTCATGGCGATCACCAGCAACCACATAGAGACTGCCCGACGAAGCGACTTGATAGCCAAACAGCGTCACCGTCGCCGAGGCCCCAGGCAGCGCACCCACCACCGTCCAAGCCGCGCCATCCGTCGAAGTGATGAGGCTGACGGCCGCGTTGGGATACGTGCCCGTATCCATCAGTGCCATGAACTGCGAGCCCTGCGCTGCCACCGCATAGACTCGGAGAAAGGTCGGCAAATTCGTCGTCAGCGCCGTCCACGACACGCCTGAATCGGTTGATTTCATGAAGCCATCGTTCGAGCACAGCAACAGCATGGAGCCGTTGTAGGCGACCGAGCTGTCTTCATTCACATCTGCTCCTGCCCGCGCCTTCGATGCCTGCCAGCCAAGGCCATGACTCGATACCGCCGAACGCATCACCGTTTTCCCCGTGCCCACCGCGACGGTATTCGTCGAAGCCATCGCGATGCTGCCCAACGACTCGCCCGTTGGAATCGGCGAAAGCGAGCGCCATGAGTCACCGATAAGCGGCTGGGCCTGGAGTCGGCCTAGCGAGGTGAGGCTCAGCAATGAAAGCAATATACAACGAAGGCTCCGAGGAGCGAGAGGATGGAGTTTCATAAAGGAGTGGGGGTGGGTGATAGCGACATGGTTTCTACGGCAAAGCGCATCAAAGGTCACGCCTTGAACGCGCTATTTTCCAAAAAAATGGGTGCGAAGAGGCTACCGATAACAGCCCCTCACGGGTTCGCACCGTAGGCATGGCCACAAGATCGTGACGCAGCTTCATCGACCTTGCAAAGCGCGTTCGGCCATCTCTTATGCGCGTCCTCACCACACACTGCCTCGACCCATGCTCAGCTTCCTCAAAATCAAGAACCTCGCCCTCGTAGAAGATGTCACCTGGGAATTGGCACCGGGCTTGGTCGGAGTCACGGGCGAGACGGGCGCGGGCAAGTCGATTATCGTCGGTGCGCTGAAATTGATCCTCGGCGAGCGAGCGGATCGCAGCCTCATCCGCACCGGGCAGGAACTGTGCAGTGTCGAGGCTTCGTTTCATGTCGCCGACACCCGCCCCATTGACAGCATCCTCGACGCCGCAGGCATCGACAAATGCGACGACGGAGCGCTGCTGCTGAAGCGCGTCATCAGCACGGGCGGGGCGAACAAGCAGTTCGTCAATGGCTCGCCCGCGACCATCAACGTGCTCAAAGAAGTCGGCAGCTACATCGTCGATCTGCACGGCCCGCACGACCACCAGTCGCTCAATTCGCGCGAACGGCAGATGGAGATGCTCAACAAATACGCCAGCCTCGAAGAGCCGCTGGAAGCCTATCGCATCGTCTGGAAACAATGGCACGCCGCCGTGCTGGAGCTTTCTGAACTCGAAGGTAGCGAGCGTGCCAGTCAGCAGCAAATCGACATGCTGAAGCACCAGATCAAAGAGATCGCAGCAGCGAAATTGAAGCGAGGCGAGGATGTTGAAATCGAGGCTAGGCATCGCATCGTGGGCAACAGCGCACGACTCGGTGAGCTGTGCGAAGGCATCACCGTGCGCCTCGGCGAAGGCCAGGATAGCATCGCCAATGGGTTGCGCGATGTGGCGAAGATGATCAACGAACTGGAGAAGATCGACCCCGAAAGCAGCAAGCTTTTTGAGGAGTTCGAGAGCGCTCAGATCACCCTGCGCGAGATGGAAACGAGCGTGCGTGATTATGCCGAAGAGCTGGAGCTAGATCCCAAGGCCTTCGCTGCGCTGGAAGATCGCCTCGCCCTGCTGAAAAGCCTGCAACGCAAGTATGCTCCCAGCGTCGCCGACATCCTCGCCTACCAAGCAGATTGCGAGGCGAAGCTGGTCAAAATGGAAGGCCGCGCCGAAGAGATCGAAAGGCTCAGAACGCTCATCACCAAGCACCGCACAGAGGTCGAAAAGCATGGCAAAGGCATCTCGAAAAAACGCACCGATGCCGCGCCCAAACTGGCCAAGGACATCAGCAAACACCTCACCGATCTCGGCTTCAAGAGCAGCATCTTCGAGGTCGCGCTAAGCCCGCATACTGAGCCGCAGAGCACGGGCTTGGAAGAGGTGGATTTCCAATTCGCCCCCAACCCCGGCGAACCGCTGAAACCTCTGCGCCTCACCGCATCGAGCGGCGAAATGAGCCGTGTGCTGCTCGCCGTGAAGAGCGCCCTAGCCAAGCAAGACAGCGTGGGCTTGCTGGTCTTCGATGAGATCGACGCCAACGTCGGCGGCAACATCGCTGAGGCTGTGGGCCGCAAGATGGCCGCCATCGGTGCGAATCGCCAAGTCATCGCCATCACCCACTTTCCGCAGGTCGCCAGCCTCGCGCAGAGCCACTTCGTTGTGACCAAGGAAGTCGAAGGCAATCGCACCCGCTCCTACATCCGCGAGATCGCCAACACAGAGCGCGTGGATGAATTGGCCCGAATGCTGGGTGGCAAGATCGAGTCGGCACGCATCCACGCCGAGAGCTTGCTTGCGGGCGCGGCGAGGTAGCCGCGTGCTTAGCTTCGCATCAAAGCTTGGTGCCTTGCGCTGATCATCCAAACATGTTTTGACAAAACATGTTTGGATGACTTACACTTTGAAGTATGAGCTTCTACGGACGAGCAAGAGAGAGCAAGCTGCTGAACGATGCCTGGAAGGCCCCAGGCGGAGCCTTCATCCCGGTGTATGGGCGGAGGCGCGTGGGGAAGAGTGAACTCATCGTGAACTTCATGTCCAAGAAGGGCGGCATCTACTTTGTTGGCAAGCGGGCACCCGGAGGGCCGCAGCTCGAAGAGTTTCTGGAGATCGCCGCACGCACCTTGAAAGAGCCTCTGCTCGCGCAGGCTCGCGTGACGGGCTGGAAGCAAGCCTTTGAACTGGTCGTCAGTCGCTGGCAAGGCAAGGGCAAGCTCATCCTCGCGCTCGATGAATTCCAATGGCTCGCCGAGGCATGTCCCGAGGTGCCCTCTATTCTTCAGGAACTATGGGATCGCTCGTGGGCAAAGTCAGGCCGTGTGATGCTCATTCTCTGTGGCTCCTACATCGGCTTCATGGAGCGCGAAGTGTTGGGCGAGAAGAGCCCACTCTTCGGCAGACGCACCGCACAGTTGCTGCTGCGCCCGTTCAATCACCTCGAAGCAGGCGAGTTTCATCCCCGTTACTCCGTCGAAGACAAAGCGCGGGTCTATGCCATCTGCGGCGGCATCCCCATGTATCTGCTGGCGTTTGATCCCAAGCAGTCTGTTGAGCAAAACATCATGTCGCGGCTGCTCGATGACCTCGCTGTGCTCGCCCGCGAGCCCGAATTTTTGCTGCGCGAAGAACTCCGAGACCTCGCGCCCTATCATGCTGTACTCATGGCTCTCGCCCAGGGAAAGACCAGCCCCGCGCAGCTCTCCAGCACTACCGGCATTGATGTGCGCGGGCTCGATTACCATCTCAAAACACTCGCCGAACTCGGCTATGTGCAGCGTCGCTATCCTATCACCAGCAGCAAACCCACGGCACGCTCGGTGCGCTACGCGCTCGATGATCCGCTGCTGCGCTTCTGGTTCCGTTTCATCTTCCCACATCAAAGTGTGATCCGAATGCTAGGCCCTGAGCAAGGCTATACTGAGATCGTGAAGCCGCATCTCGACGCCTACTTTGGGCGCTGCTTCGAGCGTCTCTGTCGCGAGTGTTTACCCATGATCTATCGGCAGGAGCGCGTGCGCTGCGCCTTCACCATCGGCGAGTATTGGGATGCAAAAGTGCAGGTCGATGTCGTCGGCGTGCGCGAGGATAACTGGACGGATCTCGGTGAATGCAAGTGGGGCGACGTCACCTCCATGGCGGCCCTCACCGCCGAGATTGAAGCCAAGGCGGCGAAGTACCCCAATGCTCGCAATGCAACGATCAACCGCCGTCTCTTCATCAGAACGCTCAAGTCGCGTGCTAAACACCCCGATGATGTGCATGTCCATACGCTGCGTGATTTGTATGCTTTGACGGCTAGTTAATATAGTTCATCCAAATACGTTTCATCCAAACATATTTGGATGACTTGTATTATGATGAATTTTTGAACCGGCGCTAAGATGCCGTGAATACGCTTTTGATGGCAATGCCCAGTTAATGAATTCGTTCAGTATCGCGGTCTCGGCTGGCTAGTCATTGGGTGCGCCCTGCGCTTCTGGAAGAACAGATCAAAACGTGTGTTTGATTGAATTAACTGCGGGCCTGCGTTCTGTGCGGCCCACAATGAAAACCATCCCATTCCTCGCTATTTTTCTGGTGTTCAGCCAAGCTCTCGCTGCTGCTGACCACGACATCGTTATCTATGGCGGCACTTGTGCGGCTGTCACGTCGGCGGTGCAGGCGAAGAAGATGGGCAAGTCGGTGATCATCGTCTCGCCAGACAAGCATCTCGGCGGGTTGAGCAGCGGTGGCCTGGGGTTCACCGACACGGGCAACAAGACGGTCATCGGCGGGTTGGCGCGGGATTTTTATCATCGCATCTACATGCACTACCAGAAGCCGGAGGCATGGGTGCAGCAGCAGAAGGATCAATACGGCAACAAGGGGCAGGGCACGCCAGCGATGGACGGCGAGAACCGCACGATGTGGATTTTTGAACCCCATGCGGCTGAGAAGGTGTTTGAGGGCTATGTGAAGGAGTTCAGCATCGAGGTCGTGCGCGATGAATGGCTCGACCGTGCGAAGGGCGTGAAGAAGGACGGCGACAAGATCGCGGTGATCACCACGCTGAGCGGGAAGACCTACGCGGGAAAGATGTTCATCGACGCGACCTATGAAGGCGATTTGCTGGCCGCAGCGGGTGTGGATTACCATGTGGGGCGCGAGGCGAACAGCGCGTATGACGAGGCGCACAACGGCATCCAGGTCGGCGTGCTGCATCACCGGCATCACTTTGGGGCATTGAAGGAAAAGATCAGCCCCTACAAAGTGCCCGGCGACCCAAAGAGCGGCGTGCTGCCACGCGTGAGTGCGGAGCCTGTGGGCGAATTTGGCGCGGGAGACAAGCGCGTGCAGGCCTACTGCTTCCGCTCGTGCTACACGAATGATCCCGGCAACCGCCTTCCGTTCCCGAAGCCTGAGGGCTACGACGCCAGCCAGTATGAACTGCTGCTGCGCGTGCTGAACACGGGCTGGGACGAGTTCTTCGAGAAGTTCGATCCGATCCCGAATCATAAGACGGACACGAACAACCACGGGCCGTTCAGCTTCGACAACATCGGCATGAACTACGAGTACCCCGAGGCGAGCTTTGAGAAGCGCCGCCAGATCATTGCCGAGCACCGTGCCTATCAGCAAGGCTTGCTGTGGTTCGTGGCGAATGACCTGCGTGTGCCGAAGAAGGTGCAGGATGAACTGCGTGAGTGGGGGCTGCCGAAGGATGAATTCGCCGACAACGGCAACTGGAGCCATCAGCTCTATATCCGCGAGGCCCGTCGCATGATCGGTCATTATGTGATGACGGAAAATGAGCTGCGGAAGAAGAAGCCCACGCCCGAATCCGTCGGCATGGGCAGCTACACGATCGACAGCCACAACGTGCAGCGCTACATCACGCCGGAAGGCTATGTGCAGAATGAAGGCGACATCGGCGTGAGCACGAATGGGCCGTATGAGATCGCGTATGGCTCGCTGGTGCCGAAGAAAGGGCAGGGGAGCAACCTTCTCGTTCCCGTGGCGATGTCGGCCAGCCACATCGCGTATGGCTCGATCCGCATGGAGCCGGTGTTCATGATTTTGGGCCAGTCGGCGGCCACAGCGGCGGTGATGGCCATCGACGATGGGATTGCGGTGCAAAACGTGCCGTATGCCAAGCTGCGCGAGCAGTTGCTTAAAGAGGGCCAGATTCTCGAATACAGCGGGCCGAAGACCTCACGCGGTGTCGAGGCCAAGTCGCTCAAAGGCATCGTCGTCGATGATTCCGATGCTAAATTGACAGGAGCATGGCAGGAGAGCAGCGCGGCGAAAGCCTTCATCGGCGACGGTTACAGCCACGATGGCAATGCCAAGGACGGCAAGTCCAGTGCGCTTTTTGAAGCCAAGCTACCGAAGTCGGGAAAGTATCGTGTGTTCCTTGCCTCGCCTCCCAACGGTAACCGTGCGTCGAATGCACCCGTCGAAGTGCATCATGCAGGCGGTGTGCAGCGCATGAAGTTGAACATGAAGGAACCGCAGGCCGCTGATGGCCTGTTCTGGTCGGATATGGGTGCGTTTGAGTTTGAAGCCGACAAGAAGGCGTCCGTGGTTGTGACCAATGCAGGCACGGATGGCTACATCGTTATCGACGGCGTACGGTGGGTGGCGGAGTGAACCGGTTACCTTGCTGGGCGCACCCAGCACGGATTACAGCAACTGCCCTTCGAGGCCCTGCACTTCCTTTTTCACCAGGTTGCCTACGCGATGCTTGGCGAGATAGACCTGGGCCGCATTGATGCCGAGGGTTTCGGCGGTCTTGGTGACGCCCCAGCCTTTCAGCACGTAACAGTCGAAGATTTGATACTGCCTTGGCGAGACGCGGGCTTTTACTTTTTCCAGAGCGGCGGCGAAGATGTTGTCGCGCCATTCTTTGTCCCAGATTTTATCGAGTTGATTCTCCTTCTCCACGGCGATGCGGTCGAGGATGTGGCCCGAGTTATCCTCGGTGAAGGCATTGCCCTGGTCGGCGAGGGAGGGCTGGCGTTTGCGGGCGCGGAACTGATCGAGAATGCGCCAGCGTGTCATCTGCAACAGCCATGCCTTGAACGAGCCAGCGCGGGGATCGTACTGGCCACGCTGCACTTGGCGAGCGATGGCGATGATGGTCTCCTGCACCACATCGAAGGCCTCTTCGCGAGTGAGCCCGCTCTTGGTGCCGACGGAGTAAATAAGCCGCCAGTAGGTCTGGTAAAACTCGTTCCAGGTGCGCTGATCCTCCCAGTTGTTGAGGCGTTCGATGAGGCTCTTGCGGGTTTTCTCCCAGAGTCCCTTCTCTTTCTTCACGTCTTCTGGGTCGATGTCGGGAGGAAGCTCCATGAGGTCTGGGTAGCGGGGGGCAGGGTTGTTATCTCAGTGGATAAGAAGTCGGGCACTCAAACCTCGATTCTATCATCGTCAAACAGAGTATTTCGATGCTTGTCATCGCCTTGCCGGGCAAGCTAGGCTGCGGGCATGTCCTCCACTCGACGCGATTTCATCAAGCATCTCAGTCTTTCCACCACCGCTGCTGGCTTCGCATCGAGCCTGCCATTTAGCTTTGCGGAAGCTCCTGCGCTGGCCGTATTATTCCCACGCAGCACGCCCGAGGCTGAAGGCATTTCGCCTGCGAGCATCCTCGCCTTCCTTGATGCGATGGCGGCGGCGAAGCATGAACTTCATAGCCTCATGGTGCTGCGGCATGGCCGTGTGGTGGCCGAGGGCTGGTGGGCTCCGTATGCGGCGGAACTGCGGCACACGATGTACTCCATGAGCAAGAGCTTCACCTCCACCGCAGTCGGTTTTGCCGTGGTGGAAGGGAAGCTCAGTGTGGAGGACAAGGTCGTTTCGTTCTTCCCCCATGACCTGCCCGAGAAGGTCAGCGAGAACCTCGCAGCACTGCGGGTGAATGACTTGCTGAGCATGGCGGTGGGCAGCGAGACGGAGCCGACGCAACTGATGGTTAGGTCGGAGAACTGGGTGAAGACCTTCCTCGCGCACAACATCGCACACACGCCAGGGACGCAGTTCATGTACAACAGCGCGGCGACCTACATGTGCTCCGCGATTGTGCAGAAAGTGACCGGGCAACCCGTGCTCGACTACCTCGGGCCGCGCTTGTTCCAGCCGCTCGGCATCACGGGGATGACTTGGGAAAACTGTCCGCTTGGGATCAACACAGGCGGCTGGGGCCTCAGCATTCGCAGCGAGGGGCTGGCGAAGTTTGGCCAGTTGTTTTTGCAGAAGGGGCAATGGAAAGGCAAACAACTGCTGCCCGCAGCCTGGGTGGAAGAGGCCACTTCGTTTAAAATTCAGCAGCCAGGCGATGACAAGCCGGGGCGGCCCAAGGCAAAGAATGACTGGCTGCAAGGCTACTGCTATCAGTTCTGGCGCTGCCAGCATGGCGGCTTCCGTGGCGATGGCGCATTCGGCCAGTTCACCATCGTGCTGCCGGAGCAGGATGTGGTGATCGTCATGACCAGTGAGGACAAAAATATGCAGGGCGAGCTGGATCTCGTGTATGAGCATCTGCTGCCAGCGATGAAGGCAGAGGCGCTGCCTGCGGATGCAGCCACGCACAAAAAATTGCAGCAACGCCTAGCGAGCTTGGAGCTGGCTCCACCGAAGGGGCAAGCAACAGCACCAACGGCGGCTCGAATCAATGGCAAGGCGTTCAAGCTGGAAGCCAATGATCTCGGCCTCACGCGTGTGCATTTCGAGTTCGCCAAAGACGCCTGCATTTTCACCGCCCACGCAGGCGAGGCCCAGCATCGCATCGCCTGCGCCCTAGGCTACTGGCAGCTCGGAGCTACCGCCATGCCGGGCACGCCCCCACGTCTCACTCCCGGTGGCAAACCAAAGATTCAGCCCACCTCGAAGGTCGCGGCCAGTGCGACATGGACGGATGACAACACGCTGCAACTGACCTGGCGCTACTATGAAACGCCGCACCATGACACGGTGACATGCAAGTTCGACGGCGATGCCGTGAGCCTCACTTTTCTGAACAGCCTCGCGGCGATGAATCCCAATGCCAAGGACACGCGTGCCGTGCTGAAGGGCCAGTGGGTGGCTTGAAAAACAACGCTATTCCTCGGGCCTCACCACCACCATTTCGCCGAGCAGATGCTCCTGCTCCACTTGCAGGTGGTTGAGCTTAATCAGCTCCAGCATGGCCAGGAAAGTCACGATCATTTCGCTGCGGCTACCTACCTTGGTGAAGAGCGTTTCAAACTTCACGCGTGAGCCCAGCGGGATCATTTCCATGAGGTAGTCAATCTTGGCGCTGACCGTCCAGCGATCATCGACGATCTCGCGAATGTCATCGACCTTATCGAAGCGCTTGAGCACTTTTTGAAAGGCCTGGATAAGGTCGAAAATGCCGACTTGAGCGGCTGGCGATGGCGCGGCATCCAAGTCGGGCATCTCGGGATTCGTGGCAAAGAATTCATTTCCCCGTGCCTCCTGTGCGCCGAGGAACTGGGCCACATCTTTGAACTTTTTGTATTCCACTAACTGGCGGATCAACTCCCAGCGCGGATCGTCTTCATCGGCCTCATCATCGGCTGCTTGTAGCACCTTCGGCAGCAGTTCGCGGCTCTTGATATACATGAGGTTGGCCGCCATGACGATGAACTCGCTGGCGACCTCAATGTTGAGCATCTGGAAGGTGTCGATGTAGGCGAGATACTGCCTCGTGATGTGCTCCAGCGACACCTCGTAAATGCCGATCTCCTCCCTCTTGATGAGGTATAAAAGCAGATCGAGCGGCCCCTCGAATATCTCCAGCCTGACCTTGTAATCCTGTGCGTCCACGTCGCTCGCTTAGTTCAAGGCGACCTGCCTTGTGGCTGGTAAATCGTTAGATGCCAAACACCTCGCGAGCATCCGCCACGCTGCCTTGGATCGCCGCCGCAGCGACCATCACAGGCGACATCAGCAGTGTGCGCCCGGTGGGGCTGCCTTGGCGGCCTTTGAAGTTGCGATTGCTCGATGAGGCACAGAGCTGATCGCCGATGAGCTTATCGGGATTCATCGCGAGGCACATCGAGCAACCTGCACCGCGCCACTCAAAGCCAGCGTCGTTGAAGACCTTGTCCAAGCCCTCTTGGATCGCCATGTGGGCAACGATCTGCGAGCCGGGGACGACGATGGCTTTCACCCCAGCGGCGACCTTCTTGCCCTTGATGAACTTGGCCACTTCGCGGAAGTCGCTGAGACGGCCATTGGTGCAGGAGCCGATGAAGGCGACGTCGATCTTGGTGCCTTTGATGGGCTTGCCCGCAGGCAGCTTCATGTAGTCGAGCGCTTCCTGGATGCTGGCCTGCGCAGCAGGCGATGAGGCGGGATCAACGCAGGGCACATTCTCCGTCACGGAGATGGCTTGGTCGGGCGAGACACCCCAGGTCACGGTCGGTGGGATGTCTTCGGCTTTGATGTTGATGATGTCGTCGTAAACCGCATTGGCATCACTTGCGACGGCGCGCCAAGCGGCCACGGCGGCGTCCCAGGCTTCGCCTTTCGGCGAGTAGTTGCGGCCTTTGAGATACTCGAAGGTCTTGTCATCGGGATTCACATAGCCACAACGCGCACCGCCTTCGATGCTCATGTTGCACACGGTCATGCGCTCCTCCATCGACATCGCGTCGATGACGTTGCCGCCATACTCATAAGCATGGCCGATGCCGCCATTGGCACCGAGCAGGCGGATGATGTGCAGGATCACATCCTTGGAGTAAACCCCAGGGCTCAGGGTGCCATCGACGTTGATGCGACGCACCTTCATGCTGCCCAGCGCCATCGTTTGAGTAGCCAGCACATCGCGCACCTGCGTGGTGCCGATGCCGAAGGCGATTGCGCCGAAAGCCCCATGCGTGGCCGTGTGCGAGTCGCCGCAGGCAATCGTTGTGCCGGGCTGGGTGATGCCCTGCTCTGGCCCGACGACGTGGACGATGCCTTGCTTGCCGCTGCTGAGGTCGAAATAGGTGACGCCGAACTCCACGGCATTGCGCCGTAGTTCCGCGATCATACCCGCTGCCAGCGGATCAGCGAAGGGTTCAACCTGCGAATCGGTGGGCACGATGTGATCCACCGTGGCAAAGGTGCGCTGCGGGTAGGCGACCTTCAGCCCAAGATCGCGCAACATGCCGAAAGCCTGCGGGCTGGTCACTTCGTGGACGAGGTGTGTGTCGATGAGGAGCTGCGTTTGCCCATTGCCCAACGTGCGCACAGCGTGCGATTCCCAGACCTTTGCGAAGAGTGTCTTGCCCATGATTGTCGAAGTGTAGAAGGTGTTTTGCCCGCCAAGCCCTAGCCAGCGGGGTGGCGAGAGTAGCACGCTCTGGGCGTGGTGCAAATGCGTGTGCGATGTGTGTTGCAGACTCAGCGGCACAAAAAAGGGGCACTGAACCCTCTTGGGTCACAGTGCCCCTTCATGGTTTTGCATTACTTCGTAGCAGGTGCAGCTGCTGGCTTCGCAGGCGTAGCAGGCTTCTTCGGTGGCTGTGGGATATAGGGCATATTGGTGTAAGCCCCAGGAGCCACCTCTTTGATATTCGCGGGCACCTCGGCCTGCACATCGCCGAGCGCCCACTTCATGCCACCCGTGAGGATGTCGCGGAAGGTGGGGTTAGTCCAAACGTCCTCGCGGTGGCCCATGGCGGTGTACCACACGCGGCCAGCGCCTTCCTTGCGTGCCCAGGTGCTGGGGTAGGCGGCGCGGGCGTAGTGGGGGCCCGTCATGCTCGGCGCGTCGATGACGCTGAGCACATGGATGTCGGGTGCGAAGTCCTTCAGCGAGTACCATTCCTCGATGAAGGCGTAGTCGTTCCCCACCTTTTCGAAGCCGGGAAACTTGGGATTGGTCACTGTATTTTTGGCCACTTGCTGCGAGCCATGGATGATGAATTCGCCGCCGAGGAAGCGCACGTATGAGTCGGCCCTTTCGCCATGATTCACATAACGATCCGGGCCTTTCACCGCCTCGTTGTTGGTGTGGAAGGTATCGCTCGCGGAGTGTGTGCCGACGAAGCCCTTGCCACTGCGCACATAGTCAAAGAGCGCCTCTTTGCCCTCTGCCGACATGGGCGGATTGCCATCCGTGCCGGGGCTGCAAAGGTCGCCCGTGGTGTAGAACATCACCGTGTCGAACTGCGCGAGGTAGTCCTTGCTGAACTTGCTGCCGTCCTTGCTGAACTCGAACTCCCAGCCATTCGTTTCGCCCAGCTCCAGCAGCGTTTTCTCCGCCGCGCTGGGCCGTCCGTTTTTCCAGGTGATGGCCGAGTGCTCGAAGCCGCTCGACTTGGTGAAGAACAAGATTTTGTGCTTCTTCGCCGTGTCAGGAGCAGCAAAAGCAACGGCCACCAAAGCGGCAGCCAACGTCAGGGGAGCAATGAGTTTTAGAAACATGGTCACCCGTGATACATGAAAAAGGGATTCCCTGAAATCCTAATTCCCGAAACTCTCGGAAGCGAAGCGTGCAGGAATTTCGGCAATCAATTCAATGTAAAACTACCTGTTGTCGGCTTGAAGTTGCTCGATACGGGCACATGTCTATCTGCTTTAACCGGATTATTCTAGCCAGCTCACTCAAGAGATCATGAACAAACTCACCTTCAATGAACTTCGCGAGTCCGTGTCAGGCACGGCGGCGGCATGGCGAATCATCACGCATCTGGCTCCTGCCGGAGGCGATTCTGACAAAGTGTTTCCGCCCACCTACGTCACCGATGATAGGGGTGACAAATACGCCAAGGAGGAGCGGGTTACCAATGGCCAGCGCCTGCCCACGGTCCTCCTTGATTCCGTGCAATCTCAGGCAAACCGGCACGAACAGGCTCTCCTGAAGGCCATTCGCGACGGGCGGCTTTCATTGCCGTTGCTGGCCGTCGATTTGTCCGGGCACTTCCCGGACATCGGTGAGATCACGGCTCTGGACGCTCCTCACCGAATCGCCGATGCCATCTTCCGCGACAGCGAGTTGAATGGCACGCCGTTCCGCGACTCCGACGTCGGCCAGCGATACCGTCTGGCGTCCGTCCGCAATGCGAATGTCTTGTTGGAAGCGTGTCCGTCGGCGCTGGTCTTTGGTGTCTGGGACAGCACCGGCGAATCGGGTGGCTCCGGGAACAAGTTCCAGCGCACTCTCGTCTCAGAGATCGTTGGGTATGGCTGCGAAGTGGGCACGAAGACTTCCAGCCGCATTGATCCTCTTCAGATCGAAAGGCACGTCACCATCTATGAAACCGCCGATGGTGGATGGACACCGGATGTGACTGAAGCGGTTCGCGATGGCAACGGGCAGCCAGTGCTGAAGAAGGGCGGAGAAAAGGCAGGGCTTCCTTCAGGCATCAATCACGGCAACATCGCTCCCAGCATCGAACCCGGAGGTGTCACGCTTGAGTATGCAAAACAGACGACGGTCTTGAGCCTCCCGGCTTTGCGCCGCTTGCGCTTCCCCGGTGAGAACGGAGCCACTACTTCCGATCGCGAGAACGCTGCGCGCGCCTATCTGGCAGCGCTGGCCATGGCATCAGTCTCGCTCTGCCGTGAACTGGGATACGACCTGCGTTCTCGTTGTCTGTTGGTGCCTGATCCCACAAAGCCTGCCTTGCTCCAGTGCATCCAGCACGATGGCAATGTCACGGAATACGCCCTCCCCACGGGCGATCAGGCGATCCAGATGCTCAACGATGCCGCTGCTGCATGGCAGAGCTTTGGGCATTTGATGAATGCCACAGACCTATGTCTCACACCAAGTGCGAAGCTGGTTGATCTCATTCGTCGCAGTCGCGCCGGTGCTCCCGCGCCGGAGAACTCCGCAGCACCGGCTGGTGGCCGCCGCCGGGCCGGAGGTCGCCGTGCAACCCAGCCTGCGGAAGCCGCCAGCCATGCTGACGATTGAGGTCGAGTTCCTGCTGGGCCGGTGTTACGCCACCGATGTCACGCGCCGCGATGAGGCTGAATGGCCGCCTCATCCCGCGCGCCTGTTCTCGGCTCTGGTGAATGCCGTCTTTGACTCGCCGCCCGAGAGTGAGGCCAGCAGCATTGAGATCGAAGCATTGCACTTCCTTGAGGCACTAGACCCGCCCGTGATCGAGGCGTCATCGGCGACGCATCGTGACGTGAAGGTTCATTTCGTGCCAGTGAATGACACTCCGAAAGGTGCCGACTTCCATCGGGTGCTGCCCGAGCTGCGAACCCGCAAGGAACGCTACTTCCCATCGGTCACTCCAGAGAATCCCATGGTTCGTTATGGCTGGCCCGCTGCGCAGCCCGAGGCACGCGTTGCGGCGGCGCTCGCAGTCATGTCTGCTCGCATAGCCTACCTCGGCCATTCATCATCGCTGGTGCGCGTGTCCGTTTCAGATGTTGGCACTCGTCCATCGTTGGTGCCGACACCCGGCGGCAGTCTCATTCTCCGTGTTGCCGGGAAAGGTCAGCTCGATGCGCTGCGCCATGCGTGGCAGGTGCATCGCGGGACTCGCACCCGCACGCTGCCTTCGCGGCATGTGGCCTACGCCTCGCCTGAGCCGCAGCCAGCCGTCATCCCTTCTGGCTACTTCAGTGACCGCTGGCTGGTTCTTCGCACGGTTCACAGCAGCGGGAACCGTCCTTTGTCGATCAAGTCCGCCACCGTCCTGACCAAAGCTCTGCGTGACGCACTGCTGGCGGCATTGGGTAGACCTTCGAGCCCGGCCATCAGCGGTCATGAGGCGGATGGCTCGCCCTCGCAGTCGCCACACCTTGCCTTCATTGCGCTCCCGGATGTGGGGCACATGCACGCTCATGCAGGCATCCTTGGCCTGGCGTTGGTTTCGCCCGTGAATCTTCCTGCTGACGATGAGAGGCGGCTGCGGCAGGCCGTGCAATCCATCTCACGGCTCTACTGGAGCGGCGGTGAGATCCATGTGGAGAATCTGACGGAACGGCAGGAGCGCGCCACGTTGCGTTCGGCGACTTGGTGCCGCCCCTCGCGAGCATGGGCCACGGTGACGCCCTTTGTGTTTGATCGCTTTCCGAAGTCGGGACGTTGGGGTGCGGAGGCTGAGTCTCTGGTGATCGCGGCCTGTGCTTATGCCGGGCTGCCAAAGCCACGTCGCGTGGCCTTAGTCCGCATCTCACCTGTGCTCGGCGTGCCGCCGGTGGCGGACTTTCCACTCTGGGTGCGCAAGGCAAACGCACCCGCGCGTCTCCAGTCTCATGTCGTGCTTGAGTTCGATGAACCCATCGCAGGCCCCGTGTTGATTGGGGCTGGAAGGTTCTTCGGCTATGGGCTGTGCCGCCCTGTTCGCAATCTCTTTGCTGAGGACGAAGATGAAGGCTGAAGACTTCCCCGCCTTCTTTGAGGCGCTGCACGGCTATCCGCCGTTTCCATGGCAGGAGCGGCTGATGCTGGAATTGCACAACGAAGGCACATGGCCCGAGGTCATCGCTCTGCCGACCGGTGCGGGCAAAACCAGCGTGCTCGATCTGGCCGTCTTCCATCTCGCCCTTCAGGCATCCCTGCCACCACAGGCACGCACGGCACCGCGCCGCATCTTCTTCGTCATCGACCGCCGCATCGTCGTCGATGAAGCCTTCCATCACGCGTGCCTCATCAGTGAACGCCTTGCCTCTGCGACCAGTGGCATTCTCTTCGAGGTGGCCCGTGCTCTGATCACGCTTGCCAGTGAAGCGGATGCGCCGCCGCTGCATGTGGCGGTGATGCGTGGCGGCCTTTATCGGGACAACCACTGGGCACGTTCGCCACTCCAGCCAACCATCGTTGTCAGCACGGTTGATCAGGTGGGCTCGCGCCTGCTCTTTCGCGGTTACGGGCTTGGACGCGGTGTCACCCGGCCCATCCATGCGGCCTTGGTCGGCGTGGACAGCCTCATCATTCTTGATGAAGCCCATCTCTCCCATCCCTTCGTGCAGACCTTGGAATCGGTGCGCAGTCTCCAGCACAAGGAACAAGCATGGCTGCACTTGCCGCTCACCTGGACACGCATGACCGCGACGCCGGGCAGTGATGCCAAGGTCTTCCGTGAAGACGATCAGGACCGCAGGCATCCGGTATTGGGCAGACGCTTGTCCTTGCCCAAGCTGTCGCGGCTTGATCTGGTCGCCACCAAGGCTGCCACCGCAGCCATGCGCTCAAATGAGCGTGCGGCGCTTGCGCAGGCCAATCGTCACGTGATCGCGCAACGTGCAGCGGAGCTGGCTCAATCACTAGCAGCGGGAACGAACGCCGAAGTGACCGGCATCATTCTCAACGAAGTGGCCACGGCACGGGAGGTCTTCGAGACCTTGCGTGCGGCTACCGCAGAAACTGGCGGGGAAGCCGTGCTGCTCATAGGCCGATCCCGACCTTGGGATCGTCAGGCATTGCTCCATGAGAGCGGGTTGTGGGAGCGCATCCGCAATGGACGCACCCGGAGAACGGATGCCAAAGGGCCGCTCTTTGTGGTCGCCACTCAATGCGTCGAAGTCGGTGCCGACATCGACTTCGATGCGTTGGTCACCGAGTGCGCGGCCTTGGATGCGTTGCGGCAGCGGTTCGGACGGTTGAACCGTGGTGCCCATCATGCCATGGCCCATGCCTGGATCATTGGAGCGCGTCATCAGGTGGCAGGCACCGCCACACCGCACTTCGTCTATGGCAGCGCACTGGCGAAGACCTGGGACTGGATGCAGGCACAGGCAGCCCAGCACCCCAATGACCAGCATCGCAGCGCCACCGTGGATTTCGCCACGGCATCACTGCAAGCCCTCCTGCCGGAAGGCGATGCTCTCACCGCGCTCCTCACCCCGCGTGCCCAGGCCCCGTTGCTGCTCCCTGCGCACCTTGATCTGCTCTCGCACACCTTCCCCGGTCTGGCTGCGGAACCCGAGCCTGCGCTCTACCTGCATGGTCCGCTCACCGCGCCACCGGACGTGAACCTCGTCTGGCGTGCAGACCTCGATCCGGCACGGCCTGACTCATGGGCCGCGACCGTGGCCTTGCTGCCGCCTTCATCCGCCGAGTGCCTTGCCATGCCGGTCTATGCCGTGCGCGCTTGGCTTGCAGCTCGCCCTGCCGATGTGCCCGACATCGAGGGTGTTGGCAGCGAGCCAGAACCAGTCGGTGATGAGGTTGCCCAACCCCGCATGGTTCTTCGCTGGGATGGTCCGCAAGGTAGTGTGATGGCCGCATCGGCGGACATCCGTCCAGGCGATACCCTGATCGTCCCATCGAGCTATGGCGGTGCGGATTGTTATGGCTGGAACCCGGCCTCGGTCGCGGAAGTGGAAGACCTCGCCGAACCCGCTGCGCTGGCCCAACGCGGATGTTTGCACCTCCGATTGCATCCGCAGGTTTGGCGCTCGCGCAACGCTTCGTTACGCGAGGCGGGCATCGCGCCACAAGCCTTTGTCGAGAACCTCAGCGCGATCATCGCCGACCATGATGCGGGAGAAATGGAGCTGACGGAAGTGTTCGCCGAGATCGCCAACACCCTCGCTGGAGCCACGCGCCTGCCCTCCTGGCTCGCCATGCTGCGCACCCATCTTGAGAAGCCGAGAAGCTGGTGGCACTCACCCACCTTCTATCCCACAGAGAATGCGGAGCCAGAGGCATTCATCGCCACCCTCAAGCGCCGCCTGCGTCCTCTCGGACTCAACGCCGGAACCACCGAGTTTGCGGACGAGGACGACAGCAGTTCGGAGGGCAGCACGCAGACCCTCAGTGCGCACTCGGCACAGGTCGCCTCGCTTGCACGCGGCTATGCGATGGCCTTGGGACTTCCGGCGGAATTGGTCGAGTCCATCGCGCTCGCTGCCGCTTGGCATGATCTGGGCAAAGCCGACCCCAGGTTCCAGCGGCTGCTCGGCAGCTTCGCGGTGCTGGATGGCGGTGAGGTCTCGCCAGACTCCACGGTGCTCTTGGCAAAGTCAGGAGCCGATGCCTTGCATCCCGACAACGTGCCGGGCTGGGCACAAGGCTTCCGGCACGAGAGCCTTTCATTGGCCCTGGCGGCAGCGGCACCCGCATGGCCTGTCGCTGCAGCTCATCGTGATCTCGCGTTGCACCTCATCGCCAGTCATCATGGGCGTGCCCGGCCTTTTCTTCCTGTCGTGGTCGATGCCGCCACTGGCCCTGTGAGCATGACCCATCAGGGCCTTCGATTCGAGGCCACGCTGCCGCACCATTTGGAGCACGCGGGCTCCGGTGTCGCAGATCGGTTCTGGGCCTTGTCCCGCCAGTTTGGCCACTACGGTCTCGCCTGGCTGGAGACGCTCCTGCGACTGGCCGATCAACGCGCCTCTCGCGAGCCTCATGGAACGGAGGACGGCCATGAGTGACACGCATGAGTTGAAGGGACTGCGAGGAGAGAACCCACTTGGCTTTCTCGCCGCTCTGGGCCTGCTGCGCACGCTGGATGAATGCGGCGAGGCATTGCAACCCCGCCTGCACTGGCGCTGGGAAGGCGGCTGGATGCCCATCCTCACGCTGGCCCGCAGCCTGGAGCGGCCCGCGCTCATCGCATTGCTGCATCAACACCTGGCAGCGGCGGGAACGCTTGCTGTGTATGGCTTGGAGAAGGATTTGAAACTGCCTCCGGGCACGGCACGGCTCTTTGCCGCAGACAGTGCAACCGAGCCACGAAATCTGGCCATGCTGGCCGCCTTCGGCTTGGACACCGGGCACCCCGATTCCGACCACACGTTTCTCCGCAGTCCCTTGGTGAATCTTAACGGCGGCGGACAGCAGAGCTTCCTGCCCACCTGCAAGACACTCATCCGCAGCGTCTCGGTGGTGGAACTCGATCAAGCCTTGTTCGAGCCATGGGCTTATCAAGATCCAGGGAAGGGGCGCATTCTGCACTGGGACCCGGACAATGAGCGGGAGCACGCGCTTCAGTGGGAAACACCGGACAGCGACAACAATCGCACCGTGGCCGGAGCCGAACGCTTGGGTATCGAGGCTCTCCCATTCTTCCCCTCAGCACCCTGCCTGCCCTCGCAGGGCGTGCCCGTCAGCATGAGCTACCGCGATCCACGTTTCCTGTCCGCGCCATGCTTTTGCACCGAAGGCACGCGTCGCGCCACGCGGGTTTACTTCTTCTGGCCGCTCTGGGACGCTGCCCTGTCTCCCGCAGCCATGCAGAGTCTTCTCTGGTCCCTGGACGGCGCGCGCGTGCGGTCCGGAATCCCAAAAGGTGAACTCGCCACGCGTGGCATTGCCATTGTATTTGCCGCCGAGCGTGTCATGAAACGCAGAGGTGCCAGCCTGAATCCCGCCCAACCATGGTGGATTGCTGGCACCTGAACGCGGAGTCGAAAACACCCCGCTTGCGCCGAGTTCTTTTTATCACCCCATTCATCGGCGTCGCGAGCGTACCACTGCGCACCGCGACCTCACATCGCGCTCGCAGCCCTTGATTATACAGGGTAGCAGGCCGCGAGATTGTTCTGATTGGACTGCTGATAGCCCGCTAAAAATGTCGCGCTCGCTTGGCCGCACGAACCTCCTAGAACTAGCTTGTTTTCCAAACCACACACCATCCGTGGCTTCACCGCCACGGCTCCATTGAAGGGCGGCATTGACGACGACGAGCTATGGACGCTCGCTCCATCCGTGGCTTCACCGCCACGGCTCCATTGAAGGAACGGCGACGGCCTCGCTCACGATCATCGGCAGCCCATCCGTGGCTTCACCGCCACGGCTCCATTGAAGGCTGGCGGGACGGCGGGCGCACCAGTCGCGCAAGACCATCCGTGGCTTCACCGCCACGGCTCCATTGAAGGGTCCTCTTTGTGGTGCCTGAGTTTTACGAAATCGTCCATCCGTGGCTTCACCGCCCCGGCTCCATTGAAGGACGATCCCGCTGAATGCCACCGTCGCCTTTCCCATCCATCCGTGGTTTCACCGCCACGGCTCCATTGAAGGCAAGACGCCGCCGAAGCCCTCAGCGCCCAGCCGCCCCATCCGTGGCTTCGCCGCCACGGCTCCATTGAAGGCCCCCGCGCTTCGCCGCCTCCACCACCGGATCAGCCCATCCGTGGCTTCACCGCCTCGGCT
>JANOAR010000087.1:0-19096 GCA_031411235.1 Verrucomicrobiota bacterium | reverse complement strand
AGTCAACCGAGCGGCCCTGGGAGTCGGTCAGGCGACCGTCTTCGAGAATCTGCAGCAGTGTGTTGAACACGTCGGGGTGGGCCTTTTCGACTTCGTCGAAAAGCACGACGGAGTACGGCTTGCGACGCACCGCTTCGGAGAGCTGGCCACCTTCTCCATAACCGACGTAGCCGGGAGGCGCTCCGATCAAACGGCTAGCCGTGTGCTTCTCCATGTACTCGGACATGTCGATCTGGATGAGTGCTTCTTGGCTGCCAAACATGAAGTCGGCGAGGTTCTTGGCGAGGAAGGTTTTGCCCACGCCTGTTGGCCCGAGGAAGATGAAGCTGCCGATGGGACGCTTGGGGTCTTTGAGGTCAGCACGCGAGCGGCGCAGGGCTTTGCTGATGGCGATGACGGCTTCGTCCTGGCCGATGACGCGGCGCTTCAGCTCTTCTTCCATCTTGAGAAGCTTCTGGGCTTCGGCTTGCTCCATGCGCTGGAGCGGCACGCCAGTCCACTTACTGACGACGGCCATGACTTCATTTTCATCGACCTCGACGGTGCGCTCGCTGTGCTTCTCGCGCCATGTGTCCATGGTGTCGTCTTGGCGCTTTTTGACGTTCTTTTCGCGGTCGCGCAGCGAGGCGGCACGCTCAAAGTCTTGGTCTTTGATGCAGACTTCTTTTTCGACGCGGATCTCTTCGAGTTCGGCCTCGATGTCCTTCAGCGCAGGGGGACGTGTCATGGCTCCGATGCGGGCCTTGGCTCCGGCTTCGTCCATGATGTCGATGGCCTTGTCGGGCAGGAAGCGCGCGGTGATGTAGCGAGAGCTGAGGGTGACGGCCTGCTTGATGGCTTCGTCGGTGTAATGCGCCTTGTGGTGCATCTCGTATTTGCCTTTGAGCCCCATCAAAATCTTGATCGCATCTTCAACGGAAGGCTCTTCAACCTTCACTTGCTGGAAGCGGCGTTCGAGGGCGGCATCCTTCTCGATGTACTTGCGGAACTCATTCATCGTCGTCGCGCCAATGCATTGAAGCTCGCTTCGGCTGAGGGCGGGCTTGATGATGTTGGACGCATCCATGGTGCCTTCGGCAGAGCCTGCGCCGACGATCGTGTGCATTTCGTCGATAAAGAGGATGACGTTTTTGCTGCGGCGGATTTCATCCATCACGGCTTTGATGCGCTCCTCAAATTGCCCACGGTATTTAGTGCCTGCGACCATCAGAGCGAGGTCGAGAGTGATCACGCGTTTGTCGCGCAGAATGTCGGGGACGGTGCCGTTGGCGATTTCCTGGGCGAGGCCTTCGACGATGGCAGTCTTGCCCACGCCAGCTTCGCCGATGAGCACGGGATTATTTTTGGTGCGGCGGCAGAGGATTTGGATGACGCGGGCGATCTCTTCTGAGCGACCGATGACGGGATCCATTTCGCCTTTTTGGGCAAGCTCGGTAAGGTCGCGGCCAAAGGCTTTCAGTGCGGCCATTTTGCCGTCTTTACGATTGCCAGTGCCAGTAGCGGGCACGCCTTCGATTTCTTCATCGTCATCATCGTCGTCGCTCGCGGCACCCGTAAGATTGGGGTCGAGTTCCTTGAGGATTTCAGCGCGTGCTTTGTCCAGGTCGATGTCGAGTCCGCGCAGCACTTGGGAGGCGACGCCTTCACCTTCGCGGAGCAGGCCGAGGAGGATGTGCTCGGTGCCGACGTAGCTGTGGTTGAGGGCTTTGGCTTCCTTGCTGGACAAGGCGAGCACCTTCTTCACACGCGGCGTGTAAGGGATGTTGCCGACCATCTTGGTCTCAGGGCCGGAGCCGACTTGCTGCTCAACGGTGAGGCGCACGGTTTCCAGGTTCATGCCGAGTTTGGTCAGCACGTTTACGGCGACTCCTTGGCCTAGTTTGATGAGGCCGAGGAGGATGTGCTCGGTGCCGACATAGTTGTGGTTGAAGCGGTCAGCTTCTTTGCGGGCGAGGGCGAGGACTTGTTGGGCGCGTGGGGTGAAATTATTCATCATTGGTCTCCTGTTGGGGAGTCTCCGAATCAGGGGGATTGGGTAAACGTGTTAACGATAGAAGGGCCGTTTATGGATTGCAAACGTTGGCGTGTTATTTCGGCACGAAGGATGTCTCGTTCTTCGGGCGATAGCTCCCGTGCGGCTTCCAGTTGAAGGTGCGCGGGTTGGATTTCGAGCAGCAGCATGTCGAGGACGCCACGGTCACAGTTGGGTATAATATCAAGGTCGGCCCCGAGGCGCAGCATGGAGATGAGGTTGAGCGCTTCCTTAGAATTCAAAATATGCGCGTGCCTCAAGATGGCAAAGGCTCGGCCCACTTGGTCAAAGAGCATCGTGGTGTCATCTTCGAGCAGCTTTTGCCGAGCGTTTTGTTCGGCCAGGACGATGCCTTCGATGACTTCCTCGATCTGAGCGATGATGGCGTGCTCCTTCTCGCCCAAGGTGTGCTGATTACTGATCTGGAAGAGGTTGCCGAGCGCTTCCGTGCCTTCTCCGTATAGGCCTCGCACGGCGAGACCGACCTTGTTCACGGCCTTCATGGTTTGATTCACTTGCTCGGTCAAAACGAGCGCGGGCAGGTGCATCATTACCGAGGCTCTCATGCCAGTGCCGAGATTGGTCGGGCAAGCGGTGAGGTAGCCCAGGCGGGCGTCGAAGGCGTAGGGCAGATGGCCTTCCAGCGCGGTATCCACAGCATCCAGCATGTCGTAGGTGCTGCCCAGGGCGAGCCCAGGGCGAATGCCCTGCATACGGAAGTGATCTTCCTCATTGATCATGATCGACAGGCTCTGGCGCTTGTCCACCACCACGGCGCAGCCTGTCGAGCGAGCGGCGTGCTCGCGACTGACGAGGTGGCGCTCGACCAGGACTTGCTTCTTGATCTTGCTCAGTTCGCTGTAGTCCTCGCTGTAACCATCTTGCATTTCAGGCAAAGCCTCGACGACGGGCTTCGCGAGCTGAAGCAACTCGATACGCTGCTTTTCCTGGCTCCAGCCTGGAAAGGAGTAGCCGCGCAGATTTCTGGCCAACCGGATGCGACTCGTCATGACAATGTCCGAGTGCATCCCGCTGCCTTTCATCCAGGTCGCCGGGTTTTTGATCAGGGTTGAAAATCGCATCATGGAGTATTCAGAAGTTACGTGGTTCGACCTCTTAATGGCTGAACTGTTTTAAACAACTCACACGGACAACTGCACACGACGCAACAGGTCATCGAGCGGGAGTTGGATGCCGATAAAGAAGTCGCCGAACTCGCCATACTGCGCGGTGACTTCATCGAAGCGCATTTCATAGACGATGCCTTTGATGTTGAACATGTCGTGAGCGAAGAGCGTGACTCCCCACTCAGCGGTGTCGAGCCCAGTCGAGCCAGTGATGAGTTGTCGTACTTTGCCAGCCCAGGTGCGGCCCACTTTGGCGTGGCCACTCATCAGCTTGCGCCGAGTTTCAAAGGGGGTGGCATACCAGTTCTGGCCGGGGGCACCGCGCCGTTTGCTCATGTTGTAGAAGCAGAAGACCTGCCAGTCCGGCATGTTCGGGTAAAGACGATCATTGTTGTACTTTTTGATGCGGGCGCGCCATTCGCCCACTCGTTTATTAAAGGCCTCAGTGCCAGGAGTGAGCTTTTCTTCATCTTCCAACTCCTTCAAAAACTCGCTCTCAGGTGGGGTGTACTCGCTCAGCTCGGTCATCGAGAGGTAGCTATACGTCGGGATCAAGACATCCGGGCCGAGCGCCTGAGTGAGCTGTTTTTCAAACAGGTTCGCATCGTGCAGATCGGCCGTGAGCAGCATGAAGCCCACATCGCACTTCGGCGTCAGCATCGAGAAGGTCAGGAGCTGCGTCTGCGGGTGCGCACGGATCGCTTGCACGACCTCGGCGAAGTTGGTCTTGGCCTCGCGTTGCTCATCTTCATCCATCGCGCTCCATTGCCCGTGGTCGATGTGGTAGAAGAGGTGCTGCACGTACCAGCCCTCCTGCGGGACGAGGGGTGGACGTTCGATTTCTTGGGAAGCACTGGGTAGGCTGGAGATGGACATAGAGGCCGCGCACTTTTGAGAGAAATGCAGGTGGGGCAAGCGGTGGTAGTGTTCTGCGTTAAATTGTCTTTGGGGGAGGTGTGCGCTGTGGCGCATCGTCTGTTCTTGCTTGGCTTTCACCTTCCCATATGACAAAGAGCTAACAGCGCGAAAGGCTCTGCGCTCCTGAGAGACTGCTTAGGCGATTGCGTTCACTCACTTCTCGATGCCCAACTCCTCTGCTTCCGACAAGACCTTCCGCACGGCGTTTGCCCTGCTGGGCGGTAGCTACGTGCTGCTGCTGGTGTTGCTGCTGGTGGCCGACATGGCATTTGCTTCGATGGAGCAGTTTCGTCTGCAACTGGGGAAGCCTGAGTTTTTGTATTCCATCCAACTCACACTCTTATCTTGCACGGCGGCGGCGGCGCTCTCGTTGTTGATCGGTGTGCCGCTGGGGTATGGGCTGGCGCGTTGGCGCTTTCCGCTGCGTTGGTTGGTGGATGGCTTGGTGGAGATACCAGTGGTACTACCGCCACTGGTGGTGGGGATAAGTTTGTTGATTCTCTTTAGCCTAAAAATAGGAGGCACGTCACTGGATGCTTGGCTGGAAGCCCATTTGGGCCAGCGCATGACTTACACGGTGCCTGCGGTGATCCTGGCGCAGTTCACCGTCGCGGCGGCGTTTGCGGTGCGCACAATGCGAGTCACGTTTGAGCAAATATCGCCGCGCGTTGAGCAGGTGGCGCTAACGCTGGGTTGTTCGGAGTGGCAGGCCTTCTGGCGGGTAACGCTGCCACAGGCACGGCGTGGGATGCTGGCGTCGTTCACCATCGCATGGGCTAGGTCGCTGGGCGAGTTTGGCCCGATCCTCGTCTTTGCTGGGGCGACGAGGATGCGCACGGAGGTGCTCTCGACGACGGTGTTTTTGGAGTTCTCCACAGGCAGCTTGGAAGGGGCAGTGACGGTGTCACTGCTCATGGTCGCGGTGGCGATGGTGGTGCTGTTGGTGCTGAGGAGGCTGAATAGCGAAGTATGATCACCCTGAATCAAGTCAGCATCCAAAGCGGCAGTTTCCGCCTAGCCGACATCTCGCTACGCATCGCGCCGGGCGAATACGCAGCGCTGATGGGACGCACGGGACAAGGAAAGACGACGCTGCTGGAGGCAGTGGCTGGCCTGCGCGATGTCGTTGCCGGGAGTATTAGCATAGGTGGGCGTGATGTGACGGCACTCCCGCCTGCGTTGCGTGGCGTGGGATATGTGCCGCAGGATTTAGCCTTGTTTCCGACCATGACGGTGGCGGAGAATATAGCCTTTGCGCTGCGCGTGCGCGGCATGGCTCGCGAGGCCATCGCCACGAGAGTGGCAGACCTCGCCGACTGGCTAGGCATAGCGCCGTTGCTCGCGAGGAATGTGCGCCAACTCAGTGGCGGCGAGGCCCAGCGCACAGCCTTGGGCCGTGCGCTGGCCTTTGAACCCAAGGTGCTGCTGCTCGATGAACCCTTCAGCGCTTTGGATGAAACGACTCGCGAGGAGATGCATCGGCTGATGCATCGGCTCTGCAAAAAGACCGGCGTGACGGTGCTGCATGTGACGCATAGCCGGAGCGAGGCGCTGGCGCTGGCGACGCGAGTCATCGAGATGGATGACCTCATGAACTAACCCGAACTCTGAAATGCCCGACTCTCTCTCTTCCGCCGAGCAACAACGCTATGAATGGCAACTGTGGACGCCAGGCTTTGGCAAGGCGGGACAAGAGAAGCTGCGTGCTGCCACGGTGTTGATTTCGCGCTGTGGAGGCGTGGGTGGCACGGCGGCGATGGAGCTAGCGGCAGCAGGCGTGGGTAGGCTGATCATCGCACACAGTGGCGACTTGAGACTGGATGATTTGAACCGCCAGTTGCTGATGACAACCGACCATGTGGGCAAGCCACGCATCGACTCTGCGGTGCGCCGTCTGCGCGAGTTGAACCCGCTCGTTGAAGTCATCGGCGTGGCGGAAAACATGACCGAGAGCAATGTCGCGGCACTGGTTGCCCAGGCAGATGTGGTGCTGAGCGCTGCGCCTTTATTTGAAGAGCGGCTGCTGATGAATGCCGAGTGTGTGCGGCAAGGAAAGCCCATGATGGATGCCTCAATGTATGATCTGCACGCAAGTGTGATGCCCATTATGCCGGGGGTGACGGCTTGCCTCGCCTGCCTCATGCCGGAACCTCCGAAGTGGTGGAAGCGCGAGTTTCCTGTCTTCGGCGCAGTCGCTGGCACGGCTGGCTGCATCGCGGCGATGGAGGTGATTAAGCTTCTCGCTGGCCTGGGCGAATCGCTCGCGGGCTCGATGCTGGCCATCGACTACCGCTCCATGCACTGCCGAAAGGTAGCAGTAGCGAGGGATGAGGCGTGCAGGGTGTGTGGGGTGGATGCAAAGCATTAGCAAATTCAACGGTAATGAAGAGCAGCGAATCCTCAAATAGGCATAGAATTGACCAGTCGCTTGTGTCACGCTGGGGCATGAATCGTTGCTTTTATACCCTCCTCTTTTTTGCCTGGGCCATCACGGCGACGGCAGGTGACATGGCTCAGAACGTCTTTTTCAAAGCCTTGGTGGGGAGTTGGAAGGCTGAGGGCAAACTGGTGAATAAGGAGGGCAAGGATGTCCTCATCACCGAGGAGTGGACGGGTCGCATGGTGTCTGCGGATGCGTTCGCCGTTGAGGGCACTCGTGTACTGAACGGCGAAAAAAGCGCCTTCAAATGGTCATACATTCACAATGCGGCGACGGACATCTATGAAGCCAATCTCACGGGCGAAGACGGCAATGTTATTCGTTTCGAGGGGTCATTTTCTGATGTGAATCTGACGCTGGAACTGAAGTCCATCACAGGCGCTGGGATGAGCAGCATCACGCTGCTGGATTCCTTCAAAAATGAGGCGCATTCGGTTCTCGAAACGAAGGTGAATTTCACGGGCGAGCAGGGTGAAAACAATCTCTCCGGCACCGTCACTCACACGAAGGTCGAGGTGAAATAGGCCGCCGTCACTACAACTTCGCCACCTCATCCGCGATGATTTCGATGCCCTCACGCACGATCTCGGGTGCCTGAGAGAAAGTCAGCCGCAAGCACTGACGCTGGTGCTCCCAGGCTTCACCTCCTTCACCCAGGCCATAGAAAAAGTACTCGCCCGGCACCACGAGCACCTTCCGCGCTTTCAGGCGGCGGTAGAGTTCTCGAGTAGCGATGGGCAGCCCTGGCAACCAGAGCCAAAGAAAGAAAGCGCCCTCGCTGCGATGTACCGCATAAGGCACATGGGCACGGCCAAAAGCCTCATGCAGCACCGTCTGTGCAAGCTGTGAACGCTGCTCGTAGAAAGGCCGTATCACCTCGCGGCTCAGTGCACCGAGCGAGCGATTTTGCAGCAGTGGCAGCGCGAGTTGTTGGCCAATGTTGGTATTCGCCAAGCCAATGACCGCCGTCATCGCCGCGATGGCCGCCGCTATTTCTGGCGTGGCCACGACGATGCCTGTGCGCGTGCCCGGCAGGCCGAGCTTCGAGAGACTGAGCGTGAGCACGATGTTCTCATTCCACAGGGGTTGGGCATTGGAAAAAATGGCCCCAGGAAAGGGCAAACCATACGCGCCGTCGATGATGAAGGGCACGCCATGCTCATTGGCCATGTCACTGAGCCGTTGCACCTCAGCATCGCTCAACACATTGCCCGAGGGATTCGTGGGCCGCGAGATACATAGGGCTGCGACGCCCTGTTTCAGTGCCTGCGCTACGGCTTCAAAATCGACGTGATACTTGAAGACGTTGCCCGGCAGTCGCTCTATGATCGGGCGGCAAGCGATGAAGAAATCTGCTGAAGTGCCTTGGTTTTCATAACCGATGTACTCGGGCACCAGCGGCAATAAGATGCGCTTCATTTGCCCCGATGGCGACGGGCCACCGAGTAGGTTGAAGAGCATAAAAAGCGCCGTCTGCCCGCCAGGAGTCACGGCGAGATTCTCCGGCTTCACGGCCCAGCCACACTCGGCCTGGAGGAACTCCGCGAGCGCGTTGAGGAAGTGCGGGTTGCCTCGCGGCGCATCGTAGTTGGCCAGCATCCGATCATAGGCTCCGCCATCTGCAAGCATCGCCGCCATCCGTTCGCGCCAGATCGCTTGCACCGCCGGGATGTGCGCCGGATTACCGCCGCCAAGCATCCGCATCGTCGGGTCAGTGGTCATGGCTTGGCCGAGGTCATCCATGAGTTCCAGGATGCCGCAGCGAGAGGCGAGCTTGTGGCCGAGAATGGAAAAATCAGTGGGCATGGTGTTGCCTAGATTGGAGGAAATTGCAGGCTCCCGCAGCCGCTAAATTAAGCCACCCCAGCCTGTGTCGTCACGCCATCGACGATGCGGAAGCCACCGCGTGTATTGGCATTGCGTAGCAGTTCGGGCAGAGCGTCATCGGGGAAACTCTGGTAACACACAGGCCTCACGAAACGGTAAATACTCGCGGTGCCGATGCTGGTGAAGAAGCTGTGGCTCGCCGCTGGATAGGGGCCGCCGTGGTGCATCGACGGGCAGACTTCGATGCCTGTGGGGAAGCCGTTGAAGATGATGCGTCCCACCTTGCGCTCCAGAATGCGCACGAGGTCGGCGTTCTCGGCGAGGTCTTCCACCGTGCCGTGAATGCTGGCGGTGAGCTGACCTTCCAGCGAGCGAGCGAAGGTCAGCATTTCATCGCGCGTCGAGCATTTCGTAACGATAGAACACGGGCCGAAGACCTCGCGGCGGAGATGTTCATGGGCCTCCAGGGTGACGATGTCGGTGGTGTAGATGAGGCATTCGGCCTGCGTCGCCTCGGTGCGGGGAGCCGCGCTGGACTTGCCCGCGATGCTCACGCCTGGAGTGCCTGCGATGCTCGCCGCCCCCTCATGGTAGGCGGCGCAGATGCCGCCGTGCAGCATCGACGCTGGGGCTGCCTTCGCCGCTGCATCGGCAGCAGCTTGCACAAAGGTATCGAGGTCTGCGCTCGCGACGCCGAGCACCAGTGCTGGGTTGGTGCAGAACTGCCCCACGCCCAGGGTCACTGAGCCAACATAGTTTTCAGCCATCTGTGTGGCGCGAGTTTTTAGCGCTCCAGGCAAGACAAAGACCGGGTTCACCGAACCCATCTCGCCATAAAATGGGATCGGCGTGGGGCGCGATACGGCGATGTCGTAGAGTGCCCGCCCTCCACGCAGCGAGCCAGTGAAGGCCACAGCGGTCGTCAGGGGGTGGCGAACCAAGTCGCCGCCCATGGTGTTGCCTTTGCCATGCACGAGCGAGAAAGCTCCTGCTGGCAGGCCCAACTCGGCCAGCGCCTCGAAGACACAGCCCGCTAACATTTCGCAAGTGCCAGGGTGTGCGGGATGTCCTTTCACCACGACACTGCAACCTGCCGCGAGAGCACACACGGTATCCGTGCCGACCACGCCGATAGCGAAAGGGAAGTTGCTCGCGCCAAACACCACCACAGGCCCCAGCGGCTGCATCACGCGCCGTACATCGGGCTTCGGCAACGGTGCGCGATCTGGCTGCGCACAGTCAATGCGAGCCTCGGCCCAGGTGCCCTCGCGAATGAGTTGGGCGAACAAGCGACACTGCCCCACGGCACGTCCGCGTTCGCCAGTGAGCCGAGCCATCGGCAGCGCCGTCTCAGCGTGCGCGCGCTCCAGCAAGGTATCGCCGAGGGCCACCATCTTATCGCCAATGAGGTCGAGCAGCTTTGCCCGCGTCTCCACACTCGCCGTTCGCAACGCATCAAAGGCTGCGTCTGCGGCTTGCAAGGCGGCATCTATCTGAGCCGTGGTTGCATCGCCATAACTCGGCTCCAGGGCTTGGCTATTCAGCGGGCTGATGGCTTGAAAGGTTGCGCCAGTGGCGGCGATGGATTGTCCGGCGATGATGTGGTGTCCGTGGAGCGTCATAAATGGGGGCGCATGGTAGCGAGATGAGCGACGCTGCCAAGAGAGAGCGTGAAGGATGCAAATCCCCCTCCCCGAACTCCTTCATGAACGCGCTGAGTCGCGGGGCTACTACTTCTTCGTCGGCACTGGCACTTCGACTTTAGGCAAGACCTTGCCAAGGGCGAGGTCATCGGCTTTGAGGCCTTTGCGATAGCCTTTGAAGCCGTAGAAGCTGGGGTTGTACTCATCCACGAAGGACACATCGGCCATGGCGGGGACTTCTAGGCCGAGGCCCCAGAAGACACCATTGATGACGAGGCGGCGCAGCCCTTCGTTGGGCAGGTCGGAGGCGGCCCCCATGGTCGTGCAGAGGATGCGGTTGGTCTTGCCAGCGGCATTGGGCACTTCGCGAGTCCAGGCGATAGGCATCATAGGCTCGTTGATGCCTTGCTCGGCTTTATCGGTGCTGCGCTTCTTTTTGCTGTCGGCAGGCGCGTCGGTGGGGGACATGCCTTTGAGCACTTGGCCGCGGATGAGTATCTTGGCATCGGCGGGCGGGTAGGCTTCATAAACGTCGCTGGTGCCGAAGACATCCGTGACGCCGTGCAGAATGGCTTCACCTGCGGCTCCGGCTTCGAGGATGCCCTTGGTGGCTTCGTGCTTGTGGCTGCCCCAGTGACTGACCCATTGCTCGCCGAGGACGTTTTTGCCAAACTTGCCGAGGGGCTTGTCGTTAAAAGCGTGGGTGCTGGTGCGCAGGCCGACGATGGGTACGCCGCGATCGACGGCGGCTTGAAACTTAGCGACGGCTTCGGCATTCCAATGGCGGAAGCGCAACGACATCACGATAGCATCGGCGCTATCCAGCGCCTCGGGATGGCTGAGGCTGTCGCCTTTGTCGGGGTTAATGGTGCCATCTTCATCGACGGAGAAGAGGACGGTGCAGGTGAAGCCGTGGCGCTGGCTGAGGATCTTGCCGAGCATGGGCATGGCCTCTTCGCTGCGGTATTCTTCATCGCCTGCGAGGAGGACGACATGCTTGCCTTTGCCGGGGCCGTCCTTGCCTTCAAAGGTGAGGTAGTCGGCGGCGAAGATGCTAGACGAAATGGCGAGGAGGAAGGCGAGAGGTTTGAGAAGCATGGGCGAGAAAATCAAAGTTACAGAATTGAAGGCGGATGAACGTGTGGCGACATGCGGTCTGTCGCCACACACTCAGAATCAAACTAAAGCTTCTTCACCTTGAAGCTGCGGAAGCTCACGGGGTCGCTGTGGCCAGCGAAGCCGATGAAGCCTTTGGTATGATCCAGCCCCTTGGGCGGATGCGCGATCTGGCTGCGATCAAAGGTGGCCATGTCGGCATCGAGAATCTTGGTGCCGTTGAGGGTGACTTTGATTTTTTGGCCCTGCACTTCGATCTCTTGGAAATTCCACTCACCGACGGGGCGGAGGTAGCCGTGCTTGGCACCGGCGCAGTGATAGATCGAGCCGTGGTACTGATAGGGCTCCAGGCCTTTTTTGCCTGCGGCGGCCTGCTTGGCGTTGTAGCCGTCGCTGTCGATGACTTGCAGTTCCAGGCCATCGGAGGCGCTGTGGCCGCCGAGGGGGGTGCGCAGGGCGATGCCGTTGTTGCCTGCGAGTGGGAGCTTGAATTCGACGCGGATGATGCCGTTTTCGAACTCTTCCTTGGTCAGCAAGTCGCCGCCTTTGCCGGGTTTGCAGGTGATGGCTCCGTCCTGCACTTCGTAGTTTTCCACGGCTCCCTGCCAGTTGCTGAGGTCTTTGCCATTGACGTTCTCGGTGAAACCTTCGGCATCTCGCGAAGCCAGAGTTTTGTTGGCTTCATCGCCGCTGATTTCGCGGATGAAGACGTTGCGCCAGCGAATCTCGCTGCCGTGGGTCTGGAGCTGGATGGGGCCTTTGGCGGCGATGGGGTCGCGCATCCAGCCGTTGGGCTTCTTTTCTTCAGGCTTGGCCGTCTCGCCTTCTTTGGGCTTGGCGTAGGCGATGTAGCCTGCTTTTTTGTTGGCGAAGAAGTTCTCCAGCACCGCGTTGTCCACCACGGTTTCGCCGTTGAAGACGACGGTGACGCGCTCGCCGATCATGGTGATTTTGAAGCTATTCCACTCACCGAGTGGCTTATCCATGACCTTGGAGGGGTCTTTGCCGGGCGAGCCTTTTTGGTTGTTCCAGAGGCCGCCGGAACCTTTGTCCTGGCCGAGGCCCCGTGGGTCGCCCTGGGTGGAATCCCAGATCTGCACCTGCGGCACACCGCGCAGATAAATGCCGCTATCGCCGAGGGGCAGGGCTTTGTATTCGACGCGCAATTCAAAGTCGCCGTAGTCCTTGTCGGTGGTGAGGTAGAGGCCTTTGCCGTCGTTGACGATCTCGTCGTTCTCGACCTTCCAATGGGCGTTGATGTGGTCTTCGGTGGACTTGCCAGCCTTGTCCACCGCGCCGCCTTCGACGGATTGTTTTTTATACTTGGCCTGCTCCTCGGGAGACATGGCGGTCAGTTCGGCAGGATCGCGCGTGCCCCAGCCGTACCAGCCGGAGAGGTCTTTGCCGTTGAACAGCGGGGTGAAGCCAGCGGGCGTGGCGGCTTGCTCGGCTGCCACTGGGAGGGCAAGCGCGAGCGCGAGGAGGGTGAAGGTGAGGTTGGATTTCATGAGGTGCGTGGTGACGTGCAGGATGCCGGGAAAACACGCACGGGGGCAAGGCTTACTTGCGAGCACGCAGCGATTGCTTGGCTGGATGGTGCTAGAGCGGCATGGAAGATTCGACCGCACTCGCGCAGCTATGAGCTACTTCTGCTTCGATTCGTAGCCGGGCAACGGCTTGCCATTGGCATCCAGTTTTCCACAGGCCCAGAGCAGGCCACGGGTGACGAGATCGAGGTAGATGGGGTCACTCATGGTGCTGTTGTTGTGGCCCATGGTGGTGCCAAAGACCTTGCCTTTGCCGTTGGTATTCACCCACACGAGGTTGTGGTCTTTTTTCGTGTCTTCGCCGTAGGCCTTGGCGAGCGGGACGAAGTTGGGGTAGAGAATTTCGTTTTTGTAGAGTTCATCGGCCTTGTCCAGCCACTCCAGGGGGAAGCCCTTCATCACGGGATGCTCAGGGGCGATGTTCTTCACCAACAAGTCGCGGTTCTTCTCATGGCTCATGCTCTTCTGGCCGACGACATGACGCCAAGCATCGGTATCGGCCATGCGGTAGCTGTGGGCCGAGCAATGGAGCAACACCGCAGGCACACCGTCGAAATGGGGCTGCGCGATGCGCTCGATGAAGGGCACATCCATCACCGCACCAAAGCATTCATTGTGCAGCACCACATCGTAACCCGCGGCCCAGTCAGCCTTTTCATAAATGCTAATTTTGTGCTCCTTGTCAGCCTTCCCTTTGGGGCCTTCTTCATGCACGACGGTAAATTCTACATTCGCCCGAGCACTGATTCCCTCGGCGAGGATGAGCTTTTGCTGCGCGTAGTCGTGGCAGCAGCCGCCGCAGACCATGAGCACCTTCAGCGGCTTCACCGCCTGCCCTTCCTGGGCGAAAAGAGTGACAACAACGAGGACGAGTGCGGCGGACAGCAGGGAGATGATTTTCATGAGTGAGTAAAGCGAGGACAGGGCAAACGTGAGCGACGAGAGCAGGCTTTCGCTTAGCTTGATGAATCCACAAGGCAGAAATTTTCCTCGCACTCGACGGCCGCTTTCTCCAATCTGCTAGCCTATGAATTCACTGCTCGCTCTAGGCCCGCTCGGTGTCCCCGAATTGATCGTCATCGCCATCTTGTTCATTGGCTTTCCTGTGGCGGTCATCCTCATCGCCTTCGCCATCTCTCGCTTGATCAAGATGAATAAGACAAGCACGCCCTTGCCACCGCCGCCTTTGCCGACCACGAAGAACTCCGACGCCTAGTTTCACCCATCCGCCACCGTTAACCATGCAACGTCCCACCCTCACCGCTCTGCTCGCCCTTCTCTGTGCCAGCGCCTTTGCTGCCGACGACTACAAGCCGGGGCCAGACTCCATGCCGCAGGCGGGCGTGGCGAAGGGGCAGATGCTCAAGGACACGTATCTGGCCAAGGACGGCAGCCTCTTCCCCGGCACCGAGCGCGAGTATCAAATCTACCTGCCCGCCGGGCTCGATGCCGCTAGGCCCGCGCCCTTCATGGTGTTCCAGGACGGCGTCATTTATCAGGCCCCCACGGTCTTCGACAACCTCATCGCGAAGCACGACATCCCCGCGATGATCGGCATCTTCATCAAGCCCGGCGTCGTGCCTGCCGCGAACGCCAACGCCCTGCCGCGCTACAACCGCAGCTATGAGTATGACAGCGTTACCGACAGCTACGCGCGCTTCCTCATCGACGAGTTCCTGCCCGCCATCACAGCGAAGCACCAGCTCAAGCTCAGCGACGATCCGAACGCCCGCGCCATCGCAGGCAACAGCAGCGGCGGCATCTGCGCCTTCATGGTCGGCTGGCATCGGCCCGATCAGTTCCGCCGCCTCTTCACCGGCGTCGGCACGTATGTCGGCATCCACGGCGCGGACCAGTTGCCCGTGCTGGTGCGCAAGTTCGAGCCCAAGCCCCTGCGCGTGTATCTGCAAAGCGGCGAGAACGACAACAACCTCTACTGCGGCGACTGGTGGATGGCGAACCAGACCATGGAGCGCGCGCTGACGTGGAACGGCTACGACGTGAACCACACCTGGGGCACCGGCGGCCACAACGCGAAGCACGCCACCGCGATCTTCCCCGACGTGCTGCGCTGGCTCTGGAAGGGCTACCCCGACGAGCCCGTGAAGGCGAACCCACGCGGCGATGCGAAGTGGGTCGGCGGGCAGGTGGTGGGGGATGGGGAGTGGGAAGTCTCAGTCAAAGGTGTGCAGGGCGTTTTGCACGATCCAACCTTCGCCATCACGGCTGATCTCGACGGAACCCTTGTTTACTCAGATAATGAAGGCATCAAGCAACTGTCTTCCTCTGGTAATGTGTCCCTTCGTTACGGGAAGAAAAGCGGTCCGCTCAATGAACTCGCGCGCCTCTCGCTCGACAAAGAAGGCAAGCTTTACTGTAAACTTCCCTGGCTTGCCTCCGATCCATCCGTTGTCACTTTGGATCGAAACGGATCAGCGAGTCAGTTCATTGGTCCTTCCAACGAGCACAACACAGATGACCTGATAGATGATTTCGCGGTCGCCTATTCGGGACAAGTTTATGTGGTGACTCAGTGGGGTGATCAAAGCATGCTGTGGGCAAAGAAATCCCGTTGGGAAGCAACACCAGCAGCGGAGCCGCAGACACCGCTCAAGAGTCGGGGGCGAGATTCGACACGGCTAATTCTAAGCCCAGACCAAACAACTCTATATTTTGCGAGATCCTCGGTGAACACGATTGAATCACACCGAGTGGTTGGAGACGAACAACAACCTTCGATTATCTCCGGCCAAACCTTTGGATTGCTCGATTCCCTCGGCAATGCAGAACCAGGTGTTCGTTCAATGTGCGTGGACACCAACGGCTGGCTCTACGTCGCCACCTCGCTCGGCATCCAAGTCCTCGACCAAGCAGGCCGCGTGAACTTCATCCTCCCCACCCCGCAACAGCCGCATGACGTTTGCTTTGGCGGCAAGGACCTCAGCCACCTCTTCATCGCGTGCGGCGACAAGATCTACAAGCGCCACACCAAGGCCCATGGCTACATCAGCGGCCAGATGGCACCGATCAAACCGCCTGCACCGCGACTGTGATGCACTACCGGAGCGCGGCCCTCCGAGGCCGCAGCGCTCTGCTTGCGCGAGTAACAATGCATGACGAAACGCCTGCTTCGATGTCAACGCGATTGGCCCGGTGGCGATAGCGTGGGATCATTCGTTGTCGTGGTCTCTAACCAGCGCTGCGGCGTCGGAGCGCCGCGCTCCATCCACGGCTACATCAGCGGCCAGATGCCACCGATCAAGCCACCTGCACCGCGCTTGTGATGCACTTGGCATGACAGGCACTACGCAGCCCCCAAAGCTACACCCTGTCGGCGCAGCCCTCACTTAGTCAGTCGGGATTCCGGGGCTACCGCATTGTCGGCTGGTTCGATTTACAAGCGGTGCCAGCGCGCCGCAGGCGGGACGCTGAGATTTTTGCACTGAAGGACTGCCTCGCACACTTTCGTAATGTTCTGACATCAGCCTCCAGTCAGCCATGCCCGCGTGTAATCTCTCTTCATCAACTTCTAGCTTGTGGCGTCTCATCGTCGCTGCTTCAGCCATGCAATGCTTGTGCCTCGCAGCATTGTCGCAGCCAACCTCGCTGACCTTTGAAAAGGACATCCGCCCGATCTTAAAGACCAACTGCTTCCAGTGCCACGGCGAGGAAGGCGTGACCAAGGGCGGGCTCGATGTGCGGCTGACGCGCTTCATTTTAAAAGGCGGCAAGTCGGGTGCCGCGATTGTCCCTGGCAAGACTGGCGAGAGCCACTTGCTGGAGCTGGTCAGCAAAGGCGAGATGCCCAAGGGCAAAGGCAAGCTGAAGCCTGAGCAGATCGCCACCATCGAACAATGGATTGCCCAAGGGGCGAAAACTTCACGCCCCGAGCCCTTGGTGCTGGGGCCAGAACATGCTTTCACCTATGAAGAGCGGGCGTGGTGGGCTCTCCAGCCGATTCGGAAAGAACCAAGGAACAAGACACAAGTGACAAGGGCAGCAGCGAATCCCATCGACGACTTCATCGCCGAAAAGCAAAGCAAGAGCGGCCTCACCTTCTCGCCCGCAGCCGACGCGGTTACCTTCATCCGCCGCGCGACCTTCGATCTCATCGGCCTGCCCCCGACTCCAGCCGAAGTCGCGGCCTTCGAGTTGGATACCATCGAGCATCCACAAACTGCCATCCGCAGTCTGATCGACCGCCTGCTCGACTCTCCTGCCTACGGCGAGCGCTGGGGCCGCCATTGGCTAGACATAGCAGGCTACGCGGACAGCGATGGCTACACCGACAAAGACCTGGAGCGCAAGTATGCCTACAAGTACCGCGACTATGTGGTGAAGGCCTGGAACGCGGACAAACCCTTCGATCAGTTCATCCGAGAGCAACTCGCAGGTGATGAGATGGTGCCACAGCCGCACAAAAACTTGTCACCAGATGCCATCGAAAAAATCACCGCGACTGGCTTCCTGCGCATGGCTGCCGATGGCACGGGCGCGATGAATGACAAGGCCGCCCAGAACGCCACTATCGCCGACACGATCAAAATTGTGAGCACTGCCTTCTACGGCTTGACCATCGGCTGCGCGCAGTGCCATGACCATCGCTACGACCCCATCACGCAGGCCGACTACTACCGGCTGCGCGCCATCTTTGAGCCTGGCTTCGACACTAAAAGCTGGCGCGTGCCCAATAGCCGACTGGTATCGTTGCTCACCGATGCACAGCGCGAGGTGGGAGCAAAGATTGAAGTCGAAGCGAAGAAGCTCGACGCCGCACGGCTGGTGAAGCAGGAAGAATTCATCACCGAGGTGCTGGAAAAGGAACTCGCCAAGGCTGAAGCCAAGGATCGCGATGTTTTGCGAACCGCCTATCGCACTGAGTTGAAGAAACGCACCGCCGACCAAACCAAGCTGCTGAAAGCCTACCCACGCGTGAACCAACTGAGCGGTGGTTCGCTCTACCTCTACGATACGACAAACAAAACCCATCACGCCGACACGCTCAAAAACATGGTCGCCGAAGCCACTGCCGTGCGGGCCAAGAAGCCCTTGGAAGAGTTTGTTCATGCTTTTGACGAGACGCCCAAAGCAGCCACAGCGATCCCGGCAACCTTCATCTTTAATCGAGGCGACATCGAGCAGCCCAAGGAGCAAGTGAAGCCCGGCGACCTCACCATTCTCGCGGGCCATCGGGCCATAGAAGTGCCCGAGAAGTCCCCTACCCTACCCACCACGGGGCGACGGCTGGCCTTTGCCCAATCCCTCACGGATGGCACGCATCCACTGCTCGCCCGGGTGCTGGTGAACCAGGTCTGGATGCGCCACTTCGGTAAAGGCATCGTCAACACGCCCAACGATTTCGGCCAGCTCGGCGAACATCCCAGCCACCCTGAGTTGCTCGACTGGCTCGCCAGCGAGTTTATGAAAAAGGGCTGGAGCATGAAGCATCTGCACCGCCTGATGATGACCTCGCAGACTTATCAGCAGTCCTCGCAGCGCGAGACCCAGCGCGAGCGCATCGACCCGGACAACCGCTTGCTCAGCCGCTTGAACGTGCAGCGACTCGAAGCTGAAACGCTGCGCGATTCGCTGCTCGCTGTGTCGGGTCGGTTGAATGCCAGCATCGGCGGCGCTGCCGTGCCCGTAACCTACAACGAGCAAGGCCAGATCATCATGGGCATCGACACCCGCGACACTGCCGGGCGACAAACGGGCAAGCACCTCTCGCTCAACGGCCAGGATTATCGCCGCAGCATCTACGTGCAGGCCCGCCGCTCAATGCCGCTAGAAGTCTTCGCCGCCTTCGATGCGCCCGCGATGACGGAGGCCAACTGTGCCTCGCGCCCCGTCACCACCGTGAGCCCGCAGAGCCTGCTGCTGATGAACAATTTATACATGCGCGAGCACGCCCAGGATTTCGCCCAGCGTGTGCTCATCGAGTGTGGCACCGATTTGGAAAAACAAGTGCAGCTCGCCTGGAACATCAGCCTCGCCCGCAGCCCCAGCATGGCCGATCAGCAGGAGGCCGTCGCCTTCATCCGCGCCCAGACCGCGCATTATAAAGCCAACCCGACAAAGCTCGAACGCGTGAATGGCACTGTGGAAAAAGACAACGCCGCCCCTGAGTTGCTCGGCCTCACCGCACTGTGCCATGCGCTGATGAGTTCCAACGAGTTCCTATATGTGGATTGATGGCGAACGTCATGATGACGCTTCAATAACGAGGACGATGTTTGAGCTAAGAACTGGCTAGCTGCCAGTGCGATCAAAGACCCTTCCTACCGCTTTGCTGCGAGTCGCTTCGATGGCTTCGGGATCGGCCACATCGACATCGAGGTCGCGCACGATGCCATCGTGCAACCCGTAGATCCAGCCGTGTACGGTCACGTCCTGTTCGCGCTCCCAGGCGCTCTCCATGACGGTGGTTTGGCAGACGTTCATAACTT
>JANOAR010000086.1:0-57700 GCA_031411235.1 Verrucomicrobiota bacterium | reverse complement strand
CCTGCGAAACCAGCAGCAACGCCACCTGCTAAGCCTGCCGCTGCGGCCTCTGCTCCAGCAGCAGCGAAGAAGCCGTGAGACGGGCGGCACCGCCTCCACTATGCCACCATCCGATAAACGAACGCCTTTGGAGGAGGACATTTGCGTTCACATTTTCACCGTATCCGCTGCGATGGTTGGCGTGTGCTTGACGGTGATTGGCATCATCCAGGTTGTCATTTCTGCACGGAATGCGGACACCATCGCGGATGATTTTCTCGCCGCAGATGCCTTTCTCTTTCTCACCTCCTGCCTCTTGTCTTATTGGGCACTGCGAACGCGCAGCCTGAGACGGATGCATCGCGTTGAGCGCATTGCAGATGGTATCTTTCTCTTTGCCATGCTCATCATGGTGATCGTTTGCTCCTACATTACTTATGCCATCAATAGCCGCTAACCCGCCCCTCAACACGAACTGGGATCAACTCTACATCCAAGGCGATACCCAATGGGATCGCGGCACCGCTTCGCCAGCGCTTGCCCAATACTTCGACACGCACAAGCACACAGGCCGCGTCTTCGTCCCTGGCTGTGGCACAGGGCATGATGTCGCTTTGCTCGTGCAGCATGGCCTCAGCGTCACTGGGCTGGACATCGCGCCCACAGGTTTGGAAAAGGCACGCGTCAACTACCCTGCCCTACCACCAGAGACTTGGGTGCTGGGCGATCTTTTTGCCTTGCCCGCTGAGTTCAAAGGAGCCTTCGACATCGTCGTCGAGCACACCTGCTTCTGCGCCATGCCGCCAGCGCTGCGGGCCGCGTATCGCGAGGCTGTCCGCAGTGTGTTGCGTCCTGGTGGCTTGATCATTGGCGTATGGTTCATCAATCCCGACCTCGATCCTGGCGAGGAAGGCCCGCCCTTTCCTCTGCCCCTGGCTGAGCTGGATGCGACGTTCAGCGAAGACTTCGAGGTCATCGAAGATTACATCCCCGACGCTGCCTACCCAGGCCGTGCAGGGCGAGAGCGCTTGCGCGTACTGCGATTGCGTAGCTGATGAAGGCTTCGCCCGAGTCGCTGCGTTCATCTCGACCATGCAACGCCGCCACTTCATCACCACTGCCACCGCCTCGCTCGCCGCCTCCACCGCCAGTCTCCGCGCGGAAGCCCCAAGGACACGCGTCGCCGTTATCGGCCACACTGGGCGTGGCAACTACGGCCACGGCCTCGATACGATGTGGCTCAAAGTACCCGAGACCGAAATCGTCGCCGTAGCCGATGCCGACGCCGTAGGGCTGGCTGCTGAGTTAAAAAAACTCAAAGTAGAAAAAGGCTATGCCGACTACCGCACCATGCTCGCGGAAGTCCGCCCCGAGATCGTCGCCATCGGCCCGCGCCATGTGGATCAACATCACATGATGGTGCTCGCGGCCATCGCGGCTGGGGCACGCGGCATCTACATGGAGAAGCCCTTCTGCCGCTCGCTCGTCGAGGCCGATGAACTGGTCGCCATCTGTGAAGCCAAGGGCGTGCGGCTCAGCGTCGCGCATCGCAATCGCTTTCATCCCGTGGTGCCCGTGATTCAAAAACTCATCGCCGATGGCCTCATAGGCCGAGTGCTGGAAATGCGTGCTCGTGGCAAAGAAGATACTCGCGGCGGCTCGCTCGATCTGTGGGTGCTCGGCTCGCATCTTTTTAACCTCGCCTGCATGTTCGGCGGCCAGCCTGCGGCTTGCTCTGCCCTCGTCGCCCAGGATGGCCACAGCCTCACCAAAGCCGATATACGTGAGGGTGATGAAGGCATCGGGCTGCTCGCCGGGGATGAAGTTCATGCGCGTTTCGAGATGGCGAATAGGATGCCGTTGTTCTTCGATTCCGTCAAAGAAGCTGGCAGCAAGACGGCTGGCTTCGGCCTGCAAATCATCGGCACAGAGGGTATCATCGACTTCCGCATCGACAAGGAACCTGTGGCTCATCTGCTCGCAGGCAGCCCCTTTAACCCCGCCAAGCCTGAGCACATCTGGGTGCCCATCACCACCGCTGGCGTAGGCAAGCCGGAGCCCATCGCAAAGCTGGGCGAGGAACTCAGTTCCCACGTTGTCGCTGCACGCGATTTGCTCGCTGCCATAAGTGATGGCCGCGAGCCGCTATGCGGTGTTCAGGAGGCTCGCACGACCATCGAGATGATCAGCGCCATCTTTGAGTCACAACGTTTGAACGGCCAGCGCGTCACGCTGCCGCTCAAAACGCGAGTGAATCCGCTGTCGCTGTTTTAAGCGACCGGAGCGCGGGGCTCCGATCACTACACGGTGCCGCTTTAAACACTGCCCGTCACCCGCACGCTGGGCAGGTTCCAGACCTTATCGGCGTACTCTTGAATGGTGCGGTCGCTGCTGAATTTACCGACTCTAGCGGTATTGCGTATCGCCATTGCCGTCCAGAGGGCACGGTTGCGATAGGCAGCATCGAGCTTCGTCTGGGCGTCGCTGTAACTTTGGTAATCGGCGAGAACGAGATAGGGATCGCCATGCTCCATGAGGCTATCGCGGATAGGCTTGAAGTCGTCGGCGTTGCCCGTGAAGAAGTCGCTGGCGAGCCAGTCGATGACAGCACGCAGTTCTTCATTGGCCCAGTAATATTCCCACGGGTTGTAGCCGCGTGTGGTGAGGGCTTCGACCTCTTCGACGGTGAGACCGCAGATGAAGATGTTGTCGTCGCCGACCTCTTCGAGGATCTCGACATTGGCTCCATCGAGGGTGCCGATGGTGAGGGCACCGTTGAGGGCGAGCTTCATGTTACCCGTGCCGCTGGCTTCCTTTCCAGCGGTGCTGATCTGCTCGGAAACATCTGCGGCGGGGATGATGCGCTCGGCGAGGGTGACGCCGTAGTTGGGCAAGAAGACGACCTTCAAGCGATCCTTGATGCGGGGGTCGTTGTTGATTTTTTCGCCGACGGCGTTGATGGCGTGGATGATATTTTTAGCCAGGAAGTAGCCCGGCGCGGCCTTGGCTCCAAAGATGAAGACGCGCGGATGGATGTCGGCGTCGGGGTTTTGTAACAAGCGACGATAGAGGCCGAGGATGTGCAGGAGATTGAGGTGCTGGCGCTTGTACTCATGCAGGCGCTTGATTTGCACATCAAAGATGGCGTCGGGACTGACGACAATGTCGCAGGTTTTCTTGATGATGGCAGCGAGTTCGACCTTGTGCTGGTGCTTGATGGCGCGAAAGCGCTCTTGGAAGGCGGTATCGGTCGCAAAGACATCGAGTGCCCGAAGTTTACTCGCGTCTTGCAACCAGTCACCACCGATGGCCTCGGTGATGAGGGCGGCTAGTTGGGGATTACAAACGGTGAGCCAGCGGCGGAAGGTGACGCCGTTGGTGAGGTTGAGAAAACGCTCGGGGTAGAGTGCGTTGAAGTCGGCGAAGAGTTTTTCTTTAAGCAGGCGGGTGTGCAGGGCTGCGACGCCGTTGGTGTGATGGCTGCCGAGGACGCTGAGGTGGGCCATGCGCACGGCTTTGTTGCCGCGCTCTTCGATGATGGAGAGGTTGCGTTTTTTCTCATCGTCGCCGGGCCAGAGGGCTTCGACTTCATTGGCGAGGAAGAGATTATTGATCTGATAAATGATCTCCAAATGCCGTGGCAGCACGCGGCCAAAGAGGGGCACACTCCAAGTTTCTAGCGCCTCAGGCAGCAGGGTGTGGTTGGTGTAGCTGAAGACTTTTTGCACGATGCCCCAGGCTCGCTCCCAGGTCATGTCATGGACATCGAGGAAGAGGCGCATCAGCTCGGGAATGGCGACGGCGGGATGCGTATCATTGAGCTGGATGGCACATTTATCGGGGAAGGCATCCCAGGTGGCATTGTTGCGCTGATAGCGGCGCACGATGTCGGCAAGCGAGCAAGCAACAAAGAAGTACTGCTGCACGAGGCGCAGTTCCTTACCGCTCTCGGTGCTGTCGTTGGGATACAAAACCTTGGAGATGGTCTCGGCTTTGGCTTTCTCCTGGATGGCTTCGACGTAGCCACCAGCGTTGAATATTTGGAAATTGAAATCGTCGGTGGCATGGGCTTGCCAGAGGCGCAGGGAGTTCACCGTCGCGGAGCGGAAACCAGCGATGGGCACATCCCAGGGCAGGCCGATGATGGGCCGTGTATCGATCCACTCGGAGCGTGCATTGCCCAGGTCATCAAACTTTTGCACCACCCGGCCATAGAGCTGCACTAAGACCTTGTATTCGGGGCGAACGATTTTCCAGGGGCTCCCCTCGTGCATCCAGGAATCGGGATGCTCCATCTGGCGGCCATCGACGAAGGATTGGCGGAAAAGGCCGAACTCGTAGTGAATGCCATAGCCGATGGCGGGCAATTCTAGCGTCGAAAAAGAATCGAGGAAACACGCGGCGAGTCGCCCCAGGCCGCCGTTACCAAGGCCCATGTCGGGCTCTTCATTGAGGATGGCATCGAGATCCTGGCCGAGGTCGGCGAGCGCCGCCTTCGCAGGTGCGTAGAGGTCGGTGTTGCGCAGGTTGTTCTCCAGGAGGCGACCCATGAGATACTCCAGGGAGAGGTAGTGAATGCGACGCACGTTCTGCGCACGGTGCGTGGCCACAGTGTCCCACATGGTATCGAGCAGGTGATCACGCACGACCATGGAGGTAGCGGTGAACCAGTCATGGGGACGAGCATCGGAGATGTCGCGAGCGAGGGTAAGGCGGAGATGCTGGCGGATGGAGGCTTTGAAGGCTTCGGGGGTGATGGAGGTGCTTTGCATGGAAAAGAGTGGGTGGTGCGTGGTTCTACCTGCGCAGTTCTGAGGTGGAAGCAAGTAGTGAGCCAGACAAATCAGCGATGATAAAACGATGGCTCGGCAATGGGGTTTGCCTGGGCTTGCAAAGTCTCGGCGTTGCTCATTCACTCTGCGCTCGATGACTTGGCACCAACTCACTCTCCGCTGGCCACTGCGGCAACGCTTATGGCCGTGGGTTTGGCATGGGCTTGTGGCTGGAATTATGGCTAGCGGGCTTACTTGGCTGCTGTGCCCGAAGCCGATGCTCTACCCCATGAGCCTGCCTTTCTCCCAAACGCTCAATGACCGCGAGGGGAAGCTCATTCATCTCGCGCTGACGCCGGACTCGAAGTACCGCCTGCACACGCCGCTGGCCGAAGTCGGCAACGAGGTGATCGAGGTAACGCTGGCCCTGGAAGACAGGCACTTCCGCTCCCATCTCGGGGTGAATCCACTATCGGTGCTACGTGCCATCGGGGGCGTCGTAGCAGGCACGCGGCAGGGCGGTGGCTCGACCATCACCATGCAGTATGCAAGGTTGCGCTATGGGCTGCGTACACGCTCGTTTGTAGGCAAGCTGCAGCAGATGCTGCGAGCGCTGCAACTGGAGCGGCATTACTCGAAAGATGCGATCCTGGAGGCCTACTTCAACCTCGCCCCCTACGGTGGCAACGTCGAAGGCATCGGCGCGGCGAGCGTGCTGTGGTGCGGCAAGCCAGCGAAGGAACTGTCACTACGCGAAGCCGTGGCGCTGGCCGTTTTACCCCAAAGCCCCACGCGACGCAGGCCCAAAGTCGGCAGTGAAAATGCGGCGGCAAACCAAGCAGCCTACCGACTCTGGCAACGCCTCGCCGCCGAGCGCGGACTGCCCAGTCATGCCCTTGACGCTGGCTTCGCCTTGAGGCCCGACGTGGAGGTGCCACGCGAGGTGCCGCACTTGGCTCGCAGGCTTTTTAACCAAGAGCCACAAGGTCTAACACAGCGATCGACCATCGACCTCGCGAAGCAACACACGCTAGAACAAGCGATGGCGAGTTATCTGGCCCAGCGTCGCGAGATGGGCATCGCCAATGCCTGTGCGCTACTCGTACACGCACCAACACGCGAGGTGCTCGGCTACGTCGGTTCGGCGGGCTTTTTGAATGCGAGCATCCTGGGTCAAGTGGATGGCGTGATGGCTCGGCGCTCACCAGGCTCGGCGCTGAAGCCTTTTGTCTATGCCCTCGCGATGGATCAGGGGTTGATCCATCCGCGCACGCTGGTGCGCGATGGGCGGGTGAGCTTTGGCGACTACAATCCCGAGAATTTTGATCGCGAGTTCACAGGCCCTATCCCGGCTGCTGACGCGCTATTCCGTAGCCGCAATATCCCTGCGGTGACTCTGACTCAACGACTCGCGCCCCCAGGTCTCTACGGCTTTCTAAATAGCGCTGGAGTGGCCTTCCCAAAGCCAGAGTCCTTCTACGGCCTAGCGCTGCCCTTGGGCGGTGCGGAGGTGAGCATGGAGGAGTTGGCGGGGCTATATTGCCTTCTCGCCGATGATGGCAAACCCACGGGTTTAAAGATGAAAATGGACACGGTGGCGAATACCAAGGCAGAGAGCAGCCGCCTTCAACCTTCAGCCTTCAACACTCGCCCCTTGTCGCCCGCCGCCCGCTTCCTCACTCGCGAAATGCTCCGCGCTCCGACGGGCTTCGAGAGTGTGGTCGATCCTGAGGTGACGTGGAAGACAGGCACGTCGCATGGCTTTCGCGATGCCTGGGCAGCGGGGATGCGTGGCGAGTATGTGCTGGTGGTGTGGATCGGTAACTTCAGCGGCAAGGGAAATGCAGCCTTCGTCGCGAGAGACAGCGCGGCCCCACTGCTGTTTGCGGTGCTCGATCAGTTGCACCTGCCGAGGCACGTCGCACCGCCGCCTGCTGGGGTTTCCAAAATAGAGCTGTGCGCTATGTCTGGCGAGATTCCCACGGGGCATTGCGAGCATCGAGTGCAGGGCTGGTTCATCCCTGGAGTATCGCCCATCGCACCGTGCCAGATACATCGCGAGGTGCTCATCGACCCAGCCACCCATCTGCGCGTGGCTCGCGACGATGGGCAGCGTGCCTTGCTGCGCGAGGTGTATGAATTCTGGCCACCCGACATGCTGGAACTGTATCGCCAGGCAGGTGTGCCACGTCGCGAGCCCCCGCCACTAGAGGGGAATGCGATGGCACAGGCGGCGGCGAGTGCCGTGGGTTCACCGCGCATTGTCTCGCCCGTAGCCGCGCGTACCTACGTGCTCAGCGCTTCGGATCGTGAAAGGCAGACGATCCCCTTGCGAGCCGATGTCGCGGCGGATGTGAGCCGTGTTTTTTGGTTTGTCGGCAAACAATGCCTTGGCTCTAGCAGCCCACAGGAGCCGCTGCTGTGGCAGGCCAAGGCAGGCACGACGCGTCTCCAAGTCGTCGATGACCATGGGCGCTCAGCGATCTGCGAAGTACGCGTGGAGCGGGTGGAATGAGCGCAAGCCAACAAAAAGCCCCGAACCTGGATCGCAGGCTCGGGGCTTGAGTTTTGGACCTACCTCTCGCGAGGCAAGCGACGAGTATTAGTAGCCGCGATTGTAGCCCTGGTTGTAGCCGCCGTTGTAACCTTGGTTATAGCCACCGTTGTAGTAGCGCTGTTGGTTGCGCTGATCCTGCGCACCGCCAACAGCATTGCCACCCAGGGCTCCGATGCCGCCACCGATGAGTGCGCCTTCGAGGCCACGGCCACTTTGGTTGCCGATGATGCCACCGACGGCTGCGCCGCCAAGGCCACCGATGACGGTGCCAGTTTGGGCATTGGGGCCACCTGCGCAGGAAGCGAGAGAAAGGGTGATGACGACGGTGAACAGTTTAAGCAGTGTGTTTTTCATGAATTTAATGAAGTTGCGGGTTGCTGGACGGGTGAACGCTGAAAGTTGTTCAAAGTATTTTTGATCGCTCGCGGCGCTTATCTCATCACTGGGCCTGATGGTGATGGTGACTCGACTATGCGCAACATGATTTTATCAAGCCGCGACGCTTGCCTGGGCGGCGCGAGTGGCGGCATGACGAGCGAGGAATTCCTCGGCAAGGGCGCGGTAGGACTGGGCTCCGCGTCCGCTGGATTCGTACTCGATGATGCTTTTTCCAAAGCTAGGAGCCTCGCCCAAGCGAATGGTACGCGGGATGATGGCGTTATACACGATCTCGCTGAAGTAGCTGCGCACGTCAGCGACGACTTGCTGGGCAAGGTTGGCCCGTGAGTCGTACATGGTCATGACGATACCTTCAAGGACGAGCCCAGGGTTGGCCCCGCAATCGCGAATTTGCTGCACGACGCCGACGATTTTACTCAGCCCTTCAAGGCCAAAGTACTCGCACTGGATGGGCACAAGCAACTCGTCGGCAGCCGCAAGCGCACCCGTCATCAGCACGCCGAGCGAGGGCGGGCAATCCATGATGGCGTAGTCAAAGTGACCGCTAGAGCGCAGTGGCGATAGCACTTCGCGCAAGCGCACGAGATGATTGCCAGCCTGGGCTAGCTCGACTTCGCAGCCAGCTAGCTCTTGGTGCGAGCGGATGATGCTGAGCCTGTCGAGCCGGGTGCTGCGGATGAGTTTTCTCGGATCCATGTTGCCGACGAGCGCCGGGTACATGCTACCGCCATCTTCCTGGGCGATGCCGAGGCCGCTGGTGGCATTGGCCTGCGGGTCGAGGTCGATGAGCAGCACCCTTGCGCCTTTCTCGGCGAGACAGGCGGAGAGATTCATGGCGGTCGTCGTTTTGCCGACGCCACCCTTTTGATTCGCGATTGCTACGATCCTCATAGTGTTCCTTGACTGGGGGGGCGCACTTCACCACAGAGCCACGGCGGAAGCTACAACGAAATGGAGATAACCGAGAAATGGCTGGGAGAGATCGGCGGGTGGCAGGCGATGAAGGCTGCTCGCCTGCTCGCGGATGCTGGTGCCGTAAGCGATGCGAAGGCAGAAGGCGACGCCTACCGAGGCCTCGTGGCCGAGGGCGGCAGGCGCTACCAGAGTGGACTCGTCGCGCGGAGTCGCAGCGATGTGGAAAATGTGTGCTCCTGCCCAACGTCGCGGAGCCGTGGGCTGATGTGTGCGCATTCGCTCGCAGTCGTTCTCGTGGTGCTGCGAGGTGCCGAAGGGCAGGCAAAAGTGCTGCGCGACAAGGGAGCACAATCATCCCGCTCGTATGCGCCTAGCCAGGGATCAGTCCACACAAGCGCGACGCCCGCGCTTCCCTTGCCGCCAGCACCGGGTTTATTCTCCATCTTCATGCCCGAGAACGTCCTCGACGGCAGCTTTAAAGGTCAGGCGGCAGTTTTCCTGAAATACGAGCCCGGCAAAGGCGACCTCGTCGATGCGGTGCTCACCGCGTGGCTAAAGACACAAGGCCTACGCCCCGGCTCGATGCCACTGATGCTGGGGCGCAATGACTTGGCGGGACTGCTCGCGGCGATCTCGGGCCATGCGCGGGTTTTCGTGGGTAAGCCGGGAGCCGGGAGCGATGCAATGCTCAGTGTCGCAGCCGAGGCCATGCGCCTGCCCGTGGTGGTGGTGGAGGCGATGGCAAAAAACGATGTCGCGCTCGCGCTCGATAGCAACTCCATGCGCCTCGTCCTGCGCAGCGCCGAGGCCTGCTGGTGCTGCTGCACCGCGACTCGCACGCTTTTCCCCCTGCCTCGTATCGAGGGTGAAGTCGGTGCTCTATTAGAGGCACTCTTCGATGGCACCAAGGCCGTCACACGCTCGCTCGCCTGGCTGATAGGCCATCGTGCGGCACTGGATGAAGCGCTGCAACTCCGCCTCGAAGGCACCGCACTCGCGGCGCTGCATGTACTGCCCGTGCCCTGCCAATTTGAGCTAGCCATTGATGGCTCCATGCAGGCACTGGAGGTCAAGCTAAGCGCGGTGTTCGGCCCGCTGCGTTGGCTAGCCATGACAGGCACACCAAGAGAGGTCAGCGGCGTAACATTCCCACTCGCGGCCGAGGACTCGGACTCGCGCTTCTACGCCCGCAACATGGATCGTGAACGAGCCGCGATGTTGCGGCTCGAAGACGCGGGCTTCGAGATCGCCAGCAGTACGACGTGGAAGCTGAACGGCGCGGATAAAGTAGCGCGGTTTTATGCCTCGGAGTTGCCGCGACTGGCCAAGGTTTTTACCATTGAGGAAGGCCAGCGCTGGCGAACCGCGACGCGTGGTGTCATGCGCATCTCGCCGAAGGTGCTAGAGCCTGCGCACGGCGATGCGGGCGAGCGCAGGCAGGGGCATGATTGGCTATCGCTAGACATCGCGTATGTCGCGGCGGATGGCTTCAGCATCGCACGCTCCGAGGTGCTGCAAATGATCCGCTCGGGCCGTCGCGGCATGACTGGGCGCGATGGCAAAAAATATGTGCTCGACGAAGAAGCCTGCGAGGACTTCGAGGAGTCCCTGCGCGATCTCGATGGGCAATTGAAGGTCGATGGCGTGATGGTTCGCGCCGACAAGGCTGCCTTCCTCCTCAGCGGCGACGATGCCACCTTTGAAGCTGGACAGGCCGCCACCTGGCAGAGCGAGGACTGGATGCGCGAGCAGTTACCCGACCTAGCCGTGCTGCTGCGCCCCTACCAGATGCACGGCATACGCTGGCTGGAAGCCTCCGCGCGTGGCAGCAAAGCAGGCCTGCTGGCCGATGACATGGGCCTGGGCAAGACCTTGCAAGCCATCGCAATGATAAGACTGCTAGAACCACACGACGGCAGCGTGGCCGTCACCCTCGTCGTCTGCCCCAAGTCGCTCATCGGCAACTGGGAGCGCGAGTTGGAGCGCTTTGCGCCGGGATTAAAAATCCTCGCGCTGGTCGGTGCCGATCGCGCTCGCAGCCATGCCGAGATTCACCGCTACGATGTCATCCTCACCACCTACCAGCTCGTCGTGCGCGATCTCCCACAGCTCACGAAGACCACCTTCGCCGCACTCGTCATCGACGAAGCCAGCTACATCCGTAACCCCGATACCGAAGCCGCCAAAGCCCTGCGCAAAGTGAAGGCCGAGCGCCGCTTTGCCCTCACCGGCACACCGTTGGAAAACAGCGTGCGCGACCTTTGGAGCATCTACCACTTCCTCATGCCCGGTTATCTTGGCAGTCGCGAGGTCTTCAAGGATCGCTTTGAAACACCCCTCGCCAACGGCACCGCCACGCCCGAGGCCCGCAAGGTCTCCGAGCGCCTGCGCAAACTCGTGCGCCCCTATTTCCTGCGTCGTACCAAGCGCGAAGTCCTCCCCGAGCTGCCCGAGAAAATGGAGCAAGTCCTCTGGTGCGATCTCAGCCGTGCGCAGAGCGAGGTGTATCGCCGCGTGCTGGAGGAAGGCCAAGCCGAAGTGAAGGAAGCACGCAAACGCGCTGGCAAAGGCGCGGTGAAGCTGACCATGTTCACCGTGCTGCTGCGCCTGCGCCAGACCTGCTGCGACCTCCGCCTCACCGGCATGAATGAGACTGCGCTGAAGGGTCTGGATGAAGATGAACTCAGCGGCAAAATCGCCATCTGGCGAGACCGCTTGGCCGAGATCATCGCCGCTGGTGGCAAGGTGCTCATCTTCTCTCAGTTCGTAAAATTCCTGCACCTGCTGCGAGCCGAGCTGGAGAAGGAAAAGATCCCCTTCAGCTACCTCGACGGCTCCTCGCAAGATCGCACCGCACAGGTCGATGCCTTTCAAAAAGACCCGCAGCGCAAGGCCTTCCTCATCAGCCTCAAAGCGGGTGGCTACGGGCTCAATCTCACGGCGGCGGATCACGTCATGCTCATGGATCCCTGGTGGAATCCCGCCGTGGAAGCCCAAGCCATCGACCGTGCCCATCGCTTCGGCCAGGAGCGCATCGTCACCGCCCTACGGCTCGTGACACGCGACACCGTCGAGGAAAAAATACTGAAGCTGCAAGCCCAGAAGCGCGGCCTCATCGAAGCCGCCCTGGACGAAGCCCAGCCCATGATGAGCGGCTTGAGTGAACTGGATCTCGAAGAGATGCTCGCACTTTAGCGTTGGGATGGGCGCACAACGGGGCCAAGACGGAATCCCTAGTAGTAGCAGCGATCGTGGCCGCCATAGTGGCCCGAATAGCCGTGGTCGTGGTGGCCGCCATGGTAGCCTGAGTAGCGATGGTTGCGGTGGCCATTGTCGGAGAGTCCATAGGCTAACAGGCCGACGGCTGCGGCTCCGAGGAGGGCCGCGCCTGGCTCCACGACCTGTCGCGGACGACCGTAGGCATCGTAGGCGGTGGTGCAACTGACGCCCAGGGAGAGCATGAGGGCGGTGAGGACGAGACGTTGGAGGTTTTTTTTCATCCCCCCTGAGACTGTGTGCGACGCGGAGCTATTCAAAGCGCAGATGAAATAACTGCACGTCCGCCTCCCGAAGGGAGCCAAGCCGGTACCAGTGGTGCAACCACAGGACAGGCGTGATGGCCCAACGCCTCGGCCCAACGCGCCCTGGAAGGAGCGCGATGGGCAGATTGGGGCGCATGGCGCTACTGCCCTGAAACAAGCCCCGTGGCTCACCCATCAATCGTCCAGCCTTTGCGGTACTCCTTGCCCATGAATTGATTGGCTTCGGGTGTGTCGGGGCTGGTGCCTGTTTTACCGTCGTACTGGATCTTTTTGCCGATGCGGTAGGCGACTAGACCGAGCAGCATTTGCTCGATCATGTTGGCGCTGTAACCGAAGTCGCAGGCGGTTTTTTTGCTCGGATCACGGCAGGCATCGAACCACTGTTTTTGGAAGTGGCCGACAGGGGGCAGCAGGGTTTCCTGGGTGCGCGGCTTGTAGTAGGTGAGGTCGGCAGTGTCGCCGAAGGGCACGATCATACGCGAGTCGAAGTCGGAGATGAGGAAGCCTTTGGAGCCGCTGAACATGGCTCCGTGGCCGATTTTGCTCAGGTCGATGAAGGGCTTGGGCGCACGCGGCATGGCACCGCCTTGATACCAACTGACCGAGATCGGGCCGCGCCAGTCATTGGCGGGATGCTCAAAGCGCGACTCACATTCCACGGGCGTCACGTCGGAGTTTGGTGCTTCACCTTTGGCCTCGGCAGAGGTCGGCAACCCAGCATCCACGGCATTCCATAACAAGTCCATGGTGTGGCTGCCCATGTCGCCGATCTGCCCTGCGCCGAAGTCCCAGAACATGTTCCAGGACAAGCAGTTCGCCCCAGCACCACCGGAAAAGTAGTCGGGGTTGTAGGGATGGAAAGGCGCTGGGCCAAGCCACAAATCATAGTTGAAGCCTGCTGGCGGTTCGCCTTGCGCTGGCAGGTAGCCAGGCTTGCGAATCTGCCGATTGCCCCAGGCGTAGGCGGCCTTCAGATCACCGATGGCACCATCGCGAATGAGTTCGCGCACCCGATTGAAATTCTGCTGCGCGTGGCGCTGCATCCCGACTTGGGTGGCGAGCTTGCCCTTCTTTGACTCCCAATTCGCACGCACGGTGCGGGCTTCATTCACTGTGATGGCCAGCGGCTTTTCACAATACACATGCAGGTTGCGATTCAGCGCCCAGTTGGCGACAAAGGCGTGGGTGTGGTCAGCGGTGCAGATGACGACGGCATCGAGGTCTTTGTGATCCAGGCACTTGCGCCAGTCGGTGTAAGTCGTGGCATTGGGGAAGCGCTTCAAGGCATCGGGAAAGCGCTTTTCATTGACGTCGCAGAGCGCCACGACGTTCTCCTCGGCGAGCGAGTCATAATGTGCCAAGCCTCGGCCCCATACGCCGATGAGGGCGACATTGAGCTTATTGCTCGGGGCATCGGCTCCAAAAAGCGGACGTGTGATCATGCTGCCGACAACGAGGCCAGCAGCTCCTACAAAACGACGACGAGAGAGGGCGGAGTGAGTATTCATGAGTGGGAAATAACGGACGAGATAAATCTCATCTTGTCCACTGCGGACAATTTGAATGCACGACCCACGGAACCCATCTTGCAGGCCGATACAACTCGACTATGGAGGCCGTATCCTACGCCCTCACTACTTTTTGCCAGACTGATGAAAACCCTGACTTTTCTGCTTCTTACTGCGAGTGCCGCCACGGCTGCGCCTGTGGAGTTCAACCGCGATATTCGCCCGATCCTCGCCGAGGCCTGCTTTCACTGTCACGGCCCCGATCCAGGATCGCGCAAGGCCTCGCTGCGACTCGACACTGAGGCAGGTTTTTTTGCCACTCGTGAGGCCAAGGACGGCTCCAAAAGCGAGTCGCCCGTGGTGCGGGGCAAGCCCGATAGCAGCCCGCTCTATCTACGCCTCATCAGCACGGATGAAGATGAAGTGATGCCGCCGAAAAAGGAGCACAAAGACCTGAAACCAGAACAGATCACACGGGTCAAATCCTGGATCGAACAAGGCGCACCGTGGCAGCAGCATTGGTCCTTCATCAAGCCCGAGCGCACTAAGCTACCCGAGGTAAAAAATGCCGCGTGGGTGCGCAATCCCATCGACCGCTTTGTGCTCGCTAAGCTAGAACAAACCAGCCTCGCGCCAGCTCTCGAAGCAGATCGCCACAACCTCGCACGCAGGCTTTCACTCGATCTCACTGGCCTACCGCCCGCGCCTGCGCTCGTCGCCGCTTTCGCCAAAGACACGTCTCCCGACGCCTATGACAAACTCGTGGATCGGCTGATGAAAACCGAGCAATGGGGTGAACATCGCGGGCGCTACTGGCTGGATGCCGCACGCTACGCCGACACCCACGGTATGCACTTCGATAACTATCGCGAGATGTGGCCCTATCGAGATTGGGTAATTGATTCGTTCAATGCCAACCAACCCTTCGATAAGTTCACCCTGGAGCAGATCGCAGGCGACTTGCTGCCCCACCGCACCGACTCGCAACTCATCGCCACAGGCTTCCAGCGCTGCAACATCACCACCAACGAAGGTGGCACCATCGACGAGGAAAACCTCATGCTCTATGCCGCTGATCGCGTGCAAACATTGGGCTGGGTTTACATGGGCCTCACCACCAATTGCAGCCAGTGCCACGATCATAAATTTGATCCCATCACCCAGCGCGATTATTACTCGATGGCCGCTTTTTTCCGCAACACCACACAGCCGCCCAAGGACGGCAACTCCAAGGATAGCTCGCCCAGTCTCGTCATCGCCAGCGCAAGCGACAAACCACGCTGGAGCGCCCTGCCGAACGAGATTGCCGCCGCGACGCTGCGACGCGATGCACGCAAAGCAGCGGCCACCAAGGAGTTTGACACCTGGGCCGCCACGGCCAAGCCCGAGTCCATCGACCAAGCCATGCCGAGCAAAGGCAGCGTCATCCACGTGCCGCTGCACGAGGGCAAAGGCGATACCATCGCCTGCCAACCACCTGCGCCACAGCCGATCAAAGTCACTGGCCCCATCACCTGGGCACCCGGTGGCAAGCTCGGCCCCGCGCCTGTATTGAAGCCTAGCAGCACCATCGATCTCGGTAACGTCGGTGACTTCGACCACAACCAAGCCTTCAGCTACGGAGCCTGGATCAAAGCCGCCAACGTCACAGCCTCGGGCGGCATCATCGGGCGCATGGACACACAGCACGGCCATCGCGGCTGGGACTTGTTTCAAGAAGGCAACACCTTGGCCGTCCACATCGTCAGCAACTGGCCCAACGATGCGATCAAAGTCGTGATCAAAAAACCCGTGCTGCGGCCCAAGCAATGGCAGCATGTCTTCATCACCTACAACGGCAAAGGCGCAGCAGGCATCCAAATCTTCGTCAATGGCGAAGCCCAGCCACTCAAGGTCGATACCAACAACCTCAAGCCCGCGAGCAGCATCCGCACCACCACGCCGTTGCGCCTCGGCCAGCGCAGCCATAGCGATTACTTCGACGGCGGCAGCATCCAGGACTTCCGCCTTTACAGCCGCCCCATCGACGCCGCTGAGGTGATGACGCTCTACAACGCTGGCCCGCTGCGCAACCTGCTCGCCGTGCCCGCCGCCAAGCGCAACGACACCCAACGCACCGCGCTCTACGACCACTACCTCGGCACCCACGACGCTCCCTATCAAGCCGAATCGAAAGCCATCGCCAAGCTGGAAACCGAGCGTGATAGCATCAAAGCCCGCAGCCCCATCACCCATATTCAAGAAGAGAAAATGGGCAGCAAAGCCATGACCCACATCCTCATGCGCGGAGCCTATGACAAGCTCGGCGAAGAGGTCGAAGCCAACTCCCCCAGCTTCCTGCCACCGCTGCTCGCTGGGGCTCCACGCAATCGACTCGGCCTCGCGCAATGGCTTATCGATCCCGCAAATCCGCTAACAGCACGCGTCACGGTGAACCGCTTCTGGCAAGAAATCTTCGGCACAGGACTGGTCAAATCGAGCGAAGACTTCGGCATCATGGGCAGCGCCCCGAGCCACCCCGAACTGCTCGATTGGCTAGCCGTGGAATTCCGCGAGAGCGGCTGGGATGTGAAGCGATTCTTTAAGCTCATCGTCACCAGCGCCACCTATCGCCAGGCCGCGACCACTACCCCCGAGAAGATCGAAAAGGATCGCGATAACAAACTGCTCAGCCGAGGCCCACGCTTCCGCATGGATGCCGAAATGCTGCGCGATTACGCCCTCGCCGTCAGCGCCACCTTATCCGCAACGATGGGTGGCCCCGGCACCAAGCCCTACCAACCGAGCAATATCTGGGATCAAGTAGGCATCGGCAACACGCGAGACTACCAGCAAGACAAAGGCGAAAACCTGTATCGCCGCACGGTGTACAACTTCTGGAAGCGCATGGCTCCGCCGCCCAATCTCGACATCTTCAACGCCCCCAACCGCGAAGTCACTTGCGTGCGCCGCGAGCGCACCAACACCCCGATGCAAGCCCTGGTAACGATGAATGACCCCGGCTTCATCGAGGCCGCGCGCAACCTCGCCCAACGCGCCATGTTAGCCGCTGGCAATGACCCGGATAAGATCATCGACCACATCGCCCAGGCCACCCTTTGCCGCCCGCTACGCGCCAACGAAGTGCCCATTGTGCAAGCCAGCTACACCGACCTACAAGCTCACTACAAGACCAACGCCAGCGACGCCGCCGCGCTTCTCATCGTCGGAGAAAGCAAGGCCAACCCCAAGCTCGATGCCACCACTCTGGCCGCCTGGACAATGGTCTGCAACGAACTCATGAATCTGGACGAAGTGCTCAATAAATAGCGGGCAAGTCTTGATCGGCCAAGGTTCCCCGCCCCATTTTCCAATGGTCAATTTTCAATGAGCTTTCAGACATGGGTGCGCCCGCTCAACCAGCAGCATCCATCATCTTCCCCAGCTCATCCCTCACCCGCTTCTTCAGCTCTGGTGGCCCCAGCACCTGCGCCTTGCTGCCCCAGCTCAGCACCCAACGCGTGATCTCCTCCAGCCCCGAGAGCCTTGCTTGGAACTCAATGGCGCTGCCATCCTCCGCCAGCGACACGATCTCCTGCGACGAATGCCATAGCCGCTCCGCCACCACCCGCGCCGCATAGCCTTCAAAACGAATGCTCACCTCGTGGGCCTGCGGCTCATCCTCGCCATAGCTCCACACCCCAAAACCGCCGCCCAAATGATCCCTCGCGTTGAAGGCAGGGTCTCGTTTAAATTTCGCCCCCAGCACCTGCAACTGCGTGATCCGTTGCAGTGCAAACGTCCGCATCGCCTTGCGCTGCGGATCATACGCCAGCAGGTACCAGCCATGCTCTATTTGCCCCACATGGTACGGTTGCACCGTCCGACGCTCAGGTTTTGAAGCTTCCAGCTTGTGGTAATCAAAAGCCACCTCGCGCCGTGCCAGCACCGCATCCAGCACATCGCTAAACAGCGTCACATCCGCAGGCAGCACACCCGACGCCTTCACCGAAAACGCCTCATCCAGCTCCAGCCACTGAATCGACACCTCCCCAGGGCACGCCCCAGCGATCTTGTTAAAACTCTCCGCCAGCATCCTCTCCAGCCGAGTCCCCCGCAGCGGTTCCAGCGCATGACGCGCCAGGAACAACGCCACCAGATCATTGCGCGAAAGGTGCAGCATCGGGAACTCATGCACCTCCCGCGTGTAGTGGTAGCCGCGCTGGATCGCATCATACTCCAGCGGCAGCCCCAACTGATCGCGCATGAAGTTCACATCCCGCTGAATCGTCTTCGCCGTCACCTCGATCTCCTTCGCCAACGTCGAGCAGTTAGGGAATCGTCCCAACCGCACAATCTTGTGAATCTCCATCACCCGCCACAGCGCCGGACGGCTCGCCCCCGAGCGAGAGGACGGCAGAGAGTGCGAAACCTTAGCTCGTGGATTTCTGGAAGCAGATACTTTGGCCATGTTTACGAAAATACTTCAAAAAACTGCGGCTGTCACCCTGCCAATGTCCCACCCCCCATGCGATGATAGCGACCTTATGAATCCACACCTCACCGAACTCGCCTACATCCTCGATCGCTCCGGCTCCATGGCCCCCATGCAAGAGCCCGCCGTCGCCGCCTTCAACGACTTTATCAAGACCCAACTCGACGTCCCCGGCCAAGCCCGACTCACCCTCGTGCAGTTCGACGACCACTACGAAACCCCCATCTTCGCCCTCCCCCTCGCTGAAGTTCCCCAGCTCACCGCCGCCACCTACACCCCGCGCGGCAGCACCGCCCTGCTCGACGCCATAGGCCGCACCATCAAAGAAACCGACGCCCGCCTCCAAGCCCAACCCGAAGCCGAGCGCCCCGGCAAAGTCATCCTCGCCATCTTCACCGATGGCGAAGAAAACGCCTCCACTGACTACACCAACAAACACATCAGCGACCTCATCCGCCTCTATCGCGACGAAAAAAACTGGGACTTCATCTTCCTCGCCGCCAACCAAGACGCCATCGCCACCGCCGGAGCCATGAACATGGATCGCCACAGCAGCGCCGATGTTTGTTACTCCCGCTCCAGCATCCGCAGCACTGGCAAAGCTATGTCCAGAAAAGTCCGCTCTATGCGCATGAAAAGCAGCGGCCAAATGGACGCCCAAGCCGCCGAGGACGACGCCAAACCCATGACCCAGATCGTGCAGGAAGAAGAAGCCAAGGCGAAATAGGCAAGCCCCAGTAACCTTGCCCCGTGAGGGCGGGTGCTCTGATTAGGATCAATAACTCCCCTGGCCACTCGTCGCCCTAGCGCCCCCTTCCCCGCCTCCCGACGCTCCTGCCACACCATCACCCAAGTTTTTCGGTTATCATCCCAGGTGCGCTCTCTGCGACTACCGCAGGCCCAGCACGTCCTGCATGTCATACAGGCCGGGCTTCTGCGTCATGAGCCATTTCGCAGCTCGCACGGCTCCGGTGGCGAAGGTGTCGCGGCTGCTGGCTTTGTGGGTTAGCTCGACTCGCTCGCCTTGGGCGGCAAAAATAACGGTGTGGTCGCCAACGACGTCGCCGCCGCGTACGGCGTGCATACCGATCTCGCGCTTGGTTCTCGCTCCCACATCGCCCACGCGGCCATGCCGGGTATCGCTGCCGTAGTCGAGGCTGCTGGCTTCAGCTAAAATTTCGCCGAGGCGGCGGGCAGTGCCACTGGGGGAGTCGGTCTTTTTATTGTGGTGCATCTCGACGACTTCGAGATCGAAGTCCTCACCGAGGATTTCGCAGGCTTTGCGGGTGAGGTAAAAGAGGGTGTTGACGCCGATGCTGAAGTTGGGCGCGAGGACGATGGGCGTGGTGACGCTGGCGGCGCGGAGGCGGGCGAGTTCTTCGGCGGTGTGGCCAGTGGTGCCCATGATGAGGGGTTTTTGCTGCTGGATGCAGGCGCTGACTAGCTCAGTGCTGAAGTGGTGGGTGGTGAAGTCGATGACGGCGTCGCACTGGGCGAGGGCGTCGGCGAGGGAGTCGCCGAGGTCGATGGTGGCTCCTACGACGGTGTCGGTGTCGGCTTCGGTGGCACGTATGACGGCTTGGCCCATGCGGCCTTTGCTACCCGTCACCAATATCTTTATTTTGCTCATAAGGGGTCGCAATGAAGGCAAAGATAATGAGGGAAGCAACCGAGGAATCGAAGGCTGTGCAAGTGAGCCCAAAATCGTGGGAGCGAGGGAAGGCTAGTCGCGAGGCCACTCCCAGGATAGGGGATGAGCGATGAAAAGATGTTTGATTTGCTAGGTGTGGGTTGTTAGATTTTCAAATCTTTATACTGGCTACAGTGTGAAGGCGCGGTGGTTCGCAGATGTTTCTGCGGCTCATCTTGATGCTCAAACAACAACCAAACCGAACCAACAAACATGATCAAATCACTCGCAATCAGTTGCCTCCTGGCAATCGCTGCTGTCTCCACGGCTACCGCTGGTACTTCTGGCAAGTCCAGCAAAGCAGTCGCTCCTATGGCTCCTCCCGTGGCTTGCCCCGGTGGCATCGCCTACAACACTGTCGAAGCCGACTACGTCCACATCTGGGCCGATGAAGGTGAGGATCTTGATGGTGCCAACCTGGAACTGACCTACTCGCCCTTCGCCCACATTTATGTCACAGGCACGGCATCCGTGCTCGAGTTGGATGGCGACGACATCTGGGGCTACACCGCTGGCGCTGGTTTCTTCACACCTATCGCTGAGAACATCGATATCGTGCTCGAAGCAGGTGCGCAATTCGACGAATCCGAAACCATCTTCTACGCTCGTCCTCACTTGCGCGCCAAGTTCGGCTGCTTGGAGTTGCACGCTGGCGCGAAGCTCTATTGCTACGACGACAACAACCAGTGGGGTGGTTTCGTCAGCGCCTACTATGAAGTGTGCCCTAACGTCGATCTCGGCGTGACTGGCCTTTACACAGAAGACGCTACCTCCATCCAAGCCGGTATGCGCTTCAAGTTCTAATCACGCTGCTGGCGACTTGTCCGCTGCCTTCGATTTGAAATCCATAAGCGCACTCAGGAGTGATCCTGAGTGCGCTTTTTTGTACCTTATGCTCGATCAAATGTGACCTTATCACCGAGCAGGCGCGTGGTGATTTTATCGCCCTCCTTGAACTCGCCTTCCAGCACCGCCATCGACAGCGGATCGAGTAACTGGCGCTGGATCGCACGCTTCAGCGGACGCGCGCCATACACGGGGTCGAATCCGACATCGGCGATGTGGCGGGTGACTTCATCGGTGACGCCGAGGGTGATGTTTTGCTGGGCCAGGCGCGCAATGACGCGCTGCAATTGGATCTTCACGATGGCATCAAGTTGGTCCGCGTTGAGGCGGTCGAAGATGACGATCTCGTCGATGCGGTTGATGAACTCGGGGCGGAAATGCTGGCGAAGCGAGGCGAGGATGTGGGCCTCGCGCTGCTCGCGGTTCTCGATGTCGTAGGCGTTGGTGATGCCTGACAAAGACGCGGCGCTGGTGGCACTGCCGATGTTGCTGGTCATGATCAGCACGGTGTTCTTGAAGTCCACGGTGCGGCCTTGGCCATCGGTGATGCGGCCATCGTCGAGCACTTGCAGCAGGGCGTTGAAGACATCGGGATGGGCCTTTTCAACCTCGTCAAAAAGAACCACGCTGTAAGGCTTGCGACGCACGGCTTCGGTGAGCTGGCCACCTTCCTCGTAGCCGACGTAGCCAGGAGGCGCGCCGATTAAACGCGAGACGCTGTGCTTCTCCATGTACTCGCTCATGTCGATGCGCGTCATCGCGCCTTCGTCGTCGAAAAGGAACTCGGCGAGTGCTTTGCACAGCTCGGTTTTGCCCACGCCAGTGGGGCCGAGGAAGAGGAAGCTGCCGATGGGCCGGTTCTCATCCTGGATGCCAGCACGCGCACGACGCACGGCGTTGCTGACGGCGGTGATGGCCTCGCGCTGGCCGATGACACGAGCCCCGAGACGCTCTTCCATCTTCACCAACTTGGCGCGCTCGCCTTCTTGCAAGCGGCTCACGGGAATGCCCGTCCACGCGGCGACAACGCGGGCGATGTCTTCCTCGGTGACTTCTTCGCGGAGAAGCTGGTGCTGTGTCACGCCAGCGGTGGCGTGCGCAGCGGATGTGGCGGCGAGGCGCTTTTCCAGCTCGGGAATCTCTCCGTACTGGATCTGCCCGGCACGGGCGAAGTCGCCTTTGCGCTGCGCTTGTTCCTGCTCGGTGCGCAGCTTGTCGATGTCTTCTTTGACCTTGCGGCTGGCTTGCACGGACTCCTTTTCCTTCAGCCATTGAGCCTTCAGCGCACCGCTCTTTTCCTTGTTGTCGGCGATGTCTTTTTCAAGCTTGGCGACACGCTCACGAGAGGCGGGATCGGTCTCGCGTTTCAAGGCCTGGCGCTCCATCTCACCCTGCATGATGGCACGCTCGATGACGTCGATCTCGGTGGGCATGGAGTCGAGTTCGATCTTGATGCGGCTCGCGGCTTCATCCACGAGGTCGATGGCTTTATCGGGCAAAAAGCGGTCGGTGATGTAGCGGTTGCTCAGCGTCGCAGCGGCAATGATGGCGTTATCTTGAATGCGCACGCCGTGATGCACCTCGTAGCGCTCCTTCAGCCCGCGAAGAATAGCGATGGTGTCTTCCACGCTGGGTTCGCCAACGAGCACGGGTTGGAAGCGCCGCTCCAGCGCGGGGTCTTTTTCGATGTGCTTGCGATACTCATCCAGCGTGGTCGCGCCGATGCAGCGCAGTTCGCCGCGCGCGAGCTGGGGCTTCAGCATGTTGCCTGCGTCCATTGCGCCTTCACTCTTGCCCGCGCCGACGATGGTGTGCAGCTCGTCGATGAAGAGGATGATCTGGCCGTCGCTCGACGTGACTTCCTTCAAAAATGCCTTCAGTCGCTCCTCGAATTCGCCACGGAACTTCGCGCCTGCGATCATCGCGCTGATGTCCATGCTGATGAGTTTTTTGCCCTTCAGCGAATCTGGCACGTCGCCTGCGACGATCCGTCGCGCGAGGCCTTCGGCGATGGCGGTCTTGCCCACGCCGGGCTCGCCGATGAGCACCGGGTTGTTCTTGCTGCGGCGGCTGAGCACCTGCATCACGCGACGGATTTCTTCATCGCGCCCGATCACGGGGTCGATCTTCCCCGCGCGTGCTCGGGCGGTGAGATCGGTGCCGTATTTCTCCAGCGTCTGGTACTTGCCCTCGGGGTCTTGATCGGTCACGCGCTGCGCACCGCGTACGGCGGCGAGGGCTTTCTTCACCGCATCATATGTGATGCCCTGGAGCTTGAAGAGTTCGTCCAGTTCGTTCCTCGATTTGAGCAGCGCGAGCAGCAGATGCTCCACGCTGAGGTAGTCGTCCTTCATCGCCGCCTGCTGCTTTTCGGCCTCGGCGAAGACCTCGCGTAGTTGATTGGAAACGTGCATCTGGCTGCTGCCGCTGACGCTGGGTTGCCGGGCGAGAAAGGCTTCCACAGCGGCTTTCAGCGTCGCCACATTTGCGCCCGTCTTTTCCAGCAAGGGCTTGGCGATGCCGCTCTCCTGCTCGATGGCCGCGAGGAAAAGATGCGCGGGCCGCAGCTCGCTGTTGCCCAGGCGCGTGGCGATGGTCTGCGCGGCATTGAGCGCCTCCTGGGTCTTGATGGTGTATTTTTCGGGATTCATAAGGTGTGGTTGAGGGGAAACACTTGCGAGGATCATGCCACGCTATCGAGCAATGCCCAATAGGCACTGCTAGCCTTGTGTTTCGGTCTTTGGCAGGCAATGGGGTATAACCCGTAGCGCACCTCAGACCGCGTCGAGTTGGCGCAAAGTGAGCAGGCTCGGGTGACAGAGCGACGCTAGAATTCGCAGCGGCAAAACATGCTCAAACACGACTCACCCCACCCTGCGCTCTCTCGTCAGCACCCTGGGTTCATGGTTATGCCCGCGAGCCATACGCGTCACCGCGCTAGCGATAGAATACTCCCCATGGGGCTCGGGCATGATGTCGAGATCGCGCACGCCCAGCTCCCATTCCAGGCGCATCGCCTCGGCCAAAAGGTTGATCGGCGTGAGCTGAAAAAGCTGCCCCACCAGCGCCCAAATGATAAAACAATCCGCGATGGCATTCCCCTCATCTACCAGCACTCGGTAACGCCCCAAGGCACCTTGATACTTAGCCCCCTGTGTGGCCCGCAGCAGCGTCAGGCCCGCCTCTGTGGAGGTCAATTTCTCTCGTGGCGTGAGCTGCCTCGACCACGTCCTCGCCAGCTCAGCCAGAGCCGTGACACCGCTGGTCGCTGCGAGTCCCGCAGCATGGCGTAGCATAGGGCCATGCCCAGGTTCAAAACGATCTCGCACAAACACCCGCCACTCGCCATGCACGGTACCGACTTGGCTGCTACTGGGGCAAAAACAAATTCCCTCGCAACGCTGCCGCACGCTCTGCAACAGCCAGCGCACCCAGTCCAATCCATGCTCCAGTTCCTCCAGCGATAGCCCACTCTCCAGCGCGACGATGCTGCCCGCAGCCGCACCGAATTGATCGCCCGCCATGATGACCTTGAGCCCCGTTTCCATAGTCCGAACTCTAAAACAGTGAGGCGAGGAGACAATGAGGAAGGCGAGAAACAACCTTCTCGAAGTAGGTTTGCTAAAGATCCAAGCTCAGCGATCCAGCCTGCGGGAGGCGTGGATTGCAACAGGATCTCGATGGCTGGGTTCGCTACAGCAATGTTAGACTGTCGGTTTTCGTTGTGCATCTGCTCTCTCAATAATGCTCTGCAACAATCTCTCCAACTCCTGCTTGCCGGGATCGTCGGCAACGAACCACTCGTGCCGACAGGAATGGCAGCGCCAATCCGGCAGCCAAGGCTGGATAAAGCAACCACCCAAGCACACCTCGCCACGCTCGAGCCGCTGCATGGACTCCGCAGTCGGGCGTCCATAAATAATGCGCCGCAAATCAGTGCCGCCACACTTCGGACAAACGTCCGGTTTGCAAAGCTCTATGGGCAAATTTTTCATGGCCTGCGACTGTAGCCTAACTTGGCGCTCAGGTCTCAGTACCTCGCCATGGTCGGCTCGATCCGTTCCGCCCACGCCTCGATACCGCCCGCCACACTTTGGGCCTTCGCATACCCCTGCTGCCGCAGCCATTGCGTTGCTCGCATGGATCTCATGCCATGGTGGCAATAAACCAAAATCTCCTGACTTGGATCCGTCAGCTTGAGTTTCACCTCTTCCATAAAGTGACTCAGCGGCAGCAGCTCGGCTCCTTCGAGATGGCAGATGTGCCACTCATCCAGCTCTCGGCAGTCGATCAAACGCAAGCCCGCTGGCTTGCCTCCTTCAAGGCGTTCATTGAGGTCTTCGACGGTTAATTCTAGCGGTAGGTCGATGGGCATGGGGAGTGGGGTTAAACCGTGGACGGTGATTGTAATTTTGAGCGCAACAGAAGGCGTTGCATCGTCGAAACACAACGCTGCTCTTCAAGGCGATTGTTCATGGCCACACGATACGTTTGAGATTCACCCGCATGATTCGCAGTCTATTCCTTCTCTTCGCCACCTGTGCCGTCGCCCATGAACGCATCCTCTTCGACGGTGGCCAGAGCGACTACGAGATCGTCTGCGCCGCCGATGCAAATCCAGCGACCATGTTCGCTGCTCGCGAGTTGCGCACCTGGATCAAAGCGACCTCAGGCACGGAGTTGCCGCTCGTCACGCAGCCAACCGCTGGGCGCAACCATGTGTTCACAGGCAGCAACGAATGGTCAGCGCGTGCAGGCGTCACCACCGCTGGACTCAGGCCCGAGGGCTATCGGTTGAAAACCATCGGCGCAGACATCCACATCGTCGGCATGGATGTGCCACGAGGCTCATTGCAACCGAAGCGCGTCAGCGCCACACAGACGGGCACGCTGAGTGGTGTGTGCGATTTTTTGGAGCGTTGCATGGGTATCCAGTTTCTCTGGCACGACAAGCTCGGCACCATCGTGCCAAAGCATGAACGCGGGCTCGTGCCAGACCTCGACATCGACACCGCACCGGCATGGACGTATCGCCGTCTGGCCTACTCGCCAGAGGGAATGTGTGCCGAGGATATGTTCGCGCGGCGGTTGCGGCTTGGGCACAGCCACACGGTTTCGCACAGCCATTCGTGGTATCAAATTATGCCCGTGGAGACCTATGGCAAAGCGCACCCAGAGTGGTTTGCAGAGATCGACGGCAAGCGCAGAACCGCCTACTACATGGAGCATCACGGTGGCCAAGTTTGCACCTCGAACGTCGAGGTCATCGACGTTTTCGCCAAGGCCGCCATCGACTTCTTCAACGCGCAGCCCAGCCGCGACATGTTCTCGCTCTCGCCGAATGACGGCAGCGGCTTCTGCACCTGCGCACAGTGCCTCGCACTGGATCATGGCGGCAAGAGCCTCACGGATAGGCTCATCACCTTTTACAACGCCATCGCCGAGCGCGTGGTAAAGGTGCATCCCACCAAGCTGCTCGGAGCCTACGCATACAGCTTCTACCGCGAGCCGCCCGTAAACGTGAAGCCGCACCCGAATCTCTACCTCGTCCACGCCACCAACACCGCCTTTCATCAAGGCATCGGCTGGCCCGAGGAACACGCGATGGAGCAGCAGTGGCGGGCGGGAGCGAAGCATCTCGCGAAGTATGACATCTACTACTCGCCGGATTCATCACTCAATCTCATCGCGCCCATGACGCAGCATCTCGTGGAGCGCCTCCGCGCCGAAGTCAAAATCGGCATGGAGGGCGGCTATCTCTACATGGGACAGAGCTATGAACAACTCGGCGCGGGGCACCTACTCATGGCGCGACTCATGTGGGATGCCGATGCCGATACAAACGCGCTCGCCACGAACTACTACCGCGCACTCTATGGCAAAGCCGCGCCGCAGGTTCAGGCCTACTATGGCTTGCTGGAGTCTCGCCTAGCCAAAGCCAAGTCCTCACCGCTCGACACCAGCATCGCCGCCATTCGCATTGCATTGAGAAAACATCCCGGCCTCGGCTCACAGGCCTATATTCTCTCCGCCTATGAACCCGTGCTCGACGCTGCGACGAAGCTCATCGACACCGCAGCAGCCAGCGAACTCAATGCCGATGAGAAGGCACGTTTGCAGCGACTCATGGATCAACACGAACTGCTCATCACCACCGTGCGCGGCATGTTCGTCGCTGCGAAATTAGAATCCGATGCGCAGAGCAGCGCCGAGGATGCGAAGACTTTGCTCGCTCTCATCCAGCAGCGCCAAGCCGTGCGTGACCGACTCGAAAGCTACGCGCCAAGTCTCTGTGCCAATCTTGACCTCGGTGATGCCGCCGAAGCGCAAGCCATTGCTCCCAACGGCCCACTCGCTCAGCTTGCGCACAGTTTGCTCACGGGTAAATCCGTGGTGCGCAGCTTCGGCAAAGAGCGCTGGACGGCGACAGGTAGCGCCACCCGCGAGATCAAAGACGGGCAGCAGCACATCCACATCGTAGAAGGCAGCACGGGATCCCTCAGCTACACCGTCGAGGTCAAGCCCAGCACCAGCTACCGCATCATGCTCGCGCATTGGAACGATCCCTCCCCCATCCAAGTCACCACCACCGATGATGCCGACGCTACCACACGCGGCGAGCCACCCATCGCCCCACGCACCCGAGTCATCTTCCGCGATGCGAAGAACAAGGCCCTCACGCGCAATCACTGGAGCGGCGTCGGCGCACACGAGCACGTCAAAGCATGGCACACCTTCCCGCACTTCATTCTCACGCCTGAAGAAACAAAGACCATCAGCTTCACCATCTTCCTCCAGCATCCCGGTGAGTATAAACTCGACGAGGTGAAGATCGAAGAACTCGGCAGCGTGAAGTAATCACATCCCTCCCCGACATGAAGCCGCTACACCTCTTCCTCGCACTTTTTGCTACCCCCTGTTTCGCGAACTCCAACTGGCCGCAATTTCGCGGTGAGGGTGGCCTTGGAATCGGGAGTGGAACACCGCCGCTAGAATTCTCTGCTGAGAAAAATGTGCGCTGGAAGGCGGAGGTGCCGAGCGGTCATTCATCGCCCTGTCTCTGGGACGACAAGATCGTACTCACGGGACTCGATGGCGGAAAACTCATCACCTTTTGCCTCAACCGCGCCGATGGCCGCGAAGTCTGGCGGGCAGCAGCCCCAGCCGAGAAAATCGAAGGGGCGCATCGCATCGGCAGCCCGGCCACCCCGACACCCTGCACTGATGGGGAGCGCGTGTATGCCTACTTTGGTTCGTTCGGCGTGCTGGCTTATGATTGGGCTGGAAAGGTGCTATGGCAAAAGCCACTGCCAGTGCCAGTGGTCGAGTTTGGCACCAGCGCGTCGCCCATCATCGCCAATGGCAAGGTGATCATCGTCGCGGATCAGGACATCGGCAGCTACATGATCGCGCTGGATGCCCGCACTGGCGAGGAAGTATGGCGTGTGGATCGCGGTGAGTTTCGCCGTGGATTCTCGACTCCCATCGTGTGGAAGCATGACGGCATGGGAGAACTCGTCGTGGCAGGTTCATTGTGGGTGCGCAGCTATGACTTGAAGGATGGCAAACAACGCTGGTCGGCACGCGGCACAGCACGCGTGTCGAACGCTAGCCCAGTGGTCGCAGACGGCCTCCTCCTCGTCTCAAGCTGGAACGTCGGTGGCGATGAAGATGATCGCGTCGAGATGGAGCCGTTCGAGAGCTTCGCCGCCGCCAATGATACCGACAAAGACAGCCGCTTGACGCTGGCAGAATTCCCCACAGGCAAGGTGAAGGATCGCTACTCACAGATAGATGCCAACAAAGATGGGCACGTCACCAAGGACGAGTATGAAGTCATGCGCAGCATGTTTGCGCAGGCGGTGAATCAGCTCTTCGCCATCAAGCCCGGCGGCAGCGGCGACATCACCGACACCCATGTCGTCTGGCAGGTAGGCAAGCACCTGCCGTATGTCTCATCGCCCATCGTCGCACAGGGTCGCGTCTTCACGATGAAGAGCGGCGGCCTAGCCTCCTGCTATGACGTTCGCAGCGGCAGCCCCATCTTCCAGGCCGAGCGCGTCGAAGTCTCCGGCGACTACTACAGCTCTGCCGTCACCGCCGCTGGCCGCATTTACATCACCTCGCAGCGCGGCATCGTCGTCGTGCTCGATGCCACGAGCGACACACTCAACGTCCTCGCCCGCAACGACCTCAAAGCACCCGTCTTCGCCACGCCAGCCATTGCCGACGGCGTCATCTACCTGCGCACGGACAAGCATCTATTTGCATTCAGCGAGTGATTGCCATCGGCCTCCAGCACGCACTAGTAGGCCCGCCCTTCCCTCATGCCCGCCGATCCCTACTACCTCTGCCAGCGCTGTGGCAACTGCTGCCGCTGGCCTGGTGATGTCCACGTCTCGGCCACCGACATCACCGCTATCTCCGAGTACATCGGCGTCACCGAGAGTGCCTTCATCGAGCGCTACACCAGGGTAAACCACAAACGCGATGGACTCTCCATCATCGACAAGCCCAACGGCGAATGCGTCTTTCTCGAGGGCATCAACCACTGCACCATCCAAGCCGTGAAACCCCATCATTGCAGCGGCTTCCCCAACAACTGGCGATTCCCCGGCTGGCGCGAACAGTGTGAAGCCATCGAAGTTCCCCGACCATAGCAAGCCAACCATCCCCTTCATCATTCATAACTCATAACTCATCCCTTCCCATGCGCCTCCTCCTCACCCTAGCCTTTCCCCTCCTCGCCTTCGCCGCCGATCCCACACCCCGAGCCCTCCCACTCTGGCCCGCTGGAGCCCCAGGCTCTGAGGCCCGCGTCACCGAGCCCGAGAAGCTCGACGGCAGCAATCTCTGCAACATCCACAACCCCAGCATCACGCCCTACCTACCCAGCGCCGACCTCGCCACAGGCGTCGCCGTCATCATCGCTCCCGGCGGCGGTCATTCCAAGCTCTGCCTCGGCCATGAAGGCTACGCCCTCGCGGAGTGGCTGCGCGACCACGGCATCGCCGCCTTTGTGCTCAAGTATCGCCTCGCCCGCGAGCCAGGCTCCACTTACACCATCCAAGATCACGCCATGGCCGACACACGCCGCGCCCTGCGCACCGTACGCAGTCGCAGCACCGAGTGGGGCCTCGACCCCCAACGCATCGGCATCATGGGCTTCTCTGCCGGAGGCGAACTCGCCGCCTTCGCCGCCATGAAGAGCGACCCCGGCCAAGCCGATGCCACCGACCCCATCGAGCGCACCAGCAGCCGCCCCGACTTCCAAGCCCTCATCTACCCCGGCACATCGAACCTCTTCAGCGCCGAGAAAGGTATGCCCCCTGTCTTCATCGCCTGCGGCTACGGCGACCGCCCCGACATCGCCGAGGGCATGGCCAGCCTCTACTTGAAATACAAAGCCGCTGGCGTGAAAGCCGAGTTGCACATTTTCTCCAATGCTAACCACGGCTTCGGCTACCGCGAAGGCACCACCACCGCAGTGGGTGCCTGGCCCCTCCGCTTCCGCGAGTGGCTCGCCGATAGCGACATCATCAAGGCGAAGCCGTAACGATGTGCCCAGGGCCGCATTCGGGCTTACAAAACTCCAACGATGACTTCGCGAATGGCTTCGGGTTGGCTGAGGTGACGACGGCCGGTGATACCGACAAGGTAGCAGGGTTGGATCATACTTCGATAGAAGCAAGGCAAGCAAGCCCGGGCAAGTCCGAAGGCTAGGCGTCACCGCGTTTCTATTGGCCCAAATATGTTGTTGGAAGAACGAAGCCTCCCCGCTACTGACAGCGCGATGACACTGCTCGATACCCTGCCGCCGCCGACTACGCCTATGCGATGGGAAGTGCTCAGCGCGGGCTACACCACAGCGCCCGAGGGTGCCGTCATCCAAGGTGGCTCGTGGTTTAAGCGTGTCACCTTCCAAGCTACAGCGGTGCTGCTGCGGCATCCTAGGCTGGGGGTCGTACTCTTCGACACGAGCTATGCGCCGCGATTTCTCGACGAGACGAAACGCTGGCCCGGCATCCTCTATGGGCTCGTGACGCCTGTAAAACTCTCGCCACTGGGTAGCCTCGTGGCACAGCTCGCGGCGCGTGGGATTGCAGCGGCGGATGTGCGGCACATCTTCGTCTCGCACTTCCATGGCGACCATATCGCCGGGTTGCGCGACTTTCCCCAGGCGACATTTTATTGCTCGGAAACGGCATGGCGTGCGGTGCAATCGCTGCGCGGCTTCAGCGGCGTGCGGCATGGGTTTCTGCCGGGATTGGTGCCTGACGATTTCGCTCAGCGGGTTAAATTCATCGACCACGGTGGCGATGTGTTTGGCGACGGCAGTGCCAGGGCGCTTGCCCTGCCGGGCCATGCCACGGGGCAAATGGGGCTGTGGTTCCGCGATGATCGAGAGCGAGAGATTTTGCTCGCCGCCGATGCCTGTTGGCTCAGCGATGCCTATCGACGCCGGGTGATGCCTCATGCCATCACGCGTGCGCTGCATGACTGGGACGCCTACGCGAGCACGCTGGGGCAGTTACATGAACTCCATCGCCAGCGACCCAAAGTCATAATCGTGCCCTGCCATTGCCCAGAAACGGCGGCTCTCATCGCAGCACCATGAGGCATCGTTTGGCTATCCTCTGGCACTATGTGCAGGCTCGGCGAGCCTTCCATCGCTGGCGCACTCGCGAGGCATTGCTGGCATGGCAAGACCAGCAAATGCAGCGCCATCTCGCGGCGGTACTGCCGCGTTCCAAGGTTTATCGCGAGCGCTTCGTGGGGCTTGCGTTGGCTGACTGGCGTACGTTTCCCATCGCTGAAAAAGCCGATCTCATGGCTCGCTTCGATGACTGGAACACCGTCGGCATCTCGCATGATGAAGCCTGGGCAACAGCGCAAGAAGCCGAGCGCAGCCGTGACTTCGCGCCGACGTTGCGGGGCATCACCGTGGGCTTGTCCTCGGGCACATCAGGGGCGCGTGGCCTCTTCCTCGCCGATGCTGCGGAGCGAGCGCTATGGGCAGGCACGCTGCTAGCGCGAGCGCTGCATGGCACCCTGTTGCAACCGCATCGCGCTGCTCTTTTTTTGCGGGCCGACAGCACGCTGTATCGCAGCATTAGCTCGCGGCGCATGAGCTTCGCGTTCTTTGATTTAATGCAGCCGCTGGAGCCACAATGGCAACGACTCGCCGAGCACGCGCCGACGCTGCTCGCAGCACCACCAGCCGTACTGCGGCAGCTCGCACAAGATCCTCGTGCGGCCTCGCTACTCCAGTCGCAGAAGTTATTGCTCAGCGTCGCCGATGTGCTGGATGAGGGCACTCGCAGCCTCATTGAGCGCGGCTTTCAGCAACGCGTCGGGCAGCTCTACCAAGCCACCGAAGGCTTCCTCGCGGCAACCTGTGCGCATGGTTCGCTGCACTGGAATGAGGACGCCATCGTGGTGCAAAAGGAATGGCTCGATGCGGCGAAGACTCGTTACTCGCCCATCATCAGCGACTTCCGCCGAACGACGCAACCGATCCTGCGTTATCGTTTGAACGACATCATCGTTGAGCCCGAGCAGCCGGGTTGCCCCTGTGGCTCTGTCTTCGGCACGATAGGCCGCATCGAAGGACGTGCCGATGAGGTGCTGCAACTGCGCCGCGCCGACGGCTGTGCTGTGGCCGTGTATCCCGACTTCGTGCGCCGTGCGCTGCTGCTCGCCCTGCCCCTGGAGGCCGAGTATGCGGTGGTGCAGCAGGCCGATGAAAGCTGGCAAGTGAGGCTTTCGCACCCCGAGTATGAAAACCGCGTGAGGAGTGAGATGGCAACGCTCGCGGCGACGCTTGGAGCTACGACTCCATGCCTGAGTTTCATCGAGTATAAAGCCCCAGCGTTGGATCAAAAAATGCGCCGAATCCGCCGTGTGATCGAACCTATGCAGAGCATCGTCGCGCCATGAAAATCCTTCTCACAGGCTCCCGCGCTCCGGCCACGCTGGAGCTCGCCCGACGACTCGCAAGCGAGGGAGCCGAGGTCATCGGCGTTGACTCGGTGCGGTATCCTGCGGGTCGTTTTTCACGAGCCTATGCGAGACATTATCGAGTGCCATCGCCGCGCTTCGAGAGTGCGGCGTTTGTCTCGCGCATTGCCGACATCGCCCTAGCCGAGCGCGTCGATTTCATCTGGCCGACGTGTGAAGAAATCTTCTATCTTGCCGCCCAGCACCCAAGCTTGAGCCAGGTCGCCACGCTGCTCTTTCCACCCCTCGATGAACTCCTGCCGCTGCATCATAAAGGGCACTTCGTAGCGCTGGTGAACTCGCTGCCCTCGCCTGTGGCCGCTCCCGAGTCGTGGCCTGCGGCTGCGGCACCGACCGACCGACGACTTGTCTGGAAGCCTTATTTTTCCAGATTCGCAGCGCTTACGCGATTCACATCGCCGCCACTCGATCCCACGGACTGGCTAGCGCAGGAATTCATCGAAGGGCGAGAATACAGCACTTGGGCGTTGGCCATAGCGGGCGAAGTGCGGGCGCAGACCTGTTACACCTGCCCAGCCAAAGCAGGGCTGGGAGCAGGGTGCGCCTTCGAGCCTGCATGGTTGCCCGAGGCCGCAGAGTTCATCTCACAACTTGCTCACAAGCTGCGCTTCACAGGCTCGTTGGCGTTTGATTTTATCCAACGCAGCGATGGCAAAACATTCGTACTGGAGTGCAATCCACGCCTCACCAGTGGCCTCCATCTGCTAGCCACGAGCGAGTCTTTACTGCCCTGCCTTGCTGGCCAATCACTGCCGCTACCACCACCCATGCAGCCCGCGCAGTTGCTGCTGCCGACACTCTTTACGATACCGCGCCTAGCGGGCACTTCGCGAGATGTTTTATGGCGTCGTGACGATCCTTGGCCCGCGCTCGCTCAGCCTCTGGCAGCAGCAGAGTTTGCCTGGATTGCCCTGCGGCATGGCCTCTCGCTGGCGGCAGCTACCACCCACGATTTTGAGTTCAATGGAGACTGAAATACGCATCCTTAACAAGCCTCACGATGAACAGTTGCAGCGCTGGTTTGCGCCTCTGCTAGAGCACGGCAGCACCTTCGCGGGGCCGAATCTGGACACGCAGTTGGCCTTCCTTCACACCGCGCGAGGCGAGTTGCCCATGACGGTGAATGAGGCCGAGTGGGGCAACTCATACACGCTCTCGCCCTGGACTCACTACATCACTTATGGCGCGCAGGAGACGACTCTGCTGCCCAGCAAGCTGTTGCAAACTCTTGCCGTGGGCTTGCTTGCAGGCTTGGGCAAATGGCTGCGCCGAGCGGAGTTCAATCGCGTGGTGATGGTCAATAACTGGCTGCTCTCGACGAACCCCTGGCCTGCGTGGCCTATCGGCTTGGTGCCTGAAAGCATCGCCACTTTGGTGAAATCGTATCCCGACCACGCCATCATTTTTCGCTCGCTCAATGAGATCGAAAGCGCGGGACTCATCCATGAGTTAAGAAGCGCTGGCGCACGCTTGATCCCGAGTCGCCAAGTCTGGTATTACCCAGCCGATTCAGCCCTGGTCAAACGCTCGCGGGTGTATCGCCAGGACTTGCGCCTGCTGCATGATGACGCCTTCATTTGGAAGCGTAACGACCAGCTCACCGCCGCTGATTTCCCGAGGCTCGCCCAGCTTTACCACCAACTCTACGTGGAAAAATACTCCGCGTGTAATCCGCAGTTCAGCGCCGCGTGGTTGCAGCATCTTTGGCAGCAGGAACTCATGGAATTCACGGCACTCGCGGATGACAAAGGGACACTCGTCGGCGTCGAGGGGGCGTGTTTATTGAATGGCGTGCTCACCTCGCCCATCATCGGCTACGACACCGCCTTGCCCCGCGAGCTAGGGCTCTATCGCAGGCTCGCCGTGTTACCGATCAAGGCCGCACGCGAGCGGCATCTGCCGCTGAATTTAAGCGCAGGCGTGGGCCACTACAAAGGGCTGCGCGGCGGCGAGCCGGTGATGGAATACATGGCCGTCTATGATCAACATCTGCCCGCGCGAAGACGTTGGCCCTGGGCCGTCATCGAAGCCATCAGTACGTATGGGATGGCTCCGCTGGTGAAGCGACTGAGGTTGTAAAAAGTGCGCTGGCTACGCTGCCATCATGCGCTTCAAATAACTGATGCTCTGCTCGGCAATGAAGTCGGCTCCAGGGCGATAGTCGAAGACCTCCGTGCTCAGCCAGCCCTTGTAGCCTACCTCACGCAGGGCCGCGATGATGGGCTCGTATTTCACCTCGCCCATGCCAGGGCCGAGCAAGTTGGGGTCATTGGTGTGGAAGTGGACGAACCACTCCTTGCTGTCGCGAATGATGTCGGGGATGGACTTGGACTCATCACTCATGGCCTTCACATCAAGGTGCAACTTGCACGCGGGATGATCGACGAGTTTGCAGAACTCAATGGTCTCCGCAGCCGTATTGAGGATGTTCGTCTCTTTCCGCCCCAGCGGCTCCATAGCGATGGTGACACCGTATTTGCCAGCCTCCTCGGCGACTGCACGCACGACCTCCACAGCGCGAGCGACGCCATCTTCACGGCTCCATTCGGGCAATAAATTACGCGCCTTCGGACTGCCCCAGACCATGATGCGACCACCCGTCGCCGCGCAGAATCGCGCCATCTGTTGGCCGAAACGTGCGGCCTCGCGACGCAGCAGCGCATCGGGCGTAGTGATGTGTAGCCAGGCCGGCTTGGTGAGAAGCCAGTGCAGACCGAGGATCTCTAGGCCATGGGATTTGGCCGTGGCGCAGAGGCCCAGGGCATCGGCTTCAGTGAGTTCACGTGGGTCTTCTTTTAGAGTAAAAGGAGCCAGCTCGATCCCCTCGTAGCCAGCCGCAGCAGCCCTCTCACACATCGTGGCAAATGGCAGATCGCCCCAGGTTTCATTGCAAATCGCATAACGCATAGATGCCTGTTTTAACCTAGCTGGGCGAGTGCGGCGAGCAGAAATCAAGCTTTCCGTGTGGCCACGCCTGGGCCTATGATCCATCCCCTTCTCTTCAACGCACGCCCCATTCCATGCCCACCTTCAACCTTCTTTTCGTCTGCCTAGGCAACATCTGCCGCTCGCCCTGTGCCGAGTCTGTGATGCTGCATCTGATCGACCGCGCGGGCCTCTCCGAGCAAGTCCACATCGACAGCGCAGGCACGGGCGACTGGCATATAGGCAAGCACTCGGATGATCGTATGCGCAAACACGCCAAGCGTCGCGGCTACTCGCTCGATAGCCTTGCCCGGCAAGTGAGCCCGCTCGATTTTCAGCGCTTCGATATGATCCTCGTCATGGATCAACAAAACCTGCGCGACATCGCCTCATTCGCCCCCGACGAGGCCGCGATGAAGAAGGTGCAACTGTTCTGCGACTTCGCCAAGGATCGCAGTGAAAGACAAGTCCCCGACCCCTACTACGACGGCGAAGAGGGATTCGAGCAAGTGCTCGACATCGTCGAAAACGGCAGCCAATACCTGCTGGAGCACATCAAGGCTAAGCTCTCCAAGAGCCCTGCTTAGCGGCAACTGCGGCAAAGTTTGCCTCATCCAGGATGCCACAGAATTGCGCGATCATGCTCGGCCCATACTCAGCATCCCGCGCACCATGTAGCTGACCAGGATGCTTGCTTTGCGCAGCGGGTGCAGGCGCTCGCGGCGGTGCAGGCTGGGGTAGTGGTTGCGGCGCAGCTTCTCCAAAATCTCGCGGTAGATTTGCGCCATCATTTCGCTGGCGATCATGCTGCGCTTGTCCTCGGGTGGGAGCAGGCTCGCGGCTTGCTCGTAGTAGCCTCGGGCGCGAGCATAGTTTTGCTCCATCAGGGCGGTGTAGCCGGGGCTGTCTTGGCCAGCAAAAATTTGCGCCTCGGTGACGCCGTGTACAGCCATTTCATCGAGTGGCAGGTAGATGCGCCCCGACTCGTGCGCATCCTGGCCGACATCGCGCATGATGTTAGTGAGCTGCAAGGCGTAGCCGAGCGCGATGGCATACTCGCGGCACTGGGGATTGCTGTGGCCAAAGATGCGGATGCTGACGAGGCCCACGACGCTAGCGACTTTATAACAGTAGGCGAGCAGCTCGTCGATGGTCTGGTAGCGAGTCTTGTCTTGATCGCTGGAGACACCGTCGATGATCTCGGCGAGCAGCTCGGGGCTGAAGTTGTAGCGTGCGGGGAGTTGCAGGACTTCGGTGAGGACCGAGTCGGGGGAGGGTTGATGGTTCGAATCCTCTCCAATAGGGGCTTGCAGCACCGCTTGCCGCCATTTCGCCAGTTCTGCTTTCTTAGCCTCGGGCGTGGGGCCGATGTCGTCGGCGATGTCATCGACGATGCGGCAGAAGGCATAGAACGAGATCATGTCGCGCCGCCGCTGGGCTGGCAGGCAGGCGAGGGCGAAGGCGAGGTTGGACTTGCTCTTCTTGGCGATCTGCTGGCTCGTCGAGGGGGCTGGGTTGAGGGTCGCGCTCATGGGCCTATTTGGGGGATGCAAGGATCAGACCATCAACCTTCGCCAACTACTTGATCACACCCCAGTGAGAACTGAAGGGCCAGTAACTGAAGAGCGCTGGGCCGACGACGTTGCGCTGCGGCACAGGGCCCCAGTAGCGGCTGTCGAGGCTGTTGCCGCTGTTGTCGCCGCAGGCCATGTATTCACCGGACTTCAGGGTGACTTCATTCATCGGCGCAGGGTACTGCTGGCTAGGGTAAATGTGGGTGTAGCCTTTGTAGTCGCCTTGTTTTGAAGCCACGCGCTTCATGCCAAACTCCTGCGCGGGCTGGCCATTGATCCATAGTTCGGGCGGCTTCACTTCAACCTGATCGCCAGGGGTACCAACGAGGCGCTTGATGTAATGCTGCGAACCGTGGCGGGGGTCGTAGCTGCCGCTCAGTTCTATGCCTCTAATATGCTTGGTGGTGAAGACCCATACTTCGCCGCGCTCGGGCCGACGGAAGTGGTAGGCGAACTTATTCACGAGGATGCTATCGCCTGTGTCGAGTGTGCCGCGCGCCAGCAGTTGCCCTTTGGAGACAAAGGCTCCGCCCCCGCTAGATTCGCGGACGGGCTGAGCATCGGGGGTGAGTATTTCTTGGCCATCGGGGCCTTTGGCGACTTGCATCCGCCTACCGAGGTAACCCGAAAGCCCGAGATCACCGTCAAGCTGGCGCTTGGGTGCCCAGATCCACATGTTGTGGCCATCTTGGAAGTGCAGCTTGCAGTAGGTAAAGAGGACGAAACGGTGCTCGGTGACGGGGTCGCCGTTGACAAGGAAACCCTCATAATTGCTGACCACATTGACGTAGCTGCGGCCTCTGAAAAAATCGAAGGTCTGCTTGATCACACCAGGCGAAGTGTCTTCCACGGTCGCGGTGGCATTGATGCCATTCAGCGTGGGCTGCATGGAGCCTGTGGGAATCTGGAAGGGCTGCGCGATGAAGGCGCGGATGGCCAGTGCGATGACGATGGCGACGAAGAAGACCTCCACGTTGTCGCCTAAATCATTCGGTGCCTCGGCAGGTAGAGCGTGCTGGCAGACGTCGTTGATCTTTGTTGATAAGGCTTCGAGCTTATCGCTTTCGCGAGCCTTAGTGGCGGCTTCCAACTCGCGGCGCAGGCCTTCGATCTCATCGAGCTTGGCCGGGGCAAGGATGTCGCGCTTGTAGTTGATGAATCGGCTCAGGCCTTTGTGCAGGAGCTTGGCTTGCTTGAGGTAGCGAGGGGTGAAGAAGAACATGGGGAGGAAAAGATGTCGTGGGCGAAGCAGTATCCAGGCCGGAGGGACAAGGGACAAGGGATAAGGAACAAGTGACAAGGGGCGGAGTCGAGTTCCAAGTTAGAGGCGATGATCGTCGGGCGGGTTGTCAGAGTGCCTGGTAAGTCGATTCAATGTGTTTGGTTTCATGGTATTCCCCTTGTCACTTGTTCCTTATCCCTTGTCCCTCCGTTCCTCGCTAGTTCGTCTTCAAGACTTCGATAAATGCCTCCTGGGGGATATTGACCCGGCCAAATTGCTTCATCTTCTTTTTGCCTTCCTTCTGCTTGTCTAGCAGCTTGCGCTTGCGGCTGATGTCGCCGCCATAGCACTTGGCGGTGACGTTTTTGGACATCGCGCTGATCGACTCGCGGGCAATGATCTTGCCGCCGATGGCGGCCTGGATGGCGACGACGAAGAGCTGCTGCGGGATGACTTCCTTCAGCTTGGCGGCGAGCTGGCGGCCTCGGCTCTCGGCCTTGTCACGATGCACGATGCAGGAGAACGCATCGACGGGCTCGTTGGCGATCATCATGTCCATCTTCACCAGCTTGTCGGCGCGGTAGCCAGCGTGCTCGTAGTCCATACTGCCGTAGCCTCGGGTCATGCTTTTGAGCTTGTCGTTGAAGTCCACAAGGATCTCGTTCAACGGGATGAGGCTGTGAACCATGAGGCGCTTGTCGTCGATAGTCTCGGTGTGCTCGACGAGGCCGCGCTTGTCCATGACGAGACTCATCACATCGCCGATGTACTCGTTGGGGATCATCACGGAAACCTTCACCATGGGCTCGCGGATTTCCTCAATGGTCTGCACGGGAGGGAGGAAGCTGGGGTTGTCGATGGTGAGGATTTCGCCGTTGGTCAACTTTACCTCATAGACAACACTGGGGTAGGTGCTGATAACGTCCATGTTGAACTCGCGGCGCAGGCGCTCCTGGATGATCTCCATGTGCAACAGCCCGAGGAAGCCACAGCGGAAGCCGAAGCCGAGGGCGGCGCTGCTTTCGGCCATGTAGGAGAAGGCGGCGTCGTTGATTTGCAGCTTGCCCATGGCCAGCTTCAGCGCCTCGAAGTCGTCGTTGCTCACCGGGTAGATGCCGCTGAAGACCATCGGGTGAATCTCCTTGAAGCCGGGCAGCGGCTCGGGCGCAGGGTTTTTGCTCTCGGTAATGGTGTCGCCGATCTTCACATCGGCGGTGGTCTTGACGTTGGCGATGACATAGCCCACATCGCCTGCATTGAGCACGCCCGTGGCGACCATGTTGGGACGGAAGCAGCCGACTTCCTTCACTTCGCTGAGCTGGTTGTTGCTCATCATGCGAATCTTCATGCCCTTCTCGATCTTGCCGCTGAAGACGCGGACGTAGCTGATGACGCCACGGAAGTTGTCGAACACGCTGTCGAAAACGGAGGCGCGCAGGCGGCCATCGGGGTGCTCGGTGGGGCAGGGGATGAGCTTCACCACGGCCTCCAGGATGTCCTCGATGCCGATGCCCATTTTCGCACTGGCGAGCACAGCCTCGCTGGCATCGAGCTGGAGGATGTCTTCGATCTGGCGCTTGACCTTGGGGATGTCGGCGCTGGGCAGGTCGATCTTGTTGATGATGGGCACGACGTGCAAATTTTGCGCCAGCGCGAGATTGAGATTGGCGACAGTCTGGGCTTCCACACCCTGGGCGGCATCGACGAGCAGCAGTGCGCCCTCACAGGCGGCGAGCGAGCGGCTGACTTCGTAGCTGAAATCGACGTGACCGGGTGTGTCGAGGAGGTTGAGGCGGTAGGTCTTGCCGTCCTTGGCCTTGTAATTCATCGCCACCGGGTGGGCCTTGATGGTGATGCCGCGCTCCCGTTCGAGATCCATGGCATCCAGGAGTTGATCCTGCTGCTGTCGCACCGTGATCGTACGAGTAGCCTCCAGCAGGCGGTCGGAGAGTGTGGTCTTTCCGTGGTCGATGTGGGCGATGATGGAGAAATTGCGAGTAAGAGCGAGGGACATCAGTAAGGGGGCTGGGACGGGGCAGGCGTCATAGCGCGGGGTGGGGAGGGGGTCAAGAGGGGGGAAAGCAGACAATCCGACGAAGCGATAGGGAGACTTGGCCTTGGGACAGTATTGGGATGGGGGCAGCTTTACCACGGATGAACACGAATAATCACAAATGATAACTGCTGTCGGCCACATGGAAGCGAGCGGACGTTCAAGGGCTGTCATAGCATCGAAATGCATTCCCATTGGTGCCCCTCCGTGTTCATCCGTGGTTGCCCCAAAATGCCCTGTGAATCCCGAGGCGCTCGTTTTGTCGTGGTCAGTTTCGCTATGCCAACTCTGGAGATGAAACCTTGCCCTAGCGGGCGGCGTTTGGTGGGCTTGTTCTCTCTATCATGCGCTCCGCCACCCTCACCACACTCGCCGTTCTCTGCTTTGCCATCACCTCGTGCAGCACTTCGTTTGAAAAAAACTGGCGGGCCGCACTGGCAAAGCCCGTTCCGACGAAAGGTGTGGAGGGGCCGTGGCAGGGCACTTGGCTGAGCCATGGCAATGGTCATCACGGGCAGTTGCGTTGTGTCGTCGGGCCTGCGCTTGATGCCAAGGGCACGCACTCGTTTCAATACCACGCGACCTGGGCACACCTGCTCAGTGGCACTTTTACCGCGCCGCATGTGGTGGTGCCGCAAGGCGATGCGGCAGGTTTTAAAGGCAGCCACAAGCTGGGAAAACTCGGCATGTTCGACTACGATGGCACGGTGAAAGGCAGCGAATTTATTGCCACCTACAAGGCAGCTGGCGATCATGGCGTGTTCGAGATGAAGCGCCCCAAGTCGCCTCGTCCGTGAGGGCGGGGAGGGCGGCGCTTTCTTTGCTCACATCCAAGGGCTCCGCTCAAAAACCCCACGCTGTGAACAATTTACAGCCTTCCCAGCTCAAGCAGGAGCCAAGGCTGAGCCACCGCAAATTTACAGCTACAACGCCTGCTGAGACACGTCGATGAGGACATGAAAATGGTCGCCCCATTAGTGAGCACGCGCACGCCAAAAAACCCAGCGATCTATTCCAGCGACGCAGCCCTTGGAAGTTGCCGTGCTAAACCCTCGCTGGCTGCGGCAAACCCTGCGGCATCCATGTCGCCACAGCGGATCACAGCAATGACATGAATGCCTGGAGATGACCACGGCCAAAACGTGTGCCGCAGGTAGTCGCTGTAGTCCGGCAGGAGCGCGCCCTCTTGGATGAAAAATTCGCGCATCCAGCAGCGACCATCGGTCAGCACGCCAGACACGGTGGTGGGCTGAAAGTCCACTCCGCGATATTTTAGGCATACGGCCACGGTGTGGTGCCTGCCGCCGCCTTGCGGGCCATACCAGACGAGCCCGAGGCGGGAGGGTTGCCCTGGCAGGCGCAGTTCCTGGCCGCCGTTGGCCGTGTGTCTTACAACCATTGTGGAGGGCGCAAGCAGCCGTGGTTGATGGCCGCCGTCGAGTAGCCAGGGCGCGAGGAATGGTAGAAGGAAGAATGCTGCAAATCCCCACTGCGGCAGTGCCGCCAGATGGCGGGTTGGGGTAGCCGCTGCTGCGCGTAGGTCCAGCATTGTCTGGCGTGTTAGCGAGCCTCTCCAAGCCATCCAAGCCAGCGCTAAAGCCATTGCGCACTGGCCTGCCGGGTGCATTGCAAACAGTGGCACCGTGCCCAAGAGCAGCACGAGACCGTCTGCGGATCGAACCAGCCGAACTTCAACCAGCGCTGGACACACCAGCAGCCACGGCAGCCAGAGCGATTCCATGCGGCTCATGCTGATGAACGCTGCGGCGGCTATCCAGCCCACGCTCAACAGCAGGCGCTGCTTGGTCCAGGGCTGCAAGCTACAATGCGCTAGGCAAGCGAGCGCACCTACCGTCACCCAGCCGCCACCCGGTGCGCCTGCCAGCGAGGCGAGCAGCGCCAGTACGATGCAGGTATGCAGCGCGGCGACGGCCAGGCTAGTGAAGGATTGCTGGCTCTTGGGCAAAAAGAAAACCAGGAACGGCAACAGCCAGACGAAGCCCAGCAAGTAGTGGATCTGATCGCTTTCCACGGACGGAAATATTACCCACCGCACTGCGATGAGCGTCAACACGCGCGCGACGTTGGCCGCCAAGCCTGCGGGCACGGCCAATGCCAAACGCACGACGTAACGCCATGATAGCGGCTCCGCGCGGTGCATCCATACAACCACTGCGAGCAGCACGAGCAGCATGTTCAGCCCCGCGCAATCGCGCGTCCACGGTAGATGCAAATGACCGATGATCATGCCATCAGCCCCATTAACCACAGCGACGCCCAGCAGGCGCAGCAAGCCGATAACCAGCGGTCGGGTGCAGTCCAGCAGTACGTCCCGCGACTGCGCCAGATGTACCAGCAGGCCTACCAAGGCAAGCACCCCACCAAGGCGTAGCGCGGCGGCGGAAACAGGCAAATGACGAACGACAAGTAGCTCAGCAGGTTGGCTATCCAGTGAGTGCCCAGATGCGTCCACTGAGTTTGGGGGTTTGTTAATCATGCGAGGCACTTTCAAAACCTTGAAGCGGGATGGCTCGCTCTCGTGGTTTCAGCGATTAAGTGAGAACGCGACCCATAACTATGTATTTAGCTCAACATTTCGTCATTCAGGTCTCGCTTTCACCCTATGAGCGGCGGGTTCCCTTCCGCACTACGAGCCCGCCCAGCGCTGCGAGCAGCCACCAGGGCGGTGCAGGCGCTGCGGGGACGGATTCCACGATAAGAGGCGACACCGTGCCGCCACCGCCACCGCCACCGCCACCACTACTACCACCACCGCCCTGCGTGAGTAATGGACTGGGCAGGCTTGTGTAGGTGACGCTGGCTGGTGCGTCGCTCACGCCAGCTGCCGTTTGCTCTAACAGCGTCGCGTCTGTCGTCGTGAGGATAGCGAAATCTTCAAAGCCGCCGCTGTAGTCAAAGAAGGTGTCATTGCCCTGAACGTTGGAGTTGGCGGCATTGAGCAGCGTGATGGCCATGGACGCGCTGGTGAGGGTGCCTGTGAACTGCACGTTGCGTAATTCCAGCACGTCATCGAAATGCGAGAGGTCAAAGCCTGAGGTTGCGCTCGTAATGTTGCTGCTGCCTGTGTGGCCAAACAAAGTGGAGCGAGTTTGCGCTGCGGCAGCACCCTGCTCCCGAGTGCTGGCTGTGGTGTTGGTGAAGAAGTCGCTAAAAACGTAGCTTCCTGTCGTGGTGGTGATGCGCAATTCTACAGTTTTCAGCGCCACGCCAATGGAAGCAGCGCTCTCGTTGCCCGAGGCGTTTTCATTGATGTCGGCACCGAGCAGCAGCCCACCGCTGGCCTGCAGGTGTTGCTGGAGCTGCGAGGCGGAGACGTTTTTGAGCAGGTCAATGGTGCCGTTACCTTGGTAAATTTTATCGGTGAGGGCGGTGGATCCGAGCGTGGAAGTCTGGGCGAGCAGGTGCTGGTCTGCGCCTACAATCAGGATGACGTTCGCAAGGAGCAAGCAGTGGATACGAGCCGCCAAGGGGCGGTGAGGAAGGGAGTGGAGGTGCTGTTGTGATCTCATAGCAGGATGTTGACGCACCAAAATTATCGCCATAAAATATAATTTCAATATTTAATACAAAATTCATTGATTCGAATCGTTTTTGAGAATTAACGGCCACTGCTTCGTTTCTGGGCGTCTGCCGCAATCCTAGCCCACGATGAAAAAACTCATGCCCCGCCCTCTGCGGCAATTCGTCGCTGGCTCGAGGGTTATTGACCCAGTCTCGTGAGGCCGGGGTGGCGGCGCTCTCTTTTGGCAAGCTTCATTGGGAAATCCTGGACGCTTGCCATCATCTGCGCAGTATCCGCAAAGCCCATGCCTCACACCGACCCGCGCCCCTTGCCCCGCACTCTCATTATCATGGGCGTCTGTGGCTGTGGGAAGACGCTCATCGGCCAAGGCGTCGCAGCCGCAGTGGGGGGTGTTTTTGAAGATGCTGATGACTTCCACACTGAGGCGGCGAAAGCCAAGATGCGGGCGGGCACTCCGCTCACCGATGAAGATCGTTGGCCGTGGTTCGATAGGCTCATCGCTCGCATCACTGAGATGCGCTTGCAGACGAATTGCTACGTGCTCGCGTGCTCGGCGCTGAAGCGTGTGTATCGCGAAAAACTCCGCGCTGGTGAAGACCGCGATGCCTTGGAGTTCGTGTATCTCGACGGTTCCATGGAACTCATCACGTCGCGCATGGCCGAGCGCCAGGGCCACTACATGCCGCTGAGTTTGCTGGAGAGTCAGTTCGCGACGTTGGAGGTGCCCGGCGCTAATGAAGCACTGCGGGTAAGCATTGATGATGCGCCGAGTGGCATTGTCGCGAGGGTGCTGGAGGTGTTTCAATAGCGGGTAGCTTGAATGTCGATAGCCCATGAAAAACGCTGATAAGCCGGATAGCCCTTACTTCACCCATGCCTCGAAAATCCAGTCCATCATCGCCTAGCACGAATCAAACCGAGTTTGCCTTCCAAGCCCCTGCACCCGCCGACACGCTTGAAGGTGGAATACCGAATACAGCGTTAGCGTTCTGGGACTGGACGCGACCTGTGCTCGATAACGCGGTCGCTCACCTTGTGAAAGGCTGGACGGGCGGCGAACTCGATCTCTCCAGCACGCTCATCATCGTGCCCACGGCCGAGTCAGGCCGGAGGCTGAAGCAAGCGCTGGCTCGGCACGCCGCAACGCTCGGCGGGGCGGCGGTGGTGCCGCATGTGTGGCCTCCCGAGATGGCGCTGCTGGTGCCGCAGGATCGCCGCGTGGTGGCCTCGGCATTGCAGTCCCTACTTGCTTGGGCACGCGTGATGGGGGCGCTACGACTGGCCGACTACGCAGCACTTTTTCCTCATCCGCCTGAGCAACAGGACAATGCCTGGTGCCTCTCCACAGCGGCGATGTTGCAGGACCTGAGCACGACACTTGGCGCGGGTGGCGGCACCTTCGCTAGCGTGGCGGCTGAAACCATTGCAGGCGAGGAAATGGAGCGTTGGCGCGACCTTGCAAAGCTGGAGCGGCTGTATCTGAAAGCCCTCGCAAAGCATCAACTCAGCGATGCCCAGACGCTCAAGGCAGCCCGTGCGGCAGCGCCCTGGCTACCCGAGCGGGTGGAGCGTGTATGTGTGCTCGCGGCCCCCGATTTGCCCCCGCTGATCACACGCTGGGTCAAGGCCGTCGCCCAGCGTGCTCCCGTGATGATCGGCATCCAGGCACCCGCTTCCTTGGCCGATGCCTTCGATGCCTGTGGTCGTCCGCTGCCGGAGTTTTGGCAGCGTGTCGATGCCTTGCCACCGCCTCTCGATGCCGAGCAGATTCACATCGCGCATGATGCAACAAAGCAGGCCGAGAAGTTGGTCGAGTTGCTCGCGGAACTTGCGCCTAGCGGCCAAACCGCGCTCGGGGTTTGTGATGCTGAAGTGACTGCTCGGGTGAAGGAAAAACTAGCGATGGAAGACGTGCATGTCTTCGAGCCCGGCGGTGTGCCACCACAGAGCCTGGGCCTATGGCACGTGCTGCAATGCTGCCGTGATCTCGTCGCCACGGGATCGTGGAGCAGCCTCGCCGCACTGCTGCGTGTGCCCGAGGTGCGCACGGCTCTCGCGGGAACAGGCGAGGGCAGTGGCATGGGCCTGCTGCGTGCTGCGGATGACCTCGCGGCGAAGTCCATGCCTGTAACGCTGGAGCACGCGCTGGAGTTGATGAAAGCTCCGCTGCAAGACGAACCTGCAACGGCTCGCGATGCCTCCACGAAATGTCTCGGCGAGGTTCTGAACGCGGCCTTGTCGCTGGTCGAGAGCTTCAATAAACAACCGCTGCCCGAGGCAGTGCGCGGCCTGTTGCTGAGGCTCTACGGCGAACGTGTCTTCACCCCAACCTCGCCCGAAGATCGCTGCCACCTGGAGCTTGCCGATGCAGTGCTGGAGATGGCTGACACGGTGGCCGAAGAAGCCCAGCGATTTGGCTTCAAGATCGTCGGCAGTGAGGCCTTTGCACTGGTGCTCCAGCGCGTCGGCGAGGGCAGCGTCACCGAGCCACGCGGCGAGGTCGATCTGGTGCTGCAAGGCTGGCTGGAGTTGCTCTGGGAGTCCGCACCGTGTGTCGTCATCGCGGGCATGAATGAAGAAAACGTGCCCGGCATTCTCATCAGCCATCCGTTTCTGCCCGATGGTCTGCGCGAGAAGCTAGGGCTGCCCTGCCAAGCTTCAAGATTCGCGAGGGATGCTTATTTGCTCCATGCGATGGCCCATCAACGAAATTCTAATTCATCATTCCATGTGATCTGTGGCCAGTGGTCTGAGCGTGGCGATACGCTGCGGCCATCGCGCCTGCTTTTCCGTTGTCCCGATGCCGAGTTGCCAGCGCGTGTGGGCCTATTATTTCCGGGCGAGGAGTCAGCGCATCAGCAGAGCGAGCCAGCGCGTAGCTTGGCTTGGCAACTGGTGCCACGGCGGGCGGAGTTGGCGGCATTGCAGACGATCTCGCCCTCGCGGATCAAAGATTACTTGCAGTGCCCGTTTCGTTATTACCTCTCGCATGGATTGCGCATGAGCAGCGTGGATGCGGGCAAGCGCGAGATGGGCGCGAATGACTTCGGCGACCTCATCCATGTCGCGATGCAACGGCTTGCGGAAGACCCCGAGGCAGCCGCGAGCATGGAGGAAAAGGTGATCGCGGATTTCCTGGAGGCCGCCGCCCGCCGCACGGCCCATGCACGTTATGGCAAACGCTTGCCCATGCTGGTGCGACTGCAACTCGAGAGCGCTGTGCAACGCCTGCGTGCGGCGGCGGCGTACGAGGCACAGAGCCGCACGGATGGTTGGCGCATCGCCCAGGCCGAGGTGGTGCTGGGCGATGATAAAGACGAGCATCCATTGCTCATCAGCGGTGCTCGGCTGCGCGGGAAAATCGACCGCGTGGAGCATCGGCACAGCGGCGGGCGAGTCGATGTCAGGCTCATTGATTTCAAGACCAGCGACAAGGTGGACACGCCCGTGAAAGCCCACATCAAAGTGCTGAGCGGCAGAGCCAAACTGCGCGATGGCGATGAGTGGAAATGCTTTACCAACGCCGCTGGCAAGGACTGCCAGTGGCTTGATTTGCAACTGCCGCTCTACGCCGCCGCGATGGCGGTACGCGGCACGACGGAGGCCAGCGTGGGCTACTTCCTCATGCCCAAAGGCGTGCAGGACACGACCCTCGAAGAGTGGCAGGACTTCGATGCTACCACCATGCAAGCTGCGCTCGACTGCGCTGCCGAGGTGGTGCGCCGGATCAATGACGGCATCTTCTGGCCACCCGCGAAGGTGAAATTTGATGCGTATGAAGCGCTGCTGCTCGGCGATGCTCAGGCGGCAGTAAAAAACGTCTTCGCAGCGTAATGTCTGATTGAAATCTAATCGTTAACCGTGCCTCTCAATGCTTCAACGCCACCTCATCCTCCTCCGCACAATCATCCCGCTACTGCTCGGCCTGCTGCCCGTATTTGCCCAGGCACATAGCAATCCTTCGCTGACGATGGAGGCGGTGTTTGAACTCGATCACAGCTTCACGCTGCGGGTGAACCTTGACCCTCGATTGATCCTCTCCACGCAGCCTGCCACGCTGCCACCCGTGGAGGCGCAGTGGTATCGTGAGCAGAGCGCGACACAGCTCAAAGACACTGAAGCGAAGGCTTTGGAATACGTTACCAAGGCGCTGGGCATCCGCTTCTCGGGGACGGATGTGCCGCTGCCCGTTGTGACTTTTACCCCCATCGACGGCGGCACGAATGTGCCCCTCGGCCCCGAGACCCAGGAGGTGCATCTGCTGGCCGAGATGCGCGGGCAGGTGCCCAGCGGTGCCACCACTTTTCAAGTCGTGCTCGGGCCGACGGCGAGTGCCTCTATGATTTTGATCAATAGCCTCGGCGGGCAGAGCCAGCGACGCCCAAGCGTGGTATTTCCTGGGGAGACGAGTCGTGTTTTTTCGTTGGTGCCTGTGGTCACGACACCGCTTTCTCAGGAGGCCCAAGTTGGCCCTGGTAAAGCTTGGTTGAGCCCATGGAGCCTTGGCTTTTTCGGCGTGCTGCTGGTTGGCGCGGCCTATGGGATGTGGCGTGTGGCGAAAAGCAAGAGGGCACGCTCTTAGTTGCGGCCATGTAGCATCCAAAAACCTGATGCGCGGCAGATCACCCATTCCCGCTGGCACATGCTCCAGCGAGTGGTATGGCTCGCGTCCCGTTTTCCCCGCCCATGCCACCGCCCCCATCCAATCGCCCTTTCCATCGCTCCCGGCCTGATCGTCCTCATTTCGGCCCACCTCCCAGCGAGCGCCGTCCGCCGCCTCGGCCACAGTTTGCCAATGGTGCCGCGCCTGAAGGCAGCGACGAGTGGCCCCGGCCCTGGGCGAAGGTGAAGTACTTCTCCTATCACCCGTCGATGTATCCCAACATGGTCGCCGCAGTGTCAAACGACGCAGCGGCGGGCGACATCGTGAACGTCTATGACAAGGAGGGCAATCCCTTCGGCAAGGGCTTCTGGAATCCGCGTGCGAAGGTGCCGCTGCGGGTGCTCTACCACGGCACGGAACCCTTTGGCGAGGCCGAGCTGGATGCCCGCGTGGACGAGGCGCTGGCGCTGCGTTTGAACACGGTGCGCGCCGACGAGCACAGCGATGCCTATCGCGTGATCCACTCGGATGGCGATGGCCTGAGCGGCCTCATGGTGGATCGCTACGCCGACACCCTTTCCGTCGAAGTGACCACGCTGGGCGTGTGGCGCAGGCTGAGCCGTTGGCTGCCCAAGATGCACGCCGCGCTGGGCACCACGCAGCAAGTCATCCACGTCGATCCCGACATCGCGCAGATGGAGGGCATCCGCTACTCCGACGTGCCCGAGATGGACGCGCCCGCGCCCAAGGTGGTGAAGATCAAAGAGCACGGCGTGCGCTACTACGTGAACTTCGAGGACGGGCACAAGACGGGCTTCTTCTGCGATCAGCGCGAGAACCGCCTGCGCTTCGGCCAGCTCGCTCGCGGTCGCCGCGTGCTCGATCTTTGCAGCTACACCGGCGGCTTCGCCCTGGCAGCGAAGCTCATCGGCGGCTGCGAAGATGTGACTGCGGTGGACCTGGATGAGAAAGCCATCGCGATGGCAAAGAAGAACGCTGACCTGAATCAAACCCGGCTCACACTGACCCACGGCGACGCCTTCACCTGGGGCCGCCAAATGGTGGAAAACGGCGCGCGCTGGAACGCCATCGTGCTCGATCCGCCAAAGCTGCTCTTCAGTCGCGAAGACGACGAGATCGCGCAAAAGGGCCGCAACAAGTACTACGACCTCAATGCCGTGGCGCTGCAACTCATCGAGCGAAACGGCCTCTTCGTGACCTGCTCCTGCTCCGGCTTGCTCGGCGTGGATGAGTTTGAAGAGATCGTCATGCGCGCCGCGCATCGCTCCAAGCGTAAGCTGCAGATCATCGACCGCACAGGCGCAGGCCCCGACCATCCCGTGATGAGCAATTGCCCCGAGAGCCGTTACTTGAAGGTGTTGTGGGCGATGGTGCGGTAGTTTTCATCTCGCGGCATATTCGCCGCTGTCGATAATCCGTTTGCGCCTCCATGCCTGCGCTTTAAAGGCAAAGCATGGATAGCCTTTGGAACGAACAAGAAGCCGCAAGACTCGGAACCTCACTGCTGGAGCAGCGCGTGTACACCTCCCGCCTGCTCGGCGCGAACCCCGCACTCGTGCTGCACGGCGGCGGCAATACCTCGGTAAAAATCACCGAGAGCGACTACTTCGGCGACAGCGTAGATCTCTGCTACGTCAAGGGCACTGGCTGGGATCTCGCCACCATCTCGGCGGAGGGCTTTGCCCCGGTGCGCATGAGCGCCCTGCTAAAAATGGCCGAGCTACCCACCATGAGTGACCCCGACATGGTGCTGCAACAACGCGCCGCGATGACCCACCCCAACGCGCCCGCCGCCAGCATCGAGGCCATCCTGCACGCCATCATTCCCTTTCGCTTCGTCGATCACAGCCATGCCAACGCCATCGCTGCGCTGACCTGCCATGCCCAGGGCGCAGCCCGCGTGTTGGAGTGCTTTGGCCAACGCGTCATCATCGTGCCTTACGTCATGCCCGGCTTCATCCTGGCCAAGACCATCCACGACTTGATCAAAAACCGCGACCTCCGCGCCGAAGGCATCGACGGCCTCGTGCTGCTGAAGCACGGCCTCTTCACCTTCGCCGACGATGCCCGCACCAGTTATGAAAAACACATCGAGCTGGTGACGCTGGCCGAGGCATATTTGGCGAAACGTAGGATGGGCGTCTCGCCCGTCCCAAGTTCGGAGGGCGTCTCGCCCGCCTCCTCCGACCTCCTCGCCCTCGCCACGCTGCGCCAAGCCGTGTCCGCCCAGCGCGGCGTGCCCCAATTCGCCAAGCTCAACGCCACCCCCGAAGCCATCGCCTACGCCAGCATCGGCGACGCAGGCACACGCGGCCCGCTCACCCCCGATCACAGCATCCGCACCAAGCGCATCCCTGCCCTCATCGGCGAAGACATCGACGCCTCGGTGCAATCGTATGCCAATGACTACGCCGCCTACTTCCAGCGCAACGCCACCACTGAAACGATGCTCGATCCCGCGCCGCGTTTCGCCCTGTGGCCTAGCCATGGCATCGTCAGTTTTGGCGACACGGTGGGCAGCGCCAATATCGTCGCCGACATCGCCGCAGCCACAGCCGCAACGGTTTCCCTCGGCGAAGCTACGGGCGGCTGGGAACCACTGCCCGAGAAGGACATTTTTGAAATCGAGTACTGGGAACTCGAACAGGCCAAGCTGCGCAAAGGCGGCGCACGCAAAGTGCATCAAGGCAAGATCGCCCTCGTAACAGGTTGCGCCGCAGGCATCGGCTTCGCCTGTGCGGAGAGCCTCGCCGAACAAGGCGCACAGGTCATCGGCCTCGACATCAACCCCGACATCCCCGAAGTCATGGCCAGCATCGGCGGCATCGGCATCGTAGTGAATCTCACCGACGACGCTGCGGTAAAAACCGCCATCGAAGGTGCCGTGCGTGACTTCGGCGGCATCGACATCGTGGTTTCAAACGCAGGTATCTTCCCCAAGAACGAGTACCTCGACGTGCTCGCGCAGAGCGACTGGGACAGGACGCTTATGATCAATCTCACCAGCCACCAGAAGCTGCTCGGCCAAGTGATTCCCTTCGTGCGCCTCGGCATCGACGCCAGCATCGTCTTCGTCGGCAGCCGCAACTTCAAAGCCCCCGGCCCCGGAGCCGCCGCCTACTCCTGCAGCAAGGCCGCGCTGACCCAGCTCTGCCGCGTCGCCGCCATGGAACTGGCCCCGCACCGCGTGCGGGTCAATATCGTCCACCCCGACGCCGTCTTCGACACCAAGCTCTGGACGCCCGAGGCCCTGCAACGCAGCGCCGAGCGCTACGGCATGACCGTGCAGGAGTACAAGACCAAGAACCTCATGAAGGTAGAGATCAAATCCAAGGACATCGGCAACATGGTCGCCGCCATGGCCTCGCCGTTATTCGCCAAAGTCACCGGTGCCCAAGTGCCCGTGGACGGCGGCAATGATCGGGTGATTTAAGCCCGAACGCCGCGATTCAGCGGTGGCTAGCTTTGCCAAGGCTTGAGTCTCAGGCGGTTTGGCGATAGCGGGACTGTATTGGAAAATACCGAGCCCGCCGTCGCCGAACCGCATCAGGCCAAGGATGGGTGATGATAGTCTCCGATCAATCGCGGCGTTCGGGTTAATGGATTGAGAGGAAGGGGCCGCAAGGTGTCGATAGCGACAAAAGCGCGGGGCTTCGACCTGAACGCACCGCCCCTCCATCCCTCCGTCATCCCAGTCTGACCGTCTCAAAGTCTGACCGTCTCCCCATCTCATCGTCTTCCCCCCACCCCTCCGAAGCGCCAGTCCACCACCCCTCCCAGCGCTCCGAAAGTCCAATCCCCACTAGTACGCCATCTTCTGCACCACCGGGCTCCAGGGGCTCACGCCCGTCGTCCCGCCGATGGCGGCCACGCGGAAGGCATAGTGCTTCGTCGGCGTCAGTTGTTTCGCAACATAGTTCAGCTTGCCGCTCACATTCACCTGCTCCCACACCAGTGCCTCACCGGCGATCACCTCGGCGCATTCCATCACGTAGCTCTTCGCCCCGACCACCGTATTCCAGCGCACCTCCAGCTCGCCACTGAACGACGTCAGCTCCACACGCAGGAACGTCGGAGCCAGCAGCGCCCCGACTGGCGTGGGCGTATTGCGGATCATCAGGCCCGCGCTGGCGATCACATCCGCATTCGAGTTGCTCACCGACTGCACGTAGGCCGCACGCTGATTGAAGAGGAACTCAAAACGCTTGCGAATCTGGTCCTTCTGGTAGGTCAGGTTCTTCGTCTCCAGCAGCAGATTCGCGTGCGCCGTGATGACCGCCTCCAACTCCGCCAGCCCCGCACCGAAGTCCGCTGCCGTGGGAAACGGCGTTGGGAACCAGGGATTGTCCGTCATCGCCGCCACATGGCTTTCGCCAAAAGCCGCCAGCGCCGGGTCAGTGCGCGTGCTCAGCTCCAGCTTCACCTTCGCCGTGCCCGTCGGCGGCGGCGGCGGCGGCGGCGGCACGGGATCTGGGACAAAGTACTTTGCGCCCTGGTCGTAGCGGGTGCCGTCCCCGTAGCGCACAGGGGTAGCGCGCGCCGCTACTGCTGCCACTTGCTCCGCGCGGCGACGCAGTTGGCGCGTCTTTGGCTGGGGGGCTGCCGCCGTGGCCGCCGTGCTGGCCTTCGTCGCCACGCTGTGGCCGTTGCCGGTGCGCGGGCCGTGGCCGCTGCCGGGGTTGCCCGCCGCCTTGGGCTTCGAACCCGGTTTCTCCTTACTCCCCGCAATGTCTTGCGGGGCCGAGTGGCCCGCCATGGGAGTGGCACTTCCATCGTTACGCTTAGCGACATCCTTGTTCTGATCTGATGATTTCATAGCATATGTTTTGTCTTGGTTATTGCACGTTTGGATTTTCATTTCCCCAAGACCGCTCAGGGAATAACAAAATTAATCATAACTACCATAACATGGTCAAGACATATTTTCTAGAGGTTCAATCCTCCTGGTGGGTCGCTCCCATCCCTAATGACACAATTGTTTCACTACGCTCCGGCTGTAATCCCTCAAGAAGATGCCGCGATCCACCCTCAGCATCACGCCAGAATCCTTGAGGAATGAACCCGAGGCGAGCTTTTCAAGCAAAAGGCATCCCGCCAGATGGGGCGAGAATAAGTGGCCCGAAGGCCAACATTCAACTCTTCTATGCTTAACCTGACGCCCATGCCCAGATGGGGTTTACACCCCATGGCCCAAGCCGGTCTTCTGCATCAGTATGACTTATTCGTGGTCGTCACCCTGCATTCTTTAGACCGCTCCATTCCTTCGTTTTTCAGCTCTGTTATGAATGATTTAACTGACCTCTCTACCCGCCCTAGACCTGGCATCATCCGCAGTGTGCCGATGCTGGCACTCGCTTTGATAGCCTACAATATCGCGCTCTCCATGGGACACCACTTCAGCACGCCGCCCCAGCCACCGCTGTGGAGTGCCACTCTCATTTCCGGGGCGGATTGGTCCTTCGGCTGGAATGAAGTGATGATCGCCGGCGGACTTGCCCTGCTTTTCATTGAGATTCTAAAATCAACGCGCACGACTCAGTCCTCCACCCTCGAGCACCTTCTCTCGATGTTGGTGTTCATCATCTTCATCGTGGAGTTCCTCGTCGTCGCTGGGGCGGGCACAAACGTCTTTCTCCTCCTCGGCATCATGTCGCTTATCGACGTCATGGGCGGCTACGCCATCTCCATCGCTGTCGCGCGCAAGGACTTGAACATCTCATAGCGCAGGCCGGATAGTTTGGCTCATAGTCTCATAGTCTCCCCTTCTCCGGCGCGGCCGTCTCCTCCACTCCTCTTCTCATAGTCCAGCGCAGCAGCGGGGCAGCCAATGCTGAAGAGACGCTTCGTCAGACAGTTGCACACCGACCCCATTTCCTCGGCAGCCCATTGACGATCTTCATCGTCTCCAAACTGACGGTGATCACGCGGAGGAAGAGTTCGATGGGCTACTTGGGCTTACCCCATCGTTCCGGTAGTTCAGGCGAATCGGTGCTGGCAGGGGATTTGCTTGCGGTTTCGGAGGGAGTGCAGCACTCTCACTTGCGCACGATTCCTCCGCTGTCGAATCGTTCGCCTCTACACCATGGACTACCTTCTCATTGTTCTGAAACTCATCGTGGCGCTTGGCATCCTAAACGTCTGGTTCCTGCGCTCGGGCAAGGCGACCTCGTATCGCGGCCAAAACGCCAAAACACTGCGCGAGGAATTCACCGTTTACGGCTTGCCGTTCCCGGTGTTCTGCTTCATCGGGATTCTCAAAGTGGGCTGCGCTCTGGCGCTGCTCGCATCGATCTGGATTCCAGGCCTGGCACAACCCGCAGCATTAGGCCTGGGAACGCTCATGCTGGGGGCCTTCGTCATGCACCTCAAGGTGAGGGACCCGTTGAGCAAGGCGCTGCCGTCTATTGTGGTGCTCGCCATGTGCCTTGCCATCGCCTTTCTTTAGGCAGCTTGGGGCTTAGAATCCCGCGAGCAACAGATAGGCGTTCAGCACCAAGTAAAAAAGCGCTGGCGCGGTTTGCAAGGCACTGTCCCTGATTTGGATGCGGACCCCAACGGCGACCAGCATCATCAAAGCCAGACCACCGGCCGCCACCTGCCCCATCCACGGCACACGCAGTCCCGCCAGCAGGCCCACTCCCGCGCCCCACTGCAACAGGCCCACCCACACACGCTGCGCTCCCAGCCCGTAGCGCAGAAATTCCTGCTTCATGTAGCACGAAAAAAAGCACGCCGTTCCGTAACCGATGAAGGAAATGGCGGAGGCGAGGGTGAGAGCGGTATTCAAGACGAGGGCTTTCGAGCAGCGGGACGCGGATGCTTCCTGAGGGTGGATTGGATACGTCCGCAGCGAAGAGACCGTGGCAACAAGTTCAGAAAACGACTTCGAACATTTCTCGGGCTTGGCACCATGCCTGAGGTCATTCCGCATTCCACTCACCACTCACTACTCAAAGTCTCATAGTCTCCAAGTCTCCGGCGCAGCCGTCTCCGGCGCAGCCGCCCCCCGTCCAACCAGCGGCCCATCCAAAGCCTTGCCCAACGGCTCTCAGGCATCGGCTCCAGGCCCTTGTCTTGCAACAAGTCCATCACGAGATGCCAGCCATCTCGCCGTGGAAGATTCCTTTGCCGCATGACGGGAGCGGAGCGCGGACGCCCCCGTCCGCTTCTTGGTAGCGTCTCATGGTGATGGAAAGGAGCGCGGGCGTTCGCTTCGCGGCTGCGCAGCTTGCCCCCCTTCCGCATTCATCATTCTGCATTGCAACGTGCCTCAACTGACCCCTTTCCCCCAAGTCCTACACGGGCAGCGAGGAAACAACCGCGTTCCCCGCAGCCACTACGGTTGAAAACCCATGGCCAGTTTCACCGCGGAGTATTCGGGATGATATCCCCCTGCCTTGGTCCGGACAATCAACGGTGGTTCATCCCATGTCTGGCCCCGAAACCACTCCGGCAAGTCTTCCGCGCGCATCACGGCAAAAACCGCTATCAAGGGTTCATCCCCCTCTCTGAATATGACCGGACGCTTGCGCACGATGACCAGTCCCGCCTCACGCGCCCCTTGTTGCACACGCTCCAGTTGATGCGGCGCATGAGGGAATACACAGGCAAACAGGCCTCCCGTGGCCAAATGTTTCGCGGCCGTTTGACAATAATCAACCACACTCCCCCGCACCTCAAACCGGCAGGCCCGTTTCTGGGGATGTTCACTCACGATGCCATCCGTCTCTGGCCAATACGGCGGACTCCCCGTGACCAGGTCAAAGGTCTCATCCTCCCGGATCACACCCGGCTCACGAAAGTCCCCCTGACGAATCTCATACCGATCCACCAATCCATTGGCCACAGCCGAACGGCGGGCCAAGGCGACGCTCTCCGCCTGTGCTTCCACGGTCACAAACCTAGCGCCCGGACAACGCCACGCGCAGATCATGCCCACCGTCCCAATGCCACTCCCCAGATCCAAACCCGTTTTCACCGTCGGTGCCCACGAAGTCCCATACCACGCCGTCAACGCGTCATCCGTGGAAAAGCGATGTCCATTCTCCAACTGCAAGACCCAAAAATGGCCACAAAGAGCCGCGCAAGATTCCCCATCGCCAGCCACAGGCACAGCCGGTGGCATCGGGCCCGGCTTCGCCCATCCTTTGAAAATTGTTTGAACCTGATCCTTCATTTTTCAGACGTGGACCACCCCGGCCAGAACGGCAACCATTCTGTTGCGGACGACGCAGCGCCAAACCGCAGCAAGCTCCGAGCTTTCCCCCATTCATCCTTCATCCTTTCATTCCCCCCTCGAACTCATACCCCTGCGAATGAACATGAGCAAAGGCAACCGCAGGACTGAACGCCAAGACGCCCTCGCCGCTCGTTTGCGCAAGGCGGGGTTGTTTTGATCATCGCGCGAGGCGAGAGGATTCTAAATCTCTGGAATCCTGCAACGTGCCTCGACTGACCCCTTTCCCCCGTCAAAAGCGTGGCTTGGCCGTGCCTTAAGGCCAAAAAAGGCTCACACCCACTCCGCGCACAGCAACTCCGCTTGCGCGAGCACGGTCTTTACGGCTTCTTCGTGCAAATCGGGTGGGTAGCCGTGTTTGTTCAGGATGCGTTTCACCATGACCTTGATCCTCGCCCGTGCGCTTTCGCGCAGGGTCCAGTCGATGGTCACGCTCTTCTTCACTTGGGTGATGAGTTCGGCGGCGATGAGCTTCAGTTTGTCGTCGCCCATCGCGATGACCGCGGAATCATTCGCCGCGAGGGCATCGTAGAAGGCTTTCTCGTCATCGGTCAGGCCCATCTCCCGGCCCGCCTTGGTGGCCGCATCGAGTTCCTTCGCCACCTTGATGAGTTCCTCGATGACTTCGAGCGTGGAAATCGCGCGGTTGTGATAGGCGTTGAGGGTCTTCTTGAGCTTCTCGCTGTAGACCTGGCTCTGCACGAGGTTGCGCTTGGAGCGCACCTTGAGTTCGTCCTTGAGCAGCTTCTCCAGCAGCTCAGCGGCGACGTTCTTGTGTTTGAGGCCGCGCACTTCGGCGAGAAATTGGTCGCTCAGGAT
>JANOAR010000085.1:0-24704 GCA_031411235.1 Verrucomicrobiota bacterium | reverse complement strand
AGGTTTGAACCTCCTCCATGCTTCGGTGATGGCTTCGAGTTTGTGTAGGCCTTGCCAGAGGACTTGAGCACCGGGGTGGCCGTCGCCTTTGCGTCCTAGATGGCCGCCTAGCCGGGCGATGAATTTCACGGCTGAGCCGAGCGCCGCTGGGCGTGGACTGCGAGCGAGGCGTCGGTGTTCGCGCTGCGAACGAAGCACTGCGGCATCGGAGTGCCGCGCTCTCTTTGCCTTCCTCGCCCGTTGGCTGGGCTGAGGAATTCTACACCTCCGGCAGCTTCCAATCCCGACGAAAAGGGCGATGCGCGAGCAGGGCATTTGCCTCGGTATCTGCACCGAAGTTCTCTGCCGCTGGATCCCAGATGAGCTTGCGCTTTGCCTTCAAGGCCATTGCGGTGAGCTGGGGCAACATATCGGAGCGCACTGAGCTTTCGATGTCGCACAGGGCACGGGTCTGGGTCTTGATGGCGTCGATGAAGTTGCCGAAGTGATCCTTGCTCACGGGCAGCTTGATGGGCATGTCGCCGAAGTGATTTTGCGGATCGCGCAGCAGCTTGTCATCGCTGGCTTTGATGGAGCCGCGCACAATGTGAACCCAGGCGTTCTCGCCGATGAAACGAATGCCGTGGCCGACCTCGGTGCCTTGCGTGGCGAAGGTGATGGGCGCGGCTTTGGCGTATTCCATGCGCACCTTCCAGTTCAGCACGGCATCGCAGGAGCCGCTCTCGGGATAGGTCGCGGTGCCTTCCACGCTGCTGGGGCCAGTGGCATCGGTGCCGTTGCCCCACTGGGCGATGTCGAGGTGATGAATGCCCCAGCAGGAGATCATGCCGAGCGAGAAATTCGTGATCTGCTCGTGGTAGGCTCGCTGGATTTTTTTCTCATGGTAGCTCGTCATCGGCGCGGGGCCCATCCAGCGATCCCAGTCGAGCGTGTCGGGCACGGGTTGCTCGGGGAAGACTTCCGTCTGTCTGCCGCCTTCCACCCCGACTTGGATTTCCTTCAGTTTGCCCAGCCTGCCATTGAGCGCGAGTTCGCTACCCCAGCGGAAATAAATGTCCGAGCGCTGCTGCGTGCCGAACTGGAACACCACGCCCGTCTTGCGCACCGCCGCACGCACATGCTTCGATTCCTCGAACGACATGCCCATCGGTTTCTCGTGATAGATGTGCTTGCCGTTCAAGATCGCATCGGCAGCGGGAATGCTGTGCCAATGGACGGGCAGCGCCATCAGTACTGCGTCGATGCCTTTGTCGCGGTTCAGCTCGCGGAAGTCCTGATACACCTTCACGTCATCGCTCTTGTAGGCTTCCTTGATGAAGCCCCTCGCGCGGTCGATGTGCTGCTTATTCACGTCGCACAGAGCGACCACTCGCACGCCGTCGTTGTTGAGAAAGGCCCGCATGTCCCCCGTGCCCTGCGCCCCCACACCGATGACGCCCAGCGTGATCTTGTTCGATGGAGCCGTCTGCGAGCGCAGCACATGAGCAGGGATAAACCACGGCGCGGAGCCGCTGGCGATGACTTGGGAGATGAAAGAGCGGCGAGTGTTCATGAGGCGCTCATCCTGCACTGGAGCGAGTGTGCGGGGCAAGCCTGTTTATCAGAACACAGGCCCGCAACGTCCCCAAGCCTCTATGTAAACACACTGCGTTCGAGCTTACTTCGTGAATGCCTTGTCCTTCGCATCGCCGCCGCTCATCACGTAGGCTACGAGGTCGAGCAGTTCGTCCTGGCTCAGCACTTTGATCATGCCGGGCGGCATCATCGAGATGGCATAGGGCTTCTTGCTCGCGATGTCGCCGCTGTCGATGGCCAGCATGTCCTGTGGGGCAAAGGGATTGATCGACACCATGGTCTTGCCGTTTTCCTCCACAATCACGCGGCCGATGACGGTGCTGCCGTCCTTCTTTTTGATCTCACTGCTCTCGTACTGATCCGAGATGATCTTGCTTGGGTCGATGATGTTTTCCATGAAGTCACGCATCGTATAGCGGCTGCCTGCGCCCGTGATGTCTGGCCCCACGCTGCCGCCGTCGCCTGCGAAGCGATGGCAGGTTGCGCAGGCGGTGGCAATGAACATGCTCTTGCCACGCTCGAAGTCGCGGCCCTTCAAACTCGCGCGTCCCTCGGGCATCAGCGCGAGGACTTCATTGAGCGTCCAGTTGCGCCCTGGGCCTTTCGGCAGCGTGATGTTCGCCGCGATGGCGGGCACTTCCAGCTTTGCGCTCATCGTATCAAGGGTCGCACGCTCGGTGGCATCGGCGACATTGCCGAGAGCCTGCGTACGCATGTTGTTGAGGAAACCACGGAAGCTGTTGCCACCCTTCCAAACGCCGGTGCGTGGGAACCAACTGAAGTAGGCCTTGTGCAGCTCGGGCGTCCAGCCAGCGGTGGCCACGCGCAGGCAGTAGGCATACCAGATTTGCTGGCGATTCGGGCGGCTGTTATGCACGTCGCTGGCGGCCTTGGCATAGCCGATGTTGCGATTCAGCAGCGCGTCATCAGCGATGTCTTCGTGATCATCCTTCGTGGTGGCCATGAGCTGGATGGTCTTGCTGACGACGCTGGTGGAACCGAGCGCGACGAGCGTTTGGCAGAGTTCGCGATTGAGGTCGTTGGAGGTTGTGGGGAATTCGCCTTCGAGGGCGCTGATGATGTCGGCCAGCAGCTTGCCCTCGGGCTTGCCGAGGCGCAGCACGATGAGATCGAGCACACGGATAACAGCGAGTTTTTGAATATGGGTAAGCTTGACGTCCTCGAGCGTGCCGAGCTTTTCCAGAGCCTCATCGCGCAGCTCTTTCCCACCCACATGGGCAACAGCCACGAGGCCTTCAAGCACGGCGTCGGTGTTCTTTTCCGCCTCTAGCTTGGGCAACCACTGCGCCACGGGCTGACGCTCGATGGCCACGCGTGCGGCGAAGCGAACATGGCGATCGGGGCTGCTTAGCTTTGGCCAAATCTTCGCGATGGCCTCAGCGCTCGCGCCATCCACATGCAGAGCCTCCAGCGCGTGGCGTTCCTTGGCTTCCGCCGTCACGGTGTAAGGTTCTGCCGCAGCAGTTGATTCCTTGCCTTCATAGGTCACGCGATACAAGCCGGACTGTGTCTTGCGACCACCCACGGCGAAGTACATCGCACCGTCTTGTGGGCGGATGATCACATCGGTGAGCGGCAGGGGACGGCCACTGACGAACTCTTCCTTCACCGCCTTGAAGCTGCCGCCGCTGGGCTCGTGGTGGATGGCGTACATGGTGCCGTAAGTCCAGTCGTTGATGAAGAGCGCCCGCTGATACTTGGCTGGGAACTTCGCACCTGTGCCAAAGACGATGCCCGTGGGACTGCCAGGGCCGATGTCCTGCGTCGCAGGCAGGCTGTCGATGTAATACGCGGGCCACTTGCCCGAGCCGCTGCGCCAGCCGTATTCGCCGCCGCTTACGCAGTGGTTCACCCGCGTGGGGCGATACCAGGGCGAGCCAATATCCCACTCCATATCCGCGTCGAAGGTGAACAGCTCGCCATTCGCATCGAAGGCAATGTCGAACTCATTGCGGAAGCCCATGCAGAACAGTTTCATGTTCTTGCCATCGGGGTCGGTTTCACAGACGTAGCCACCCGGTGCGAGGATGCCTTTGGCATGGCCATTCGCATCCCACATGCGCTCAATGATGTGATCCTCCTGCCAAGCTTGCACACTGCGGCTACCTTCCATGTTCTCGGGTGTTTTGGTGTGGTTGCCGGCGTTGATGTAGAGGCTCTTGCCATCGGGGCTGAGGATGACGCTGTGCGGTCCGTGCTCGCCGCCGCCCTTCATTTCGCGCAGCAACTCAGGATCGGCGAAGGTGCCGTCGCCCTTGTCCTTCAAGCGATACAGCCCAGCAGGCTTGCGCTCATTGACCATCACATAGAGCGCATTGAAGGCATACAAAAGACCGTGTGCGCCTTCGATCTTGGCTGCGAGTTTGGTCACCGTGGAAGGCTCCTTCGCGCCAATGGCAGCGGGCTTGATGCGATACAAGCCGCCCTGCTGATCGCTCGCGATGAGGTCGCCTTTGGGATCAACGGTGAGCGCCACCCAAGAGCCTTGTTCGGCCTTGGGCACGTTGTAGAGCATCTCCACCTTGAAGCCCGGCAAGGCCACAATGTCTTCGGGTGATGACACAGTATCGCTGCCGCCCTTGCGAGCACCGCCCGCGAGAATATCGCCCCACGGCCCCTTGCCATAAGCACCCACGAGGGTCGCCTTGGCCCAGGCATCGGACTTCTCCGGCGCAGCCTCCCAGGTGTCATCGGTGGTGATCTCGGTCTTTGTGCCGTCGGCATTTTCAATGGTCAGCTTGGCGAAGAAACCCGCCGTGCCGCCTTTGTTGGTCGCATGGACGGTGATGGTGTTTTCTCCCACCTTCAGCGCTGCCTTCACATCGGCCTTCGTGGGCTCCTGCCAGTCGGGATTATCAATGACCTGCTTGCCATTCAGCGACACCTTCGCGCCATTGTCGCAGGTAACGATCAGTGTTGCCGACTTGGGCGCAGCCGCGATGCTGATGGTCTTGCGCAGTTGCGCGGCATTGCCCTGAGGCTTGGCGGATGACCATATCCACGAGGGCTGAGCGTGAACCGAGAGCGTAGCGGCGATGAGGAGGAAGGCGATGCGAGTGAGCATGGTGATGGAAGTATAGAGTAAGCGGGCGCGTCGATACGAGGCCTAGCGCACTGGACTTTCCATGAACAATGCGGCGCTGTCGGCATTGATTTTCACAAAAACATGGATGCGAGGCAGTACAAACGGAACAACATGGCTAAGCCATCACCTCCCGCACCACATGCCCCTTCACATCGGTGAGGCGGAAGTCTCTGCCTGCATAGCGATACGTCAGCTTCTCGTGATCCAGGCCCAGCAAATGCAGGATGGTGGCGTGCAGGTCGTGGATGTGGACTTTGTTTTCCACCGCCTCGTAGCCTAGCTCATCGGTGGCACCGTAGGCCATGCCGCCCTTCACGCCGCCGCCTGCCATCCAGGCGGTGTAGCCTTTGTTGTTGTGGTCGCGGCCATCGCCGCCCTGCGCGTGCGGCGTGCGGCCAAACTCGCCCGACCATACCACCAGCGTATCCTTCAGCAGTCCTCGTTCACCCAAATCTTGTAGCAGCCCCGCGATGGGTTGGTCGATGGCAGAGCAGTTGGCGGGCAACGCGGTGGAGAGCTTGAAGTGGTGATCCCAGTCGCTGTGTGTCACCTCGACGAAGCGTACACCGGCCTCGACCATGCGGCGCGCAAGCAGGCACTTGCGGCCAAAGTCATCGCTCGGCGCGCCATCTCGGATGCCATACATGGCCAGCGTCGCAGGCGTCTCTTGCGCCAAGTCCATCACCTTGGGCATCTCGCTCTGCATTTTGAACGCCAGCTCGAAGGACTCAATAACACCTCCGACTTCAGGGTTCACACGATCTCGGTCGAGCTTCTCGCGATTGAGCGCCTGCACGAGCGCGATCTCCTTCATCTGTGCCGTTGAAGAGATCGGCGGCACGATGTTTCTTACCTGTGCCTGGGCGATGGGCCGTGTGTCCACGCCCACGCGCGTGCCCTGATAAATGGCGGGCAAAAAGGCGCTGCCGTAGTTCTGCGCACCGCCGTTCAGCGAGGGTGGCGCGATTGCAACGAAGCCAGGCAGGTTCTCATTCACGGTGCCCAAGCCATACAAACTCCACGCGCCCAACGAAGGCCGCACGAACTGTGAGGTGCCAGTGTGTAGCTTCAAAAACGACTGCGCGTGGGCGGGCAGTTCAGTGTGCATTGAGTGGATCATGCACAGCTCATCGGTGTGTTTGGCGAGGTTCGGAAACAGCTCGCTCATGGGCAAACCGCTGCGCCCACTGGGTGAAAATTTCCAGCGCGAACCGAGCAGCTTTGCACCGGGCACGCGGCTGTCTTTGCCCGTGTTCTTATTGAGTGCAGGCTTGTAGTCGAAAGTGTCCACATGCGACGGCGCACCTCTCATGCAGAGGAAGATGACGCGCTTGGCCTTGGCAGGGAAGTGCGGTCGTTTGGGCGCGAGAGGAGCGCTAGATGGATCAGCGGCTCGGGCAGCGAGCGCCGAGAAGGCGAGGTAGCCGAATCCTGATGACATGGACTTCAGGGCATCGCGACGAGTCCCGAGGGGATAGGGAAAGTGGATATTCATGGGCGTATTTGAAAGGCTGGGGATCAATCCATCAGGCGGAACTCTGCGCTGCAAAACAACGCACGGCAGAAGCTCGTCCAAGTGGCCCGCTCGACTGCGCTGCCGGAAGTGGCGTCGTTGAAAAAACTCAGTGCCTGCTGGCGCTCGTGCTCCGTGGGCGAGCGGGCAAAGGCCAACTCGAAGGCACTTGTTATCTGCGTCGCAGCAGGCAGCGCGAGCACGCGATCGGCGAAGCGCCGCGCCTGCTGGGCAACGAAATCATTGTTCAAAAGATACAGCGCTTGCGAGGGCACGGTGGTCACTTCGCGTTTGCCCGCGACCATGCTTTGCTCGGCGAAGTCGAACACCGAGAGCACATCGGGCACAGCATCGCGCGGCACAGGGAGATAGACACTGCGCGTGGTGCCCGAGGCGGTGAGGAAAGTCTCGTCGCTGAGCGGTGGCGTCATCGTTGGGATGACCAGTCCACCGATGGTGCGGTCGCCGAGTAGGGCCACAGCGGAAGCGGTCGGCGGTGTGATTTGAAGGCTGCCGCTGATGGCCAGCATGGCATCGCGGATGCACTCGGCTTCCAAACGACGCGGCGTCATGCGCCAGACAAGTGTGTTCTCGGGATCGTCCTCGAAGGCTGTCTTTTCATACGTGGTCGCTAGCTGATAGGCATGGCTAAGCACGATACTGCGGATGAGCTGCTTCACCGACCAGCCGTTCTTGGAAAACTTGAGCGCGAGATGATCAAGCAGCGCGGGGTTCGCCGGAGCCTGGCCCATCACGCCGAAGTTATCCACGCTCTCGACGATGCCGCGACCGAATAGCCAGTACCACACGCGATTGGTGATCACACGAGCGGTGAGCACGTTGTCCTTTGAAGTGAGCCACGCGGCGAGTTCACGACGACCACTCTCGTTCGATGGCAGCGCGCTCGTGCCTGCACCACCGACAATGCTGGGGAAGCCACGAGCGACCTTCTCGCCCGGCTTGGCCACATCGCCGCGAGCATACAACGGGCTATCATTGATCGCGGATTGATCGCTGGGCCGCCGGTTGACTGAGTCCATGATGTCGCCGATTTCGCGAGGCATACGGAAGGGCTTGGGCGTGGCTTTGGCGGGGTAATCGCGAGCGCCGATGGCCATTAGCTTGGGCCACCCTTCGGCATCGAAGGTGGCGAGTTCGAGTTCCGCGGCTTTGATCTTCGCGCTGACACCGACCACTTGAATGAGCTTTTTCGGATCGTTATTCAGCGCATTGCCCGCGCCATTGCTATAGCGATAAAGGGCCAGCACCGAGGGCAACAGCATGTCGCCGTAGCGTTTGCTCTTGGCCAGTTCACTCTCCTTTTCGGCTCGGTCTTCGGTGCTGAGCTTGAGGTTCACTCGTGGCAATCCGCAGTCCGTGGGCAGGTCGATCATGCCAGCCGGATGCGCATTTTGAAACGTCGCTGCCGTGCCATACAGAGTCTCGGTGCTGAGCAGGATGCCTGCGAGCGCATAGTAGTCGCGCTGGGTGATGGGATCGAATTTATGATCGTGGCAGCGGGCGCAAGCGATGGTGATGCCGAGCACAGACTGCGATAGCGCGTCGATTTGTTCATCAGCCATGTCGAGCGCGAACTGCTTGGGATTGCGCTCGTTCAGACTGCGCGAACCGATGGCTAGGAAGCCCGTGGCGATGAGCTTCTCCGCACGCTCTCGGCTGTCTTTGGCAGGTAGCAAATCGCCCGCGATTTGCTCTTGGATAAAGGTGTCGAAAGGCTTGTCGGCATTGAAGGCATCAATCACGTAATCGCGGTAGCGCCAAGCGTGCGGCAAAGTGCAATTCACATCGCGCCCGGTGCTCTCGGCATAGCGGGCAACATCCAGCCAGTGCCTGCCCCAGCGCTCGCCGAAGCGAGGCGACTTCAGCAGCGCATCAACGACGGTTTCGATTGCGGATTGGGGATTGCGGATTGCAGATTGGAGGAAGGCTTGTGTTTGTTCGGGCGTGGGTGGCAAGCCCGTGAGATCGAAAGTGACACGACGCAGCAGTGCTGTCTTGCTTGCATCGCCCACGGGTTGGATGCCTTTCGCATCGAGTCCCGCGAGGATGAAACGGTCGATGTCGCCTCGCGCCCAGGCTTCATTACTGACCTTCGGCAGCGGGCTTTGCTTCACGGGTTGATAAGCCCAGTGCTGCTTCGCTTCGGTGTAGTCGGTGGGTTTTACAGCAGCCAGCGAAGAGCCTTCGCGAGGATCGGGTGCGCCCATTTTGATCCATGCCGTGAAGTCGGCAATCACCGTGTCGGAGAGCTTGCCGCCGCTCTTCTCGGGCGGCATTTGCATGTCTTTGTTGGCGTAGTTCAGCGCCTCGATGATGAGGCTGTGGGACACGTCGCCAGCGACCACGGCAGGGCCAGTGTCGCCGCCTTTGCGGATACCTTCGCGGGTGTCGAGCAGCAGCCCACCACGTATTTTTTCGGAATCGGCGGCGTGGCATTTGTAGCAGCGCTCGGCGAGCACGGGCCGGATTTTTTTCTCGAAGAAGGCCAGCTCATCGGCGGTCGGTGGCTTGGCTGTTGGTGCCTCTGGTGCAGGGCTTGGCGGGGGGCTGTCTGGCGGCTTTGGGCCGAGCTTGGCGAGTCCCATGTACTCGTCGTGGCTCAGCTTGCCATCGTTGTTGGCATCGAGCTTGCGAAAGAGGTAGGCGACGACCAGAGGCTGGTCTTTGAGTTTGGGCGAGAACTCACCTAGCAGCTTAAATTCAGCGCTGCTGAGCGCGCTGTCCGCATCGGCGTCGAACATGTCGAAGCCACGTTCGATGCGTTCCTCCGCGCTGCCCTCCTGGGCGATGAGGGGTGCAGCGGCGGCGATTATGAAGGCAATGATGAGCGGCAATATTTTCATGGCTTGGTGGATTTTTCAAATCGAGCGCGGCGCTCTTCGCCGAGCTTGGCGAATTCCTTTTGTTGCTCGGGTGTGAGCATGGCGCTGAGATCGCGGGCGAGGGTGATGCTGGCATCGACAATACCGAAAACGGCGTTGTCTTTGACCTTGGTGAGGTCTTTCTGCATCTGCTCGTAGAGCGGCTTGGTCTTCTCGATTTGCTCGGGCGTGAACTTCAGCCGCTTCGTATCTTCGCGCTGCCTTTCCTGCACGAGGCGCTGCTCGTTGAGCGTGTTTTTCACGATGCGCAGGGCAATCGCGAAGCCACAGACTCCGCCGAAAATGAAGAGCGCGATGAGAGAGCCGATGATGGTGATTTTTTTCATGGTTGGAAGGGAGCTTGGACAAACATCTCAGCGAGATCGCGAGCATCCGCAGCCGTGTCGATGCCCAGCCAGTGCAGGCAGGCAGCGGTTGCCAGCGCGGCAAAGGGCAGGGACGCCAGCGAGAGACGAGCCCATAAGGTTGCGGCTTCGAGCTGCGATGATGGGGCGTCGCTGCGAACGTTGGCGAGCACACGCGTGGTAAAGCCCAGCGGCATGGAATCAGGTGTCTGAGGCGAAGCTGCGCGGGCTTGCCGTGCGAGGTGTTCGAGGTGTTGATCAGTGTTGTTCATGAAGTGGGGTGGCGTTCGAGTTTCTCAAGCGCAGTTCGCAGTTTGTGCCGTGCGCGGAAGGCCCGCACCTTCACCAGCACACGACTCCAGCCAGTGATGGCGGCGATCTCTTCGGTGCTTTTTTGGTCGAGATAAAGCAGGCTGACCACCATGCGGTCGTCGGCGTTCAGCGTGTCGAGCAGGCGCAGTAGCAGGCAGCGCGAGTCGTCGGGCAGTGCCTCCGGTGTGCTCTCGGCATTGGCCAGCGTGGCATCGAAAGCCTCGCGTTCCGCATCGCTCAGATCGCTCCAGCGCAACTCGGGTCGGCATTGTATGGAGCGGTAGTGGTCGCGGCAGAGATTGATCGCGATCCTTGCCAGCCAAGGCTCCAGCGGCTTGGTGGCATCCCAGCGATCTGCTTTGGAAAAGAAGCGCGTGAAGGTGCGTAGCGCCATGTCCTCGCGCCCATTCGGGTCGGGCATATGCCGCTGGATCAGTGCCGCCACGAAGGGATAGTAGTGCGCCATCAGCGCGCGGGCCGACGCTTCGTCGCCCTGCCGCAGCCACGCGGCAACCCATGTGCGTGCGTCCTCGTTCATGGTGTCGATGATTGGAAATGTTCACGGCGCAGCATCCTTTGCGGTCTTCTACGGCTGGGATGCGGAGCGGTTACAACGAAGTGTTGCTGCGCTGTTTGTAGCCTCTCTGCGTGAGCAGGGCGGGCGGCGGTAACGAGAAGGCGAGTGTGTGTTTACGACCGACCCCGCTCTCACGAGCGAGGCTACGGAGGCAAGTCCTCGCCCCTCGTTTCCGGCAAGAACATCAGCACCACCAGCCCCAGCAAAAAGAAGCCGCCGAGCAGCGAGATGGCCAGGGGCAAGGGCAGCACGGCCTTCATCCAAGCCGACAGCCAGATCAGCACTGGTGCCGCGAGGATGCGGCCTGTGTTGAAGCAAAAGCCTGCGCCTGTGGCTCGCAGATGCGTGGGGAACAGCTCGGGAAAATACACGGCATAGCCCGCATGAATACCCTGCGCGAAGAAGCCAAACACGGGCAGCAGACACAGCAGCAGCGTGTAGCTATCGAAGTGCCCCGGCACCCAGCAGACGACCAGCGTCATCACCAGCGCGGCGATGTGCATGAAGGCAAAGGTACGCCTGCGACCCCAGCGCACACTCAGCGGCCCAAAGGCCAACATGCCCACACCAGCACCTGCGGTTTGGATGAAACCAAAGGCGATCTTTGCGCGACTGGCGATCTCGGCAGGAGGTGCGTGCAAGCGCTTCAACAAATCCTCAGCGAGATTTTGCCCCGCCACCACGACGCCCCAAAAGGTGGCTAGGCCGACCATCGCCAGCAGCGCACCGCCGATGGCACGCGAGCGCCAGCGAGCATCGCCCAGCAGCTCGGAGTAGCTGCCCATGCGGTCGCCTTTGCTTTGCTTGGCCTGCTTCCAGGAGTCGGGCTCCTTCACACTCACGCGCACCCACAGCACCAGCAGCGCGGGCACGATGCCCATCAGGTAAGCCCAGCGCCATTGCGTGCCCACGGCTAAGCCAGCGGCGGCGGCAAGCCATAGCCCGGCCACACTCGTGGCGTGGAAGATGCCGCTCGCCCGCTCGCGTGCGTGTTTGGGAAAGACCTCGGCCACGAGCGCCGCGCCCACGGCCCACTCGCCGCCAACGCCCATCGCGACGAGGAAGCGTAGCGTGCCGACATGCCACAGCTCGGTGGCAAAATAGGTGAGACCGGAGAAGACTGAGTAAAACAAGATGGTCATTACCATCACCGGATTGCGCCCCCAGCGATCCGCGAGCGAGCTGAAGATCCAGCCACCCAGCGTGCCGCCGATGAGGAAGATGCCGAGGAACTTCTCACCCCAAGCCTTCGCCAAAACATCGACCGCTTCTTTGGCCAACGATGGATCCGCGGCACGGATCAAGTCCGGCAGCATGTCGCCGCGCGTGATGTTGAAGAGCTGTCCTTCAAACGCATCGAACACCCAGCCAAGCGAGGCGATGGTGAGGACGAGCCATTGATAGCGAGTGATGCCGTGGTACCAGGGGGGCATGAGAGTTATGAGTTATGAATTATGAATGGATGAGCTGTGCCACAGACAAGGGCTTCCCTTGGCGAATGGATTCCTCGGCGAGCAGGCATAGCCCCGCCGACCACAGCCCATCGCGCCCCGTTGCAGCGGGCGCTGCCGTGCCTCGCACCATCTCGATGCAGCGCGTAATCTCTTCGCGCAGCTCAAAGACTTCGCCGCTGTGCTTCTCGATTTTCAGCTCTTCCAGCGTCTCACCGTCGAAGACTTTGAGGAAGTAACTCGGCTCCAGTGTGCGATCCAGCGCCCCGCTCCAGCCTGCCCACAGCGCGCCTTTGGTGCCGCTGACCTTCACGGTCTGATGATGCTCAAAGGCGGCGAGCGTCTGCGAAACGACGGCGTACGCACCATTCGAATATTTGAATATGGCGCTGAAGTTATCAAACAGCTCAGGCCGCTGTGGATCGCGCGAGTTGCCATAGGCATACAGCTCCACAGGATCGCCTGCGCTCTCCAAATACCAGCGTGCGAGGTCGAAGAAATGGATCGGCTCTTCCAGCACCCAACTGCCCACGCGACTCTGATCATAGCGCCAGCCTGCGGCCCCTTGACGGTAAGGTTTGCGAGAGAGTTCGACGAGCACGTACTGCGGCTCGCCGATGGTGCCACGGTCGATGATTTTTTTCACCTCGCCCCACTGCGAAGAAAGTCGCAGCTCATGCCCGACAGCGAGCTGCACGCCGTGCTGCTCAGCCGCCGCGACGATGGCTTTGCAGTCATCGAGCGTGATCGCCATGGGCTTCTCCAGCAGCACATGTTTGTCCTTGGCCATCGCCGCTAGGGCGATCTCGCGATGCGTGTGGCTGGGTGTCACGATGTCGATGATGTCGAAGTCAGCGGTTGCGATCATCTCCATCGCATCGCTGAAAATCAGCGCTTCAGGATACGCCGCGCGAGCCTCCATGCGTGAAGCTTCCGAGGGAGCGGTGATCGCGACCAGCCGCGCCTCAGGGTTCATGGCGATGGATTGGGCATGGAGCTTGCCCCAGGCTCCGAAGCCTGCGAGGGCGAAGCGAACAGGTAATGATGGCATGTGGATGGATGAGTGAGTGGCGCTTAACGCATCGCGGGTGGCAGATGTTTTGGAATGCTCTCGACATGATGCGTTTGTCTCGCATTCTCTCGGTCTTACTCGCCAGTCTTCTGATTATTGATCGCCTACAACCTGTGTCGTTCTTCTCGCTTCGCCATGTGACTCTCGCTGTCTGCCTTTTGGGAGCAGGTCGTTGGGTGTTGGCGGAATCGCCAGTGAATTTGAAGACGCAAGCAGGTGCCTTCTTCGACAAGCACTGCCTGGAATGCCATGATGCTGAGATAAAGAAGGGTGGACTGAATTTGGAGCGGGTGGACTACGGTATGGCGGGCCGGGCGCAGACGGATCTGTGGACGAGCATCCATGATCGCATGGCGAAAGGCGAGATGCCACCCGCGAAGCAAGTGCAGCCTGCAAAAGCGGAGCTGGAGCAGGTGTTGGCGGTCATTCGGCCAGCGCTCATCACAGCGGATCGTGCGGGGCGTGAGGTGGTGCAGCGACGACTGAACCGCAGTGAGTATGAGAACACGATCCATGATTTGCTGGCGGTGGATTTGGAGTTGAAGGACTTGCTGCCGGAGGATCAGAAGGCGGGTGGTTTTGATAACAATGGTGAGGCGCTGGCGGTCTCGACGGAGCAGATGCAGGGCTATCTGGCAGCAGCGCGGCGGGCGATTGATGCGGCCATCGTCACGAGTGAACGACCGAAGACGGAGACCTTCAAGGTGGACTCGATCCGGGAGGTGAAGCCGTATTTCGCTGACGGCTCATACAGCCTCGTGGATGACCGTGTGGTGATCTTTACTTCCTCGGACAACTCGTCGTATTCCAAAATCTCCACGCGTGATCGCCGCATCCCAGTGCGCGGGCGGTATCGCTTCCGCTTCCAGGCGGCGGCGCATGATTCGGCGGATCGTTTGTGGTTCACGGTCTCGGGTTCCAATTTCTCCGGGCTGGAAGCGACGCACAAAAATCTGGGCTACTACGAGGTCAGCAAGGAGCCGAAGATGTTCGAGATCGAAGCGCTGCTGGAAGCGAAGTCGGCCATTCAATTCTTCGCGCTTGGTTTGCCGAGCTACCTCAAGAAAAAGCCGGGCGTTGTGTATCCTGGAGTTGGGTTCGGCGAGGTAGAGATTACGGGGCCGCTCATTGAGCAATGGCCGCCGGAGAGTCATACGCGACTGCTCGGCACCACGGACATGAAAACCGGTACGTTGGTCGATGCCGAGCGCATTCTGCGCAGTTTTGTGCCAAGGGCGTTTCGCCGTGCTGCCGAGGACGGTGAAGTGGCTCGCTATGTGTCGCTTACGAAGTCACTGCTGGAGTCGGGACGGAGCTTTGAAGAGAGTCTGCGCACGGGTTTGATCGCTGTGCTGTGCTCGCCCAATTTCATCTATCTGCGTGAAGATCCTTTGCCTGGAACCACGCGCATCACGGAAGCGGAACTTGCCGTGCGCTTGTCGTATTTTTTATGCAGCGCTCCGCCGGATAATGAGTTGCTGAGCCTAGCTGCGAAGAAGCAACTTCGCACGTCATCGGTACTGCGTGTGCAGGTCGAGCGCTTGCTGAGCCGTGCGAAGAGCGAGTCCTTCGTGAAGAACTTCACCGGGCAATGGCTGCACCTGCGCCAGCTCAACGACACCACGCCCGACGAGAAGCTATACAAGAAATTCGATGAACTGCTGCAAGTCAGCATGGCGTGGGAGAGCGAAGGCTACTTCCGCGAGATGCTGAAAGCGGATGCTCCCATCGAAGACATGCTGGATGCCAAGTGGGCGATGCTGAATCAGCGCCTCGCTGAGCACTACGGCATCGCAGGCATCACGGGGCTCGATTTGCGTAAAGTAACGCTGCCTGCCGACAGCGTGCGCGGTGGCGTGCTCACGCAGGCGGCGGTGTTGAAGGTCACAGCGAACGGCACCACCACCTCACCCGTGCTGCGTGGCGTGTGGGTGCTGGAGAACATCCTCGGCCAGCCCACGCCGCCACCACCGCCGAACACGGCGGGCATTGAGCCGGACATTCGCGGTGCCGAGACGGTGCGCGAGCAACTGGCGAAGCATCGCAATGTGGAAAGCTGCAACGTGTGCCACCGCCAGATTGATCCGCCGGGCTTCGCGCTGGAGAGCTTTGATCCCATTGGCGAATATCGCGAAAACTACCTGCGCTGGAATGTGACCAACGTGGAGCACAACTGGGGTGGCGTGGTGAAAGGTGCCCCAGTGGACAGCAGCGGCCAAACGGCGAGCGGTGAAGCCTTTGCCGACATTCGCGAGTTCAAGAAGCTGCTGCTCGCACGTCGGGCTGACTTCGCCCACTGCCTCACGGAAAAGCTACTGAGCTATGCCCTGGGCCGCGAGATGGGTTTCAGCGATCGTGCGGCCATCGCCAAGATCGTCGAGCAAACCCAGACTCAAGGGAATGGCCTGCGCACGCTGATTCACGCCATCGTGCAGAGTGAAACCTTCGCCACTAGGTGAGGCAACCGCAGCACGAGGAATAGCCAAAGTCACGTCACTTGCGATGTGTTTTTGCTGTACACTCCCTTGCTAAAGTTTGATTGCTATCCGTGCTCCACTGGTGCCACCATTAGCGCCTTATGATGCCATCCCAGCTCCGCCTTGTAAAATCATCCATCGCTGCTCTCTGCTGCCTTTCATTGTTGCCTTTGATCGCCCATGCAGGATCTGCAAAGGCACCCGTCACACCTCCCGTTGTCGCTGTTGTCGAACCTTGGGGCTATCCCTTGCTTGGCGGTGGGGTGAAGACTTCGGATCTCTACACCGAGGGCAGTGTCTTCCTCACGGCACCGCTACGCAGCACGCTGGCCTTGGATGGCACATTGGGCGGCGATTACTTGTTCATAGAACCCTACGCGTCACTCGGTGAACAGGGAGAGCAGGCCTCTTCACTGGGCTTCGGCTGGAGGCATCTGTTTAACCAGCAATCGCTGGATAAATTGCAGAGCAGCGGCCCTGCCAGATTTCTCGATGAGGGCTGGTATGTTGGGGCCAATCTGTTCGTGGATCGGCTGCACACGCAGTACGACAATGACTTCTGGCAGATGGGCTTCGGCCTGGAGGTGGGCTCGCGCTACCTCGAGCTGCGCGGCAACTACTACCTGCCGCTCGATGACCAAAAGAAGCTGGCCACTCGCCACATCGAGGAGCAAACCTTCACCACGACGAGCACGCAGACCATCGGCACCGTCGGAGCCGTGGGCGCACCCTTCGCCCAGGGCAATGGCATCTACCAAAACACGGGCAGCAATGTTTCCGAGGTGACGACGACAGATACGACGACCGTGCGGCGCACGACGTCGATCTTCGAGGAGGGTATGGCTGGCTGGGATGCAGAGGCAGCGCTGCTGGTGCCGTATATTGATCGCTGGTGCGACTTGAAGATACTGGGCGGCTACTTCTCCTTCGACAACCAACCCTTTGGCCCGCAAAACGGCAGCACGGGCAACGTGCAGGGCTGGAAGGCGGGCGTGGAGCTGCGCCCGGTGCCTGCCATCGCGCTGAGTGCGCTGTGGTATGAGGATGAGCGCTTCACTGGTAGCGACTGGACGGTGGGTGTGCGCTTCGAGATCCCCCTGGGCAAGGAGTGGAAGGATGCGTTCAAGTCGCGCCGCCGCCACCTGATCGAGCGCATGGCCGAGCCTGTGCATCGGCAGAATGCAGCGGTGAAAGTCGGCAACAGCAAGCGCGTTGCAGAGAAGGCCGAGACGGCGCGTGCCGTCACTCGTCGTGTGGTGCAGCAGGGGGCGGGCGTCATCACGATTAAAGAGGATGTCGTCTTTGTGAACAACGGAGCCGATGAAGGCAATGGCATCGCCCAGGCGGGAACGACGGAGTCTGGTACGGCGGAGCAGCCCTTCGTCACCGTTCAAGGCGGAGCCACGGAGGCAGGCAACCAAAGCACCGCCACTGGGCGCGTGTGGACTGCCTACATCCAGGGCACCTCGTTGTCGCCCTATGCTGAGAGCGTGAACGTCAGCACGGGCAGTGTGAATTTCGTCGCCAGTGGCCCGAATGGCGGCTTCGCTGGCGTGGGTGGCCAAGTCTTTGGCGGCAACAGCGGCACCGCCACCGTCAGCGGCGGCATCTTCGCCGACGACGTGAACACCTTTGGCGTGCGCGGCTTCAACATGAACACCGGACACAGCAGCAGCGGCGACATCCTGCGCGCGGAGAATGTGAGGAATGTCAACATCACCGACAACACCTTCACCAATGCTGCTGATGATGCCATCTTCGTCGGCGGCGAGACGCCAAGTGTCGTGCTCGTCGCCAACAACCGTGCCACCACCCTGGGCGATGATTTCGTCGATGCTCAATTTGAATCAGGCGATCAAGCCAAGCTGACCCTCCGCAACAACACCGCCTCCGGCATCGTCGATAGCGCGCTCGATATCTACGCTGCGGGCGCTGGCGGAATCTTGATCAACGCCACTGGCAATACGTTTGGAAGCGTGGGTGGCGTAGCCTTTTATGTTACCACCATCGGCACCAGCAGCCTGGATGGCACCTTCACAGGCAACACCGTGGATGGCGCAAAGGGTGGCTTCGATCTGCAACTGGATGGCACTGGATCGAACTCCATCAACATCAGCCACAATGTTTTAACCAACGTCACAGGCAACAACATCTCGCTTTCGCTCTTCACTAGCGCCCGAGTGACGGCGGTGATTGATGACAATGAGCTGATGGGCACATTCGGCACCGCCACAGGCATCACCTTCACTACTGTTGGCAGCTCGCGGCTGACCGCCCTGGTGACGAACAACGCCATCAGCACCGCGCTGACGGGCATCTCCGCCACCAGCTTCAACCCCATGGGCATCGCGCTCGATGTCTCCGGCAACAGCATTGGCAGTGTGACCACTGGCTTCGCCTTCTCCACGATGGACGCGGGCTCCGTGACCGTAAGCGCCAGCGCTGCGGCCACCAACACCGTCACCAACGAAAGCGGCAACAAGCTCACCGCCAGTGGCTTCCCGACCGGCACGATCAAGATCAACAACACCAGCGTACCCGCCGGAACCACGCTGCCTTGATGCCCGAACGTCGGGAAGCAAAAAGGATAAGCAGCCTCACTGGCTCACTTGCAGGCGCATGAAGCGGCGGTTGCCGCTGGTCATGGGCACGTTGTCGCGGACTTCTAGGCTGCTGGTGTTGTTCTGGATGATGACGAGGCCGACGCTGCTCCATGAGTTGGGATTGGCCAAGTCGCTGGTGGCTTCGACGGTGTAGGTGACGTCGGTGGCTTGGCTGTTTTTGGGGATGCTGAGGCATAGGTAGTTGCTGCCGCTCACGGGCACGACGGTGGAGACGATGGGGCTGGCGTTGCTGCTGCTGCCGCCTGTGGCCAGGGCATACTCCAGCAAGTTGGGCAGGCCGTCGTGGTCGGGGTCTTCGGTGGGCGCGGCGCTGGCGTTGCTGCTGCCACTGCTGAAGTTGCTCGCCTGCCATTCGTTGAAGGTGCTGCGGTAGGCGGTGAAGGCCACGTCGGCGAAGCTCTGGATGCTGCTGTCGTGGGCATACAAGCGCAGGGCGTAGCTGCCATCGGCGGTGATGGGGGCGCTGGTGACGGTGGCGGCGGCATTGGCTAATACCAACGACGCGGGGCCGCTGCGCTGCTGCCAGAGTGTCGTCAGCGACACGGGCAACGGGTAGTCGTCGTCGCTTACGTTGCCATTCAAGTAAGCGGTGGCGATGGTGGGCGAGGTGACGCTGGGGGCGATGATGGGTGCGCGGTTCAAGGGCACGATGCTGAGGTTACTGAACTGCGCGGTATTGAACACGCCTGCGCTGCCGCCGCTGTTATCGACGGCGAAGCCGACGAAGACGCTGGTGCTCATGATGATGGTCTGTGGCTGGCCGAGCTGCACCCAGGTGCCGGGGCTGCCAGAGGCGTCGGCAGCATGGAAGGCGGTGACGCGGTTGCCTTGGCGGATGAGGCGCATCCAGCGCACTTTGCCTGTGAAGCTGGGCACGCCACCGCCGCTGCCAGCCGCGACACTGCGCCAGATGTAGCCGTTGAAGGAGCCCGTCGTGAGGCGGCCCAGATGAACGTAAGCGCCGTTGTCCATGCTCTCGCGAATCATAATGCCGGACTTGGCGGACAACGCGCCGCTGGTGGCATCCACATGCTTGGCGGTTATCATCACGTCGCCGCTGTACTGCCAGCCGTAGAAGGCCCCGGAGCCGTCGATGCTGCCGAGCGCGGCGATGGTGTAAACGTTGGTGCTGCTGTTGAAGGCGAAGGTCGCGGGGGTGGCGGGCGCGGTGCCGAAGTCTTCGCTGAGAAGGGCTACGCCGCTGGGGGCTGGTGTGAGCGAGGTGTTGTCGAAGGTGGCCGTGCAAAGCTGGCTGGGGGTGCTGCTGTTGCCCGTGGCGGTGAGGCCCATCTGGGTGATGTCGTTGAGCATGGCGATGGTGGTGGTGGTGCCGAGCTGTGTCCAGGTGCCCGGCGTGCCGTTGCTGTCGCTGGCGTAGTAGGCTTTGATGGCGTTGGGCTCAGTGGCACTGCTGTTGCTGACGCGCTCTAGCTTGAGCCACACGGGCAAGGCGATGCTGGCCTGCGTGACCACGCTGTCGTTAGTGCTGACGGTGCTGCGCGTGCGGAATTGCAAAGCCCCGGCGCTGTATCCGAGCACGGCGCGGTTGACACTGCGATTGAGGCTATCACGAATGCTGAGGCCTGCGAGTGGCGTTGCAGCGGGGCCGCTCAAGCTGGTGATGCGCGCGGTGATGCTGCCGTCGCCCGCGACTTGGCGGGCCATGAAATGTGCGCCGTCGGTGGTCGTCGCGGCATAGCCAGCGCCCATGCCGGTGAGCACGTAGCTGCTGCCGAGCTTGGCACTTTGGCCGCGCTGCTGCGTGGTCGGCCCCATGTCTTGCGCCAGCCAATCCGTGGGCGCGATGGCACTGCCATAGATAACGGCGACTTGATCGCTGACGGTGAACTGCGTGTCGCTCGCGGTGAAGCGCAGCACGTAAACACCTTCGGCAGTGAAGGTGACGCTGCTGCTCAGCGCACTCGGGGTTTCAAACGTCGCGGTGCCGGGGCCGCTGGCTTGTGTCCACTGGTAGCTCAGGGCGGCAGGTGCGCCGTCATCGGTCGCGGTGGCTGCGACGACGATGCCCTGCCCTGCTGCGACGAGCACGCCATTAGCGGTGGGGCTGGTGATGCCGACCACGGGCGGGAAGTCATTGTCGGCGAGGGTTATCTGCTCGTAGCCCGCGCCACCGATGAAGTAAGTGGTGCCAGTGATCTGCACGATGACGGTCTCGGTGCCTTCGGTGAGCAAGTCTTCGAGCGGCGAGACGGTGAGGGTCTTGCTCGTCTCATTGATTGCAAAGGTGACGCTGGTGGCCAGGGCGGTGTAGTCGCTGCCACTCGTCGCGGTGCCACTGATGGAGAGCGTGACGGGCAGCGAGACATTGGTCGGTGCCGTGCGTGTGAGGGTGAAGGTAGCGGTGTTGCCTGCGGACTCCGAGGCGACGTTGTCGGTGGCGACGATGCTGACGGTGCTGCGGTCATTGTCGGCGAGGGTCACGGTCGCGCTCGGGCTTGCTGCGAGCGTGTAGGCGGCATCGCTGGTGAGGGTGAGGACGACGGTTTCGTTGCCTTCATTGGTCGTATCATCCACGGGCGTGATGGTGAGGGTGCTGCTGGCGGCACCGATGGGCAAGGTGACGGTGAAGGCCGTGGCGCTGCTGATCGAGGTGTAGTCGGTGCTGTTGGTGGCAGTGCCGCTGCGCGTGACTTGCACGGTCAGGGCGCTGGTCGTTGGCCCGGTGCGGCTGATGGTGAACTGCCCAGGATCAAGCGCAGTCTCGGCGGCGCTGGCGTCATTGGCAGTGATGCTGACGACGGGCAAGTCGTCGTCGATGATGGTGAAGGTGTGTGCGGCGCTGCTACCCAGCGCGGCATTCACCGGGTTGCTGAGGGTTACGACGATGGTCTCCGCAGCATCGAGGAGGCTGTCGTCGAGGATGGTCAGCTCGATGTTCTGCACGGTCTGGCCAGGGGCAAAAGTCAACGTGCCAGCGGTGAAGGTGTAGTCGCTATCACTCGTCGCGGTGCCGCTGGTGACGGCGTAGTCCACGGTGCTGCTACTGCTCGATACATCGCTCAGCGACACCGCGAGCAGTTGCGTTCCAGCGGTGGCTTCGATGCCGCTGCTGCTACCTTGGGCAAAGCCGACGAAGGGCAACGCGGGCGGTGTATCGTCGTCGTTGATGACATAAGTGAACGTGCTGTTGGTGCCGAGCTGCGCGCCGTTGGGATAGCGCAGCAGCAGCGAGATAGCTTCGTTGGGCTCGGGGATGCTGTCGTTGGCGATGCTGAGGACGAGGCTCTTGGTTTGCTCGCCGATGGCAAAGGTTAGCGTGCCGCTGGGCAGTGTATAATCGACACCAAGTCCGAAGGCATTGGTCACGGTGCTGTTGCGGTAAATGAACTCGCTCATGGCATTGGCGACGATGCCAGCATAAACCGAGCGGCCTCGGTAGTCGTAGCGCTCGCGCACCATCACGCCCGCCTGTGCCGCCGATGCGCCACCCGTTTGTGAGAGGATGCGCGCGATGAGGCTGAAGTCGCCCGTGGTCGGTGCAGCAACGAAATGGCACTCATCCTCGGTGCTGCCGATCTGTGCGCCGGAGGCGATGACGGTGTAAGTGCCAGCGGCGAGGGCGTCGCTGCCTTGGGCATTCACATAGCCGATGGTGCGACCGATGAGGCCCGTCGCGGCGCTGCCATTGAGGGTGACGTTGTCGAGAATCGCCGTGGTCAATGTGCCATCCGACTTGGCCGAGACAGCGAGGCCGACCAGCACATCGGCACTCATGGCGATGGTTTGCGTGCTGCCCGTCTGTGTCCATGTCGCACCGTCTGCCGAAGACCATGCGGCGAAGGCATTGCCTGTGCGGTCGAGCTTTACCCAGTAGGGTCGCAGCAGCGTAGTCGTGGCCGATGTCGCCGTGGTCGTGACGCGGTAGATGTTGCGCACGGTGCCGTTGCGCTGGCCCGTGCTGGCCATCTGCTTGGACGTTGCCGAGGTGCTCTCGCGGATCATCACGCCGCCGCGCGCGAGGGTGGCCGAGCCACCCGTGACGCTGACGACACGCGCGGTGATGGTGGCGTTTGCGGAGTTGCTGATGGCAAAGGAGGCATACTTGCCCACGTCGCCACCTGTGCCGCTCTGTGCCAAGTCATTGCCACCAGCGATGAGGGTAAAGACGCCGCTTGTGTCGCTGCTCGCGCCGGGCGTGGGCGACTGCGTGCCGAGGTTCACATAGCTCGCAGAGCTGGCTGCTGTGCCGCCTGCGTCGAGGCCCGTGATGCTCATATTGTCGAGCGTCGCGGTGCAAGTCGCGGTGGTGCTCGCGGGGGCCGCGACGAGGCCTGCGGTGTAGGCAGTGCTAGCCATGCTGATGGTCTGCGTGGTGCCGACTTGCGCCCAGGTGCTGCCATCGGTGGAGTAGTAGCTGCTCAGTGCATTGCCCGCGCGGACGACACGCACCCAGTAGGGGAAATTGGCCACTGTGTTGGGCACGACCGTGGAGCTTCGACTACCGCTATCGACGATGTAATCCACCGTGGTAGGCACGGTGGCAGCGCTTGCCAGTGAGACGGGAATGGTCACGTTCGTCGCGCTCTCATCGCCCGTTGCGCTCGCTGTGTCGAAGCCCACGGTCTGCGTGTTGGTGTCGTTGTCATCGAGGTAAAGGGTGGAGTCTGCGGTGCGCGAGTAGCTGCCGAGTTCCGCATGAAAGAGGATGCTCTCGGTGCCTTCGGCAGTCGTGTCATTGGTGCCCGTGAGGCTCAGTGGTAGATCCACACCCGTCGCCGCAGCAGGCACGGTGACGCTGCCTGTGCTCGTCGCGTTATCAAAGGCGACAAGCCCGGTGCCGCCTGTGGTGACGAGGTAATCCGTGCCTGCGGTGGCTGTGCCCGAGAGCGTGAAATAGATCGTCAGAGCGGAGGTCGTCGCGCCAGTACGCGACAGGTAAAACTTGAACGGCGAAGTCGTCGCCCCCTCCGTGATGCGGTTGATGGTAGCGCTCGATGTGCCGACTTGAGAGTCCACCCACACGGTCGGCCCATCGTTGTCGCGCAGCCAGATGCTCGCCGATGAAGACGGGCCAAAACTGGTGAAGGCAGCACTCGGAGTCAGGCTGCAAACGATGCTCTCGATGTCTTCCAGCGCCGTGTCGTTGACGGTGGTGAAGGTGATGTCTTGGGTGTTGGTGCTGCCGTTGTTGATGAGCACCAGAATGCCTGTGCCCGTGGCGGCATCGTAGCTGCTCACAGGCGAGGTGGTGGGCAGGGTGACGGTGTAGTCGGTGGTGCGCGTGGCCGTGCCGCTGAGGCTGAACGGCACGCTGATGGTGCCCGTCCCACTGCCTTTGATGGAGAAGCGAATCTTGCCCGCTGTGCTGCCTTCGATGGCGGAGGTGAGGCCCGCGAGTTCCACATACGGCGCGTGGGTCGGCGCGTCGTTGATCGTCACTGTGGCCGTGGTGGTTGCGCCGAGTTTGTAGTCGGTGGGGCCAGCGCCGAGTTGCAGCAGCACTTGCTCTGGCGTCTCGCCAAAACCATCCCAACGCGGCACGATGGTGATGCTCGCGGAGGCTTGACCAGCGGGGATTTGCACCACGCCTGCCAAGGCCTCGAAGTCCACGCCATTCAGCGCTGGCACGCCTGTGCTCGGGCTGCCCGCGATGCTGTAATACACCGTCAGCGGCGAAGTGAAGTCGCCCGTGCGAGTGACGAGAAAGGTGCCCGTATTCGCCGCCGCACCGGGCACGCTGAGATCGACTTCCTGCGCGGTAGCATCGGTAGCGACCACGCTGACGACGTTGGTGTCATCGTCGAAAAGGCTCACTGTCGCGGTATTCGCCGTGGCATCGACGACGTAGGCTGCATTGCTCACAATCGTCAGCGTGGCAAGCTCCAGCGGCTCGACCAGCGTGTCTTGCAACGGCACCAGCGAAGCCGTCGCGCTGGTCGCGCCTGCGGCAATGACAATGCTGCCCGCGAGCGCTGTGTAGTCGCTGCCAGCGGTCGCGCTGCCACTCATCGTGTAGTTGATCGTCAGTGCCGCAGCCGTCGAGCCCATGCGTTTGAAGGTGAAGACACCGGGCGTAGCACTGGCTTCATCGGCGGTGTTGGTCGTGGCCGTGACGCTGACTTTGGGCAAAGTGGTGTCGTCGTCTTCGATGACGGCGGTGGCTACGCCTGCATTCGGCGTGATGAGGTAGCCTGCCCCAGCCGCTAGCGCAAAGGTCAGCGCCTCGGGGCCTTCGGCACTGGCATCATTCACCGTGGTGACGACAACATCCAGCGATGCTGCATCCGCCGGAATGGTGAAGGTGCTAAAGCCACCCGAGCCCGCTGTTAGCGTGGGATTGAGCGTGTAATCACCTGTGCTCGCGGTGCCGATAGCGGGGTTGATATTGACCACCAAATCGACCGCTGTATCGCCCGTGCGAGTGAGGCGAAACCTCGCAGCCGCAGCGGCTCCACCGTTCTCGGTAGCTGAGTTATCCACCGCGACGAGCGACACCGACGGCAGCACTGTGGCCTCGAAATCTGCGCCCGTGAAGTTTGGCCCCACGGTGACGCTGTTGTTGAACAACTCGCCAAAGGTGTAACCAAACAGCAGCGGCGTGACGCTGTACGTATTGGCCGCGAGATTGGCGATGGTGTAGTAGCCATCGTTGTCGGTGACGACGGGGTTGGTGCCGTTGGCATTGAGCAGCACGCCGGGCAAACCCACGCCACCAGCGGTGACGCGGCCACTGATGGTGTAGCGACTGTTGCCATTGCCGACGTTGATCAAAGTCGTGCGGGTGATGCT
>JANOAR010000084.1:0-75830 GCA_031411235.1 Verrucomicrobiota bacterium | reverse complement strand
ACTGGTGCTGGATGAAAAAGGCGAGCCTGTGAAGGACGCCGTCGCATGGCTGGATGGGCGCAAGTTCACGGTGGATGACAAGCTCCAACGTATCGTTGTGCCCTACACCGCGCAGCCGGGGGCGAAGGCCGTAGTGCTGGCAGATGCGGCGGGCAGCTTTGCCACGCTCACTTCCTTTGAACATCATGCCGAAGTCTATACCCTCGACACGCAGTTCCACATTGAGCGCGAGCAGTTGCTCGCCCGCCGCGAAGCAACGCTGGCCGTGCGCGTCGCGCTGATGCTGGGCGAGACGCACCTCGCGCCGGAGCTACTCACCGAGCCGAAACTGACGATTACCAGCACCACGCACGATGGCATCGCGACCACGCGCGAGGTGAAGGATTTGAAGCTCAGCGCCGGCAGCGTCTTGATCCACAAGCTGACGGTGCCCGAGCGCTTGGCGAAGCTGAGTGTCATGCTCACGGGCAAAGTAGAAGTGCTCAGCGCAGGCGGGGCGAAGCAGGAACCCAGCGACTACCATGTCTGGACGCTTAATGGCATCGACAAGACGGAAGCGGTCAGTGACGGGCATCTGTCAGTCTTCAATGGGCAGCGTGTGTTCGAGCTACTGGGGAAAAACGGTGAGCCTGTGGCGGATCAGCAGATTGTGTTTACCTTCAAACATCGCGACTTCGCCCGCACGCAGACCGTGGCCTTGCGCACCGATGACAAGGGGCGCGTGATGCTAGGCAATCTGAGTGGCATCGCCACGGTGTCATCGAAATGCCCGAATGGCAGGCAGAGCAGTTGGCCACTGGAGGACTCGGCAAGAACATGGCCCACGACTCTGCATGTGAAGGAAGGCGAGGCCGTGCGGGTGAGTAGGATAGGCGTCTCGCCTGTCCCAAGTGCAGCGGGCGTCTCGCCCAGCGACAAGGCAGATCGTGACGGCAAAGCCAACACGATAGGCGATGCAGGATCGGCCAAGATGCCCGCTGCACAAGAGACAGTCAGAATGCCTGTCCTACTCGCTGTCGCCGCTGGCACTTTCACTGCTGACCTCAGCGACAAGATCAAGCTCATCGACAACACCATCGTCATCGAAGGTCTGCCCGCTGGGGATTACTCGCTACGCATTCCCGATCCACCTCAAGCGCACGACATCGAGATCAAAGTCACCGCTGGCAAACAAGTTGGCGGCTGGTATCTCGGGAAACATCGTCAGCTTGAAGCCAAGGATCAACGTGCGCTCGCCATCACCAGCATCGACACCACGGCCAAGGATGTCATCACGGTGAAGCTCGCCAACATCACGCCTTTCACCCGCGTGCATGTCGCAGCCTCGCGCTTCGACGCGGGGCGTGGTTTGTTCGGCGGGCTCGCGGACTTCACGCGCTTCGGCCCGGCCTCGGGCGTGCCTGCCAAGCTGCCGAATCTCTACTCAGCAGGCCGCGAGATCGGCGACGAGTATCGCTACATTCTGGAGCGCAAGTATTTGAAACTCTACCCCGGCAACATGCTCACGCGGCCCGGCTTGCTGCTGAATCCCTGGGAAGTGCGCGACACCGATCAGGACGCGCTCGCGCAAAATGAAGGCGCAGCCGCAGGCAGCACCAGCGGCGGCTCCAATTCCTTGCGACGTTCGGCAGCGGCGATGCCGGCACCTAAAACCAGCGCCGCCTCCGGTGCCGCTGCCGAGACCAATCTCGACTTCCTCGCCGACAGCGCCCCCGTGCTCTACAACCTCATCCCCGATAAAGACGGCCTCGTGCGCATCGAGCGCAAGTTGCTTGGAGATCGCCAGCAGGTTCAAATCTATGCCGAAGACCTCAGCAACGCCGTGTGGCAGACGCTCTCGCTGCCCGAGGTGCCGACCAAGTTCGCCGATCAACGCCTCGCCAGGAACCTCGATCCAGCCAAGCCTTTCACGCAGAAGAAGGAAGTCACCGTGCTCGCCGCAGGCCAGACCCTGAGCCTCGCCGACATCCTCACCAGCGAGCTGGAAACCTACGACACACTGAGTGGCATCCACGCGCTCTTCACCACGCTCAGCGGCGATCCCGAACTCGCCAAGTTCGCCTGGGTGCTGCAATGGCCCACGCTCAGCGATGCCGACAAGCGGGCCAAGTTCAGCGAGTTCGCCTGCCATGAACTGAGCTTCTTTCTCGCCCGCAAGGACAAGCCCTTCTTCGATGCCGTAGTGCGCCCGTGCCTGGCCAACAAGAAGGACAAGACTTTCATGGACGACTTCCTCCTCGGCCTAGACCTGCGGCGCTATCTCGAACCCTGGGCCTACGGCCAGCTCAATACCGTGGAGCGCTGCCTGCTGGCCCAGCGCATCGAAGGCGAAGCGCCTAATGCCGCGAGGCATTTGCGCGAAAGGTGGGAGATGAACCCACCCAAGGCTGAGAATGCCGACAGGCTCTTCGAGACTGCGCTGCGTGGCCGCGCGATGGAGCTGGGCGATGGCGATGATGAACTTATTGGTGGTATGATACATAAGGCGAAGGCACAGCTTGAAACACGAGCTACGGGCTTCGCGATGGCAATGCCTGCCGCTGGTTCTGCGGCGGCTCCAGCAGACCCTTTCGCCGCATCACCACCGCCACCCGGATCGCCGATGCCAAATGCCATTCCGCAGATTGCGCAAAAGCTCAGCAAGAGCAAAGCTGCGCCTGCCGAGGCGTTGGGAGTGGAACTGCTCAAAGAGGAAAGCGCTATGCGCCCAGCGACTCTCAGCGGTGTGGTCACATTCTCTGGTGGCGTAACCGTCAATGCCGTGGGTGACAGCCTCGCTTTCTTCGGCAAAGACGCCGCCAGTGCCGCACGCGCCCAAGTCCGTGCTTACTTCCGTGCGCTCGGCCCGACCAAGGAATGGGCGGAGAACAACTACTGGCGTTTGCGCATCAGCGAGCAGAACGCCGACCTCGTGCCTGTGAACGCCTTCTGGCGCGACTACGCAGCCTGGGTGGCAGCGGGTTCCAAGGGTGCTTTCGTCTCCGAGCATGTCGCCGAGGCCAGCCGAAACTTCACCGAGATGATGCTCGCGCTCGCGGTGCTTGATCTACCTTTTGATGCGCCCAAGCACAGCCACAAAACCGAGGGCTCACGCTTCGATCTCACCGCAGGCGGCCCGGTCATTGTGTATCACAAGGAGATCAAAACCGCAGCCGCAGCCGATGCGCAGCAGGGGCAGTTGCTCGTGTCGCAGAGCTTCTTCCGCGCGGGCGATCGCTACACGCAGGAGGGCAATGAGAAGCGCGAGAAGTATGTCACCGCCGAGTTCCTCACGGGCACCGCGTATGGAGCGAACGTCGTCGTGACCAATCCTACCAGCGCCCCAGCCAAGGCCAGCGTGCTGCTGCAAATCCCGCAGGGTGCGCTGCCGGTGAAGGGCAGCAAGGCCACCGACTCGAAGCAACTGCGCCTGGAGCCCTACACCACGCAGACCTTTGAGTATGAGTTCTACTTCCCCATCGTTGCTGCGAAGGCCGGGGCAAAGTTTGCGCACTTCCCGGTGAATGTGGCCGTGGCGGGCGGCGTGGCAGGCAACGCCAAGCCCTTTGAATTCAACGTCGTCGCGCGACTCACGCAGGCGGACAAGGCATCGTGGGACTACGTCTCTCAGTATGGCAGCGAGGCCGAGGTGCTGGCCTATCTCGCGCAGAACAATCTGGAGTCGCTGGACATGGAACGCATCGCCTGGCGCTGCCGCCAGAGCGTGGATTTCTACAAGCGGCTCGTTGGGCTGTTGAACACGCATCATCTGTGGAGCGATGTCATCGCCAGCTACGCGCTGCTGCACAACGATGCAGGCACATTGCGCGAGTGGTTGAAGCATCACGATGACTTCGTTGACCAGTGCGGCCCCTACCTCGCCAGCACACTCGTCATTCTCGATCCCACGGAGCGCCACGCCTACGAGCACCTGGAATACAGCCCGCTGGTGAATCAGCGTGCGCATCGCGTGGGCAACGAATGGCGCGTGGCCAATACCACCGTGCTGCACCAGTACCAGCGCCTGCTCGACATCCTCGCGCATAAGCCCCAGCTCGATGCCACCGACAACATGAGCGTGGTGTATCACCTGTTCCTCCAAGACCGCGTCGATGAAGCGCTGACCCGCTTCGCCACGATCAATGCGAAGGCTTTGCCCACGCAAATCCAGCACGACTACATGCGCTGCTACGCCGCCTTTTATGAGGACAAGCTCGACGAGGCCAAGACCATCGCGGCGAAGTATGCGACGTATCCCGTGCCGCGCTGGCAGGCGCTCTTCGCCGACGTAATAGCGCAGAGCGATGAAGTTACTGGCAAAGCCGTGAAGCCCGCCGCGAGCGACAAGCCTGACCGCGAGAAGCAGCAGACCGACCTCGCCGCCAGCGAGCCGAGCTTCGACTTCAAAGTCGAGAACAAGACCCTCGCGCTGACCTGGAAGAACCTCGGCGAAGTGACGCTGAACTACTACCTCATGGATCCCGAGTTCAGCTTCAGCAGCAGCCCCTTCGTCAGCCAGGATGCGGGCCGCTTCAGCATCATCAAGCCTAGCCTCAGCGCCCGGCAAATCTTGCCCGCAGGCAAGGACGAGTTCGATGTGCCGCTGCCCGCCGAGTATGCCAAGGCCAACGTTCTCGTTGAAGTCGTGGGTGCAGGCCAGCGCAAAGCCCAGGCCTACCACGCCAACACCTTGAAGCTCACGCTCACCGAGAACTACGGTCGCCTGGAAGCCCTCGACAGCGCTAGCAACAAGCCCGTGGCGAAGGCTTATGTGAAGGTCTATGCGCGACTGCAAAACGGCACGCTGCGCTTCTTCAAAGATGGCTACACCGACCTGCGAGGCCGCTTCGACTACGCCAGCCTGAACGGCACGCTGAATGATGCGCCGCCCCAGGCCGCTGGATACGAACCTCCGCCCGCGAACGGACTCGACTACCCCATGCTGAAACCCGCCGAGATGAACTCCATCGAGCGACTCGCCGTGCTGGTGCTCAGCGAAACCAACGGCGCGACAGTGAAGGAAGTCGCGCCGCCTGGGCGGTGAGGCAAGAACCCCACCCCGCCCCTCGTTCCCTGCCGCCGCCTTCGCCATTCATAATTCATAATTCATAATTCATAATTTCACTATGCGCCCCCTCCTCCTCGCCCTCATCGCCTCCCTCTCCGCCACGGCTGCCGAGCCCATCAGTGTCAAACTCTGGCCCACGGGCGCGCCTGAAAAGGCCGACTTCAAGCCCCAGCCCGAAACCGATGTGAAGAAGGAAGACGGCATTCGTCGCGTCTCCAACGTCAGCGATCCCACCATTGAAGTCTATAAGGCCGAGAAGCCCAATGGCACCGCTGTCCTCGTCTGCCCTGGCGGCGGCTACGGCATCCTCGCCATCGAGCACGAGGGCACCCAAGTCTGCGATTACCTGAACACTCTTGGCGTCACCGGCATCGTGCTCAAATACCGCGTACCACGTCGCGACAACGAGCAGCCCTGGGCCGCGCCACTCCAGGATGCGCAGCGGGCGATGGGCATCATCCGCCATCACGCCGCCGAGTGGGGCATCAAGCCCGACCGCCTCGGCATCCTGGGCTTCAGCGCTGGGGGCAACCTTGCGGTAGTCACCGCCCTCCATGCCAATGAGCGTACGTATAAAGAAGACCCTTCGCTGGACATGGACGCGCGCCCCAGCTTCGCCGTGCCCGTGTATCCCGCCTACCTCGTGGACAACGACAAGGCCCCCACCGCTCTGAAGCCCGAGATCGTCGTGCCCAAGGACGCACCGCCGATCTGCCTCCTCCACGCCAGCGATGACAAGATCACTGCCTCCGGCAGCGCCATGCTCTACCTGGAATACAAGAAGCTCGGCCTGCCCGCCGAAATCCATTGCTACGCCCTCGGCGGTCACGGCTTCGGCATGAAGCCCAACGGCAAGCCCGTCAATATGTGGCACGTCCGCGTGGGTGAGTGGATGAAGTCCATGGGCTGGCTAAGTGAGTAAGCAATCGGGTTGTGAATAACTCGCCGCCGCCCGCCACGAAGCCCCGTGTTTCGTGGCGATACTGTCACTGAGGGTGAGTGTGAATAGCCTTCTTTCCCGGTTTCACTGTCACTGCCCAGCCATGTAGAAAAGCGTCTCCTGGGGTCTGCTACCCGCAGCCCAGCGCTGAATGTAAAACCTCATTTTCAGGCATCATCACGCCGCTGTTATGCGGGTCTTGAGTCACTTATTTTCACCCGTGAATGAGACCATCGCAGTTCAACACGGAATGCTTTCAAATCCTTGATTTTGCGTGCTTTGGACGGTGTCCACGATGAATTTTAATTACTTCACACGAAGCCTAGCTAGCACAGTTCACCGCGACTCAACACGGCACCGTCACATGAGCCCACTTTTTGCCTCGGATCACTTTGCTGAAAAGGATTCATCATGCCTTTCTCGTGGGTTGGTTCACAGGTCTTTTGCGGAATGGATCACACACAGCACAGCCCGGCAGAAAGCGTCTTCACAGCCTAGCCAGTGAATGTGAATAACCTGTGAAGAAGCTGTGGAACGCCTGTGGAAATAAAGCCCATCGACGCCACCGTCCTCCCCTCCCCCGAGGCAAATGCCCTCTCGCCGCCACCTGCTACGACTTCTTCAGCACCTGCGGCAGGAAGGCCGCCATGAAGCCCTGCACCTCCTGAAAACCCATCGCCTCGGCCACGGGATTGCGTTCACCGATGCGCTCGTCGGAAACAGGCAATACGCACGACACCATCGCCCAGCGGTGATTCACCCCTTTAAACACCGCGTGCAGGTAAGTGATCGCCACATGCTCGTAGTAGTCGTTGGCCATCACCCCATCCTTGCCCGCGTAGAGGTACATCTGGAGCACCGTGCTACGACGGCGCTCGCCAGAGCCCTCGGCGACATAGTCCTTGAACATGCGCAGCAGTCGCCCTTCCAGCACGCGGCCATCCTCCAGCATGATCGGCACCGGCGTGCGCGATGTGATGGTATAGCCCTGCGCAGGCGAGCAAACCTCAGGCGGGTGCAGGCTGCGACGATTTTTGCCACTGGTCACGATCACCGCCGTGAGACCCGCGCCCGTGCCACCCAGGTACTTGCCGCGCCGCATCTCCACATCATCCAAAAGAATGTCACGCTCCGCCGCCGTCATGCCCTCCTCGGCCACGCGCTGATAATTCCCCACCGTCCGAGGCATCTCCAGCAGCACCCCCAGATCCGCCATCGGCGGCTGCCCACCAAACCAAGCCGACAGCGCCAGCGTCACCACCGCGACGCCCGCCGCCGCTGCCACACGAGTGTAGAGAGGCCCCGTCGGCACCATTGTTTTACTTGGGCTCAGCGCCTCATCTTGCGCCATCCCAGCGCTCGTATTGAGCCGTCGCTTCACCGTCTCCAGCGGCTTGCGTTCAAGAATCGCCGACACCGCGAACATCCCGCCCAGAGCTACGGCAAACACCGCGTAACCCGCCAGTTCATGGAATGCGCTCATTTCCAAATGATCACCCAACTGCCGCCCCACAGCGAACTCCGAATCCACCGCGATGGAGCCGATGGCCAGCAGCATCAACCGCACAAAATTGCCCAACATCGCCAGCGGCAGCGAGCACATAAAAAGCACCAACCGCGAACGCCAGCGATTGAGAAACAAGTAGCCAAATAACGCACTGATCATCATCAGCGCATAGAGTGAGCGCAGCCCTGCGCAGGCCTTATCCACATCCAGGCTGAAGCGTTCCCCCAGCGTGTAGCCCCCGCCAGCAGCCGATTGCAGCGCCGAGCCCTGCTGCTCCGTCGCCACCCCCACGGCATTCAAAAAACTGCCTGACACCTTCGCCGTCAGCACCCGCAACGGCGAGGCCACATAGTCCTCCAGCGGGGCCTGCGGCCACATGAAGAACATGAACAGCCAAGCAAACAGCAGCACCCGCATCCACGACACTCCACCCAGCAGCAAGATCAACCCCGCCAGCACCAACTGCACCGCCGCAAAGCCCGGATACCCCACATCCGCCTTGAAGCCGACCCAGTAAAAAAAGCCCCCCAGCAGCATCACCCCCAGGCCGCTCCACTGCCCCTCCAGGTGCAGCTTCATCCACGCCCCGCGCCGGTGATACACCAGCCACGCCACCACCGCAGGCATCAGCAAACAAAACGACCACTCGCCACCATCCAGCGAATCCGCCACATGCCACCACCCCAGCAACACACTCGATAAATGGGGCTGATCCCAGTGCTGGTAAGGCCACACCAGAAACAGCAAGGCCAACACCACCGCACCCGCCACCCAGGCAATTCGCAAGGCAAGGGCATGGCTTATTTCACGGTTCATCAGGGTCATAGTCGCTCCCCTCCATGAGACACGCCAACACGCCAACCGCAAATCTCAAAAACAGCAGCGGCGTGTTCAGTTTCAATACTTCTGGAAAGCCCAATCATCTCCCGCCATAATCCTCGCCCCATGCCCATGCACAACTCGGATTCTGCGGCCCACCCCACAACCAGCGAAGCCCCGCCAGAGCAACTCACGCCCGCCAGCGCTGCCCCCAGTGCCCCCGACGAGAGCAGCAGCCCACAGCCCGAGCCGCCGCTCCGAGTGGAAGCCGATGCCCAGCCCGCCAATCCAGCGCACGATCATGCCAAACGCCGCGCCCAGCTCGAACAAGAAAAAGCCGAGCAACTCGGCCTCTTGCGCCCCATCGTAGCCAGCAGCAACGCCGCCGCCACCAGACTGAGCAACCAGCGCCGCGCCCCCATATCCAAGCGCCATCTAGCCGTCGTCATCGCCGCCGAAATCGGCCTCCTCATCGCCTTCGCCACCCTCCTGCACAGCTTCTTCCAAGCCCGCATCGAGCCCTACCTCAACCAGCGCCCAGCTCAGTCCCCCGTGAGTCCGGCTCCCAGCAGCAGCCCAGCCACCGACGCAGCCGCCCAGACCGAGCTAAAGAAGCAGCTCACCGCCACCACCGACCAACTCGCAGAAACCACCGCACAGCTCGCCCAACTGCAAAAACAAATCGACGCCCTGCGCACCGCTGACAGCAAGGCCGAAAGCCAACTCGCCATCCTCGACGAGCGCATCTCCCAGACCATCACCACCCTCGCCAACATCCCCAGCGGCGGCCCCACCGCCACCCTGCCTCAGATCGTCGCCAACCAACCAACCACCAGCGTCATCAGCCAGGAACTCATCATCCTAAAAGAGCGCAACCGCCTCACCGACTACGCTGACCAAGCCATCGCTGAAGCCTCCAGCGATGCCTGCGCCGCCCTCTGGCGCAGTCTCCGCGACCCCGAACTCGCAAGGCTCAAGCATGGAGCCGCCGCCGAAATCCTCCGCGTCCAGCAGCATTTTTCAAAGTGGAGCCGCGTCCCCCCCGACTACCGCCTACCCGTGCGCGACCTCTTCAAAGACAGCGCCATCAGCGTCGAAGCCGACCTCAGCGTCCCGCAAATCCTCAACCTGCTCCTCAAGCATGAAGACTTCCACATTCGCACCCGAGCCGCCTACATCCTCGGTGGTCGCAAAGAACCCGAAATCGGCGACGCCCTCATCCGCGCCATGAAATCCGACCCCATCCTCGATGTCGTCCGCGAAGCCCAACTCACGATGGAACAAACCTTCGGCATGGCCGTCGAAGCCAACAACGGCATCGGCATCCGCCTCTTCGACATCACCAGCGCCGAAGCCTGGTGGAAGGACAAGTCGGCAGCCCTGAAGGAGAAGAAGTAAGGCGGGACATTGTCACCTCAACGTCATGGCCTCAAAACACGTGCCCGGGGTTTTGATCTCGCGATCAGGTTCGCGGCCATATTTGTCGGCAAAGCGGGCCGTGCCTTCAGTGAGCGTGCGGATGAGCCAGCCCTTGCCAGCCGCTCCACACCATATAGAGCGCCAACAGCGTGAGCAGCACGCAAGACACATAGGGGGCCTTGCGCATCGCCTCGCCGAAGCCGCTGAAGCGCTTCTCCGCGTGCTGCACGCTCCACGCCGCCGCCGCACCCACCGTGACCATGGTGAGGGCAAGGCCAAAGCTAAAGGCGCCCACGATGGAGAAGCCAAGCGTGGCGCGCTTCAGTTGCAGGCACACGAGCAAAATGGTGAAGGCCGCCGGGCACGGCATGAGCCCGCCCGTGATGCCGAAGAGGATGATCTGCGGCGTGGTCACGGCGCGGTTGGCGAAACGTTTCGCGATATCCTCGGCGTGGGCGCGCTCGTGGGCGTCCTGATACACATCGCCCTCCGGTTTGATCTCCTGCGCCACGGCGGTGTGCGAGTGGCCGTGATGCTCCTCGGTGAATTTCAGCTTGTAGGTATGCGCATGATCTTCGTGCCCCATTGACAGCGTGGCCATGAACTCATGCGGTTCCGGCAGCCTCGCAGTGGCTTCCCAGAAGCCATCCTCCGCCTCAAACTTGAAGAGCTGTGTGCGCCCATCCAACCGCGCTGTCTCAAGGATCAGGCGCGTGCCCGTGGCCATGGTGGAGCCTTTGCGCAGGGGCAGGGTGTCGCCATTCGCCTTACACGGGTAGATGCGGAAGCGTGGTGGCACGCCCGCTTCAAACACAGCGATCTCCAGCCAGCCATGCCCGGTGTCCAGCATCATGCCGCCGTGACGGCCCTGAGTCGTGCGCTTGGCGAACCGGGCGGGCACGTTCAATCCCGCTGGCACCGCGATGTCATGGAACTGGTCAGTATGATCGTGCAAGTGCTCATCGTGATGATGGTCATGGCTGTGTTCGTAACCGTGAGAAGCCGCTTCATCCACCTCCCGCCGAGTCCTGAAATACATCCACACCGCCAAGCCAAAGATCATCACACCCGACACCATTTGCAGATAAGGCTCGATGGTTTCAGCATTCCACGCGCTGCCATAATAAAGCGCCAGCGCCGCCAGCACCCATATGATGAGCGAGTGCGAAATCGCTGCCGACAACCCCAGCAACACCGCCTGCCACACCGTGCCACGAATGGCGATGATAAACGCCGCCATCATGGTCTTGGAATGCCCCGGCTCCAGCCCGTGCAAGGCCCCAAGCAGGATGGCAACAGGGATGTAGAGCCACACATGGGCGCTACCGTTTTGAATCATTTGGGCGATGTCGGTCATGAATGACGTGATTGAATGGTTAGCTGCATGAAACTCTGGCCCGCCCAGCCGACTGCATCCAGTCGGCTGGGGCAGCCTTCGGCGCTTACTTCGTCTTCAAGGCGGCTTGCAGCGCAGTGATTGCCGTTGTCATTTTTTCCACGTTCGTCTCCGTGGCCTTCTGCGCCTTTGCGGCACCAGATTTGTCGATGGCAGCGGCGATTTTGGCAATCTCCACAGCGGCAGTTTCTGCTTTGGCCTTGCTTTCGGCCGAGACCTTGTCGGGCAGCGCCCGCACGAGATCGCGAATCGCATAGCCGTGGTCATGCGCTTCAGCCAGATCGTTCTTGGCCACGACGGCGGCCAGCTTCTTCTGCTGGTTGCCGATCTCTGTCCAAATCCCCTCGGTGGTCTCAGGAATTTTGATGAAGTGGCTGTGCCCAGCACCGCCGCCTTCTTTGGCGAAGGAGTGGCCAGGGGTGATAGCGATGAAGGCGAATAGGCTCATCGCGGCTAGCATGGTTGTTTTCATAGTCGTGTTCTGCTCTGTTTGGGTTGTGTTCTGTTGTTTGTCTGGCTTGCCGGTTTCCCGGCCAAGAAGGTGATCGCGATTGGTGGCCTCTACTCGGTGGCAGCTTTAGTTTCGAGATCGCGATTGGTGTCCATGGCTTCATGGATTTGAAAGTGCTCGTCGGCGTTAAGAGGGAAATCGTCGGCAAAGCGCGTGTGCTGGTAGCCGTGCAATTGCATCAGCAGCAGGAGCAGCCCGGCGGACATGAGCAAGACGTTGGCCGCCTTGCTGAACTGGAGGAAGGACGGGCTTTTCCGCCATTGCGACAGGATCAGCCCCATGCCTGCGAGCGCTAGAATCTGCCCCACCTCGACACCCACGTTGAACGACAAGATCCGCAACACGAGGCCATCTTGACCGAGCGGCAGTTGTTGCAGGCGCGTCGAAAGACCAAAGCCGTGGATGAGCCCGAATAGAAAGACGGCGGCGAGCAGGTTGGGTGATTGAACCCCGATGTATTTCCTGAAACCGTCGAGGTTGTCGAACGCCTTGTAGCAGACGGTCAGCGCAATGACGGCATCAATGAGATAGAAGTTCGCCTTGATGTGCAGCAGCGTGGCGAACACAAGGGTGATGCAGTGGCCCAAGGTGAACGCGGTGATGAATTTCACGATGTCCTTGAACTTCGTGAGAAAAAAAATTACCCCGAACAGGAACAACAAATGGTCGTAGCCGCTGAGCATGTGGGTGGCTCCCAGCTTGATGTATTCAAGATTGCCCCCCTCCAGGATGCCCTGCTTGTCAGCATCGGAAATGCCGTGGGCGGACGCGGTGAGGCTGAGTAAAAGGTTGGCGAGAATAAAGGTGATCCGTTTCATGGATTAGGAATTGGGATGTTGAGTTAAGCGGTGACGACGACTGCGGCTTCTAGCTCCATGTCGTGGCGACGATGGAACATGCGGTAAAGCCCCGGCAGCACGAGCAAGGTGAGCGCGGTGGAACTCAGGATGCCGCCGATGACCACGGTGGCCAGCGGGCGCTGCACCTCCGCACCAGTGCCGATGGCGATGGCCATTGGCACGAAGCCGAGAGCGGCGACGAGCGCGGTCATGAGCACGGGGCGCAGGCGGGTGAGGGAGCCCTGGAAGATGGCGTCGTCGAGCGGCACGCCTTCTTTGCGCAGGTTGTTGATGAAGGAGATCATCACCACGCCGTTGAGCACGGCGACGCCGGAGAGGGCGATGAAACCGACGCCCGCTGAGATCGACAGCGGGATGTCGCGCAGCCACAGACTGACCACGCCGCCGGTGAGGGCGAGCGGCACGCCGGAGAAGACGAGCAGCGCGTCCTTGGCGTTGCCGAAGGTCATGAACAGCAGCATGAAGATGAGCATCAGCGAGACGGGCACGACGATCTGCAAGCGCTTGGTGGCGGAGAGCAGTTGCTCGAACTGACCGCCCCAGGTGATCCAATAGCCTGCGGGTGTTTCGAGTTCCTTCATGCGCTCCTGGGCTTCGGCGACAAAGGAGCCAAGGTCGCGTCCGCGCACGTTGGCGGTGACGACGACGCGGCGCTTGCCGTTCTCGCGGCTGATCTGGTTGGGGCCGGGCGCGATGTTGAACTCGGCGAGTTCACCGAGCGGCACAAAGGCGGGCATCGCGTGATCGTCGAGGCGCACGGTCTTGAATGGCGAGGTGCTGGTTTGCGGCTGCGGAATCTCGACCGGGATGCGTTTGAGCGCGTTGAGGTTGGAGCGCAGATTTTCGGGCAGGCGGACGAGCAAGGGATGGCGGCGGTCGCCCTCGAAGACTTCGCCTGCTTCCTTGCCGCCAATGGCGATCTCGATCACCTCCTGCACATCGGCGACGTTGAGGCCAAAGCGCGCCATCGCTTTATGATTCATCTGGATGGTGAGCAAAGGCAGGCCGGTGATCTGCTCGACACCGAGGTCTTGCGCGCCGGGAATGGAGCCGAGAATTTTGCCCGCGCGTTTGCCAGCGGCAGCGAGTTCTTCGAGATCATCACCGAAGATTTTCACTGCCACGTCACTGCGCACACCGGCGATGAGTTCGTTGAAGCGCATCTGGATCGGTTGCAAGAACTCGAACTTGGTGCCGGGAATCTCGGCTTCCATCTTGGCGGCCATGGCGTTGACCAGCTCGGTTTTGTCGCGCCTGGGATTGGGCCACTGCGAGCGTGGTTTGATCATGACGAAGCCGTCGGCCACGCTGGGCGGCATGGGGTCGGTGGCGACTTCGGCGGTGCCGATTTTGGCGAAGGTTTCCTTCACCTCGGGGAACTCTTCAAACTTGCGCTGCACGGTGTTCTGCATGGCGACGGCCTGCGTGAGGCTGGTGCCGGGGATGCGCAGCGAGTGAACGGCGAGGTCGCCTTCATCCAGGCTCGGGATGAACTCACTGCCCATGCGGGACGCGAGCAGCAAACTCAGCACGACGAGGATGGCCGCGCCGATGGCGACGAGTCCACGGCTGGCGATGGCACCGCGCAGCAGGGGTTTGTAGATGCCTTTGGCGAGGCGCATGAGGATGTTCTCTTTTTCAGAAACCTTGCCAGTCATGAATACAGCGACTGCCGCTGGCACGAAGGTGAGGGAGAAGATCATCGCGCCAGTGAGCGCGAGCAGAACCGTCCACGCCATCGGGTGGAACATCTTCCCTTCGATGCCGCTGAGGCTGAGGATGGGCAGATAGACAACCATGATGATGAAGGTGCCGAAGATGCTGGGGGTGACCACTTCCTTGGTCGCCTTGAAGACGATGTCGAAGCGCTCGCTGCGCGTGGGCAGCCGCTTGTGATGATGCTGCGCCTCCGCCAGACAGCGGATGCAGTTTTCGACGATGATGACCGCGCCATCGACGATGATGCCGAAGTCCAGCGCACCAAGGCTCATGAGATTGCCGCTGATCTTGCTGCCGACCATGCCAGTGATGGTGAAGAGCATGGCGAGCGGAATGACGAGCGCGGTGAGCAGCGCCGCGCGAATGTTGCCGAGCAGGAGGAAGAGGATGACGATGACGAGCACCGCGCCTTCAAAGAGGTTTTTCTTCACCGTCTCAATCGCGGCATTCACCAGATCGGTGCGGTCATAGACGGTGTGCGCCACGACGCCCTTGGGCAGGGTTTTGTTGACCTCCGCGATACGTTTCGCCACCGCTTGAGAAACGGTGCGGCTGTTCTCGCCGACGAGCATGAAGACCGTGCCGAGCACAGTTTCCTTGCCGCCAGCGGTGGCCGCGCCCGTGCGCAGCTCGGTACCGATGCCGACTTCCGCCACATCGTGAATATGAATGGGCACGCCCTCAAAGCTGCCCACCGTGATGTTGCGGATGTCCTCCAAGTCCAGCACCTGGCCCGGTGCGCGGATGAGATACTGCTCGCCGTTGCGCTCGATGTATCCGGCTCCGACGTTGGAGTTGTTGTTCGCCAGCGCGGCCATGATGGTGCGGAAACTGATGTTGTAGGCGATGAGCTTCTCAGGCCGTGGCGCGACGTGATACTGCTTTTCATAGCCGCCGATGGTGTTGACCTCGACCACGCCGGGCACGGTGCGGAGCTGGGGCTTGATGACCCAGTCCTGCAAGGTGCGCAGTTCCATCGGGGTGTAGGCCTCGCCTTTGTCGGTCTTGGCTCCGTCCTCCGCTTTCACGGTGAACATGAAGATTTCGCCGAGGCCGGTGGTGATCGGCCCCATGGAGGGCTCGATGCCGGGCGGCAGCTTGCTCTTCACTTCCTGGATGCGCTCGTTGATGAGCTGGCGTGCGAAGTAGATGTCCGTGCCGTCTTTGAAGACCGCCGTCACTTGCGACAAGCCATAGCGCGACACCGAACGCGTGTAGTCGAGCGCAGGCAATCCGCCGAGCGCTGTTTCCACCGAGAACGTGATGCGCTGTTCGGCTTCGAGCGGCGAGTAGCCGGGCGCTTCCGTGTTGATCTGCACCTGCACATTCGTGATGTCGGGCACCGCATCAATCGGCAGCCGGTTGTAGTTGTAAGCGCCCAGCACTGCGATGCCGATAGCGGCGAGTAGCACCATCCAGCGGTGGGCGATGGAGAATTTGATCAGTTTTTCAAGCATGGCTTTTTCTGGTTAATGGTCGTGGGTTGCGCCGGACTTCATCACGTCGGCCTTCACCACGAAGCTGTTCTCGGTGGCGTATTTGGTGCCCGCTTTCAGGCCGGAGATGACTTCCACCAGATCGCCATCGCGGCGGCCAAGTTCCAGGATGGCGATCTCAAACAAGGTGCCGTCGTTCATGAACACGACGGTCCAGTCGCGGAAGGTCTGCAAGGCGCTTTCCTTCACGGCAACAGGCACCTCAGTTTCCTCCACCACGACCTTGGCCGTGACGAACAGACCCGGCTGCCACTTCACCTCTGGATTCGCCATCTCCGCACGCGCCATCATGGTCTGCGTGTTCTCCGCGCCGATGGGCGAGAGGTAGGTGATGACGGCTTCGCCTTGCACCTCCCCCGAGCCTGTGATCACGACCTTCTGCCCTTCTTTGAGCTTGGGAAACTCCTCGCGTGGCACTGCGAGATCCACCGCGATGGTGCTGAGATCAGCCACCACATACAGCGTGGTCTCCGGCGTGACAGACTCGCCGCGCACGGCATCACGCTTGATCACGCGCCCGGCGATCTGGGATTTGATCTCGTAGGGCCGCAGGCTCTCATTGCTCTCCAGCACCGCAATCACCTCGTCCTTGGCCACCATGTCGCCGAGCTTCTTGCGCGCTTCCAGGATGATGCTGGGATAACGCGGCGAGACGTGCGTCACCTTGTCGGGGTCGGCGATGATTTTGCCGTTCATCTCGACCAGCGTGCGCAGCTTGGCAGGGCCAGCGGTTTCGATCTTGATGTCCGCTGTTGCGATGGCGGTGGCTGGTATTTCTATCCGGCCTTCGTAGGATGGATATTCCCAGTGCGACTTCTTGCCGTTGTGTTCAGCCGAGACTTTCACATCGAAGGAATGCGGCTCCTCCACCACCCGGCTGCCCTGAAGATAGTCGGCTTCCTTCTTGTAAGTGAAGGCATCGACGCGCTTGCCGAAGCGATGAAACTCCACATTCAGCTTCACCAAATCCGGGTCAATCGGCTTGTCGTTCACGAAGGGAAAGACACGGGACTGCGGCGGAATTTCCGGCTCGTAGATGGTGATTTCGAGCGCGAAGTCGCCGTCACGCAGCAGCCGCCCACCGTGCGGCCCCTTCTCATAATCAGCGGTGGGTGCGGCACCGTGTCCGCCCTCCCCGCCCGCCGCTTGATGCGGCTCAGTCTTGAGGATTTTGACGGCGGCGAAGTAGCCTCCTGCAACGAGGGCAAGGAAGGCGATGAGTTTGATGACAATGTTCATGGTGGGTTATTTCGTGGATGCTTTGGTGCCGGGAAGGGCCTGGCCGGTGAGACCTTCGATTTCCGCCACGGCCTTGTGGTAGCGAATGAGGGCTTCGAGAGATTGCTGCCGCGACTCCGCGAGCGTGCGGCTGGCATCGAGGACTTCGAGGTAGCCGAAGCGTCCGTTCTCGTAGCCTTCGTTGGTGAGCTTGTAGGCTTCCTCCACCTGCGGCATCACGGATTCCCGATAGGTGGTGATCTGGCTCTTCGCGTTTTCCATCTGCTCATAGGCGATGGCGAGCGCGGTCTTCAGCCTGACGTTGGTGGCGGCGTGCAAGTCCTGGGCTTTGTCCACCTCTGCCTGGGCCTTGGCGATGCCGCCTTGGTTCTTGTTAAACAACGGCCAGGGCAGGGAGAAGCCAATCACCGCCGCCACATCCTTGCTCTCGTTAAAATGACGGATGCCCGCGCTCACCGTCAGGTCAGGACGCACCTTGGACTGTTCGACCGCAAGCGCGGCCTCGCGAGCTGCCACGTCGGAACCGCGTCGCGCAAGCAGCGGGTTCCCCGCCAGTCGGCTCGTCGCGGTGGCGAGGGTGGGCAGGTCGCGCACCTGATCAATGTCGCCCACCGCTTCGGAGAATTGCGGTGTCGCACTGCCCCAGAGCGCGGCGAGACGCTTGCGCGCCACGGCGAGCTGCCCCTTCTGCTGCTCGACGGCAAGCTTGGCCGACGCGGTCACGACGTTGGCCCGTGTCACCTCCACAGGCGAGGCGCGTCCGGCATCGACCCGCTTCTTCGCCGCTGGCGCGAACTTTTCCGCCAGCGTCACGGCTTCATTCGCCTGCACCACACGGCGCTGCTCCGCCAGCACATCCACGAAAGCCGCCAGCGTCGTGGCCGCGATCTCCAGCCGCTTCGCCTCGTAGTCCCATTGCACGATCTGATGCTGCGTCGCCGCTGCGCGAACTCGCGCGGCACGCTTGTTGCCGAGTTCAAAGAGCTGGCTCAGTTGCAGGGTGTGCTGGGCGCGGTCGAAGCTGGTGTAATCGCCGCTGCCGGGCGCATCCTCCAACGTGAATCCGATCTCAGGATTCACCCGCAGACCCGCTTGGAGTTTCTGGGCGTCTGCGATGCGAAGGTCCTTGGAGTAGGGTGCCAAATCGGGATGTTGCACCAGCGCCAGCGCTACCGCCTGGCGGAGGCTGAGGGTGCCCGTGGTTTTAGCCGGGGGGGTGGAATTCTCGGCGTGAGCGGAAGAAAAGGATGCCATCAGGCATGAGGTCAGAAGTAGAAAGGGGTGAATGCGCATGGGTCTATGTTTGAGTGAAGGTTTCAGGACAACCAAGCCCGGCAAAACCGGGTGGTCAGGGCACAAAAAGACCCGCACAAACACGCTGCATCAGGGCAGCGCCGCGCAGGTCAGGCAGGAAAGCGAATCAAACGAGAAGAACCGTCGTTCGCAGGCATAACATCCCCATGGATGCCAGTGGTGGCGGTCGTGCCGCATGGCGCGGCATCGCGTTGCGAGCAGGCCATTCAGGAGGGAAGGAGATGCCTTGCCACGGCACATATGCCGCAGTCACAAGGGGTACATTCAAGGACGAGCTGTTGAAGCGAAGCACCTCGTCGCTAGTGGCGAAGTGCAGCACATGATCCTCATCGTGATCGTGTGCGGTGATGCCAGCCATGAGCTTCGTCAGCCCATCAGAAGCTTGATCGTGGTGGTCAGCCACATCGTCGTCGGGGTCATCTGCATCATCGTGGTGATGATCATCATCATCGTGGTGATGCATCACGACATCCAGATGACCGTTCTTGAAAACAACTTCCACATTATGACCGCTGCTGATGACGGCTAATGAGGCCAATGCTACGGGAGCGACACCAGGAAGACTCAGCCCATACACCAGCAACAACAGCCACGCGGCAAAGCGCGAGCGAGTGGTGGTGGCAGCCGAGTTCATGGGTGCGGACTGTGCGGGTGTTGCTTTTTTGCGCAAGGCTTTTTGCAGGCAAAGCTGTGCTGGTAAGACCACGCGAAAAACGTGCTGCTTGGCGAGGGCTAACGGGTGGGACTTGGCTACCGCACCACTGGGGCTTTGGCAGGGCTTTGTGATGGGCCGTGGACTCATTAGCCTAGCAAAAGCGGCGCTTGGCTGGTCTATGAGCGCGAGGGCTCTTTACCTTGAGTTAGGCTTGTTTAACGCAGTGGCCCTAGGAACTCATGAAGCTAGCGTTTGTGGGGCGATCTCCCGTGCAGGACTTCGCGAGAAGCCTGCACGAGAGGGATGCCTGTGGTTTACTTTGGCAGCTTCGACAAATACTTGGCCGGATTGGCCTCGTATTTCTTGATGCAGGGCTTACAGCAGAATCTGATCTCCTGGCCCTCGTAAACCTTGGTGATGGGGCCGCCCATGCTGTCGAGGTCGTTGCCGCTGACGAGGCAAGTTTTGAGCGGATAGGGCTTCACGTCCGCAGCGCTGAGGCTGAGGGCTAACAAGGCAGTGGTGATGAGGGTAGCGAGTTTCGTTTTCATATTGATATGTTTGTTTGGTTTGGGTTTTGTAGTGATGACGTGCGTCATCAAAAGCGGAACAGCAGCCCGGCACCGAGGCCGTACTGCGAGTGATACTGGGCGGTGAGCGAAAGGGTGCGCGTGAGGGTGTAGTCGGCACCAGCAGTCCACTCCCAGCGGGTGTTGGTGTCATATTCCACCGCCCCCCAGACACCGAGGCGCGGGGTGAGCTGGAAGCGCTTGGCGAGCGTGAGGCGTGCATCGCCTTCGCTATCGAGGCTCACATTGGCCCAGACGAACAGCGGCAGGCGGTAATTGATACCGATGATCGCGCGATCCTCGGCATCGGGGTCATTGGTGAGCCGTGCGCCCACGAAGGCTTGGAAGTTGGCGTTGAAGTAGCGCTGGTAGAGCGCATCCACCTCGTATTCAGCGTCGTCCATGCCCTGCCAGCCGACTTCCCAGCGGAGTAGCCCATCGTTCTTCGGATTCATCAGCGTGATGAGCCCTTCGCTCATGTGCGACTGGAGGGAGGCCGCACCCCAAGCGTAAGCCATGTCATGGCCATGCTCGCCGAGGCCAGCGGCGTGTTGCAGGCTCTGCTGCTGCGAGTGCGCCACCTGCTGTGGCATGGGTTTGGCCTCATCCTCATACCGGAACACGCGGGCCATGCCAGCCATCATGTGATAGAGGATGTGGCAGTGGAACATCCAGTCGTGACGTTCGTTGGCTTCAAACTCAACGGTACGTTTGCTCATGGGCGGCACATCCACCGTGTGCTTCAGCGGTGAGTGCGCACCCTGGCCCATGAGCAGGCGAAAGAAGTGGCCATGCAGATGAATGGGGTGATGCATCATGGTGTCGTTCACCAGTTCGAGTTCGATGATCTCGCCTTTCTTGATCATGACGTAGGGCTCCTGCGCGATGGTCTTGCCATCGAAAGACCAGATGTAGCGATTCATATCGCCCGTGAGGTGCATCGTGATTTTTCGGCGGGGTAGTTTCGCTGGGAGACTCGTGTCCTGTGGGGCGCGCAGCACTCGGTAGGGGGAGCCGGGCCGGGGCAGATTCAGCGAGGCACGTGGGTCGTCCTCCTGCTCCTCCAAGGCGAGAGTCAGCATCTCGTCCATCTCATAGAGATTCGGCTTTGGCGGATCGCTAGCAGGGTGGGGCGTGCCCGAGCCAAAGAAAGCCGAGGCATGGCCGCTGCCATCCTGCGTCGTGGCACGCAGCTCATATTGGCCGCTCGCGGGTATGGTGATGATCACATCATACGTCTCGGCAATCGCCATCAGGAAGCGGTTCACTTTGACCGGCTGCACAGGCGGCCCATCGGCAGCGACGAGGGTCATCGGGCCTGCCGATGAGTGCAGGTAAAAATAAGTTGCCGCCGAGGCATTGATCAGGCGCAGACGCACGCGCTCACCAGGCTGGCCTGCGATCTGAGTGCTGCGTTGGCCGTTGATCAGAAAGGCATGGTAGCCCACGTCGGAGAGATCCATCGGCATCATTCGATCCCACTCACGCCGGAAGTATTCCTTCAGCTTCCCCCGCTGCGCAGCACCGAGGATGGACTGTGCATTGCGCCGCATGAGGCCGAAGTAATCACTACCGCGCATCAGCATCCGCATCACCTCGCGTGGGTCTGTATTCGTCCAGTCGGAGAGCAATAACACCTGCTCGCGGTCGGCCTTCACAGGCTCACCGGCGCGAGGCAAGACGACGATGGAGCCATACACCCCGCTCTGCTCCTGAAGATGGGTGTGCGAGTGATACCAGTACGTGCCGCTGTGCCGCAGCTCGAACTCAAACGTATGCGTCTGCCCCGGCTGGATCGGTGGCGTGGTCACATGCGGCACGCCATCCATTTCGTTGGGCAAGAGCACCCCGTGCCAGTGCGTGGAGGTCGTTTCATGCTTGAGTTCGTTGTGGACGCGGATGCGAGCGAAGTCGCCTTCGCGGAACCGCAGCGTCGGCCCAGGGATGCCGCCATTGATGGTCAGGCCGCGCACGGGCTTACCAGCCGGGCTTACAATTTGCTCGGCGATGTGGAGATCGTATTCCACCACCGGGCCAGTGATGGTTTTCTTTTTGCAGTGGTCGCAGGCAAACGCAGCGGCGGGCAGCAGCAAGGCTGCAAGAAGTAGAGATGAGCGCATAGAATCAGAGTCATTGAATTTTCGCAAAACCTGCCCATGCACGCCAAGTCCATCATAGGGACGGCAAGTCATGGGCACAAAACGTCTGTCAGAGACGCCGACTCAGATCAGGAAGCAGCAAAACAACACCGGCAGCCGCACATGCGGCGGGGAGTCGGCACATCGGTCATCAAACCGGGCCGTGGCTATTTCCATGAATGGATCAAGTGGCAGCAGGGGTGCTTCCGCCACCCAGGCAGTCCACATCACCGCAGGGACGATCTCGCGACCCGTTGCCGGAGGCGTGCTCGCAGGGGAAGGCAGCGCCGGGGCGACGGGAGTCTTCACGCAACAGCACGTCACCTTTGCGGCAGCACAGCACGACATCGCACACTCCGTTTCCACCTCTCCCTGCGCACTCCATGACACAGGCAACGCCTGCACCAGAAGTGCGATATTGAGGATGATGGTGCGGAGCAGAGTCATGGAATGGGTAGCGTGTGACGCCGTGCGGCCAAGGTTATTCACGAAGTAGGGAAGTCAAACCGTGTAATGTCATACGAACGAGAGGCTATCGAGTCCGCATCCATTGTGCAGCGGGAGTCATCCACTGCTGCCGCCGGACTTACCATCGGGATTAGCCTCGGCAGGCGTGGTTAGAAATTTTTGACGGCATTGCTCGCTGCAAAAGTAGAAGGTCTCACCTTCACGCTCTGCGTGGAGAGCCGTGGCCTCATCCACGCTCATACCGCAGATGGGATCTTTCGTTGCTGATGGAGTCGCAGGCATGGTTGAGCCTCGCTCGCATTCCGGAGGATGGGTATGGGGTTAATCCCCACCGTGTGGCGCTGACCCATTCGGCAGTGTGTCGCTTATACTTTGCGAAACCTGTGATCGTATCGGCCTCCCAACACCAACGGTGTTGTGGCTTTAAGCCCAGGGTTGCCGGAGACGAGCCTTAACGAGTTGCAGGCTACCCTGGGTACGCTGCGAAGGCGAGACGCGCGAACCCACGACATCGCCAGCATCCGTGGTACCCAGATGCGCCGCACCCCGAGCGATGCCTGCGGCTGGCGCTGCTAGCCGAGGGCGCTTCTGGTGAGCGCCAGACCCAGACGTCTCTTGGGTTCGCGCACTTTTGTTTTGCGCCGTACCCAGGGTAGCCCCAGCTCGCCGAGGCTCGCCAGGGCAACCCTGGGCTTAATTCCGCAACACCTTCGGTGTAGAAGGCCCATGCCTTGGCCCATCCGCTCGAGCTTATAAAACATTAGAGTTAACATTTTGCAGGCGCAACTTGCCTTCGTTGCGGCTCGCGGATAAAACCCATCCATGTCCGCGAACCAATCCATCTTCCGTCATTGTGCGCTCTTGCTTCTGGGTGCGGTTACCTTGCCCCTCGGCTTGTCTTCTTGCACCAGCCCTGAGTCCTCCCAACTCAATGTTGCCTCCAGTACCACCCGCTCTGAGGGGGCCGCGAGTGGTGCAATAATGGGCGCACTGCTCGGGGCGCGCCTTGGTATGGTTGCCAGCGCAGGTGCGGCATCCCAACCCCACGTTTCCAGAGCACTGCTCGACCGCCCAGGACTGGGCACCTCGGCTGGCTACAGCAAATATTCGCGCATGAATCCCACGCAGTTCTACCGGCAGTCTGGGGTGCCTACCGCAGTGGACTCCTTTCAATACAACGATGAGCCTGGGGCCAAGGCGATGGCCGACCTCCTCGCCGGTGGCAGCAAACATGGCGGGCTCTTCAAGGCGGCAGGTGAGCGTTTGAGCACGGGCTTGGTCAATCTCAGCGGCAGTGCCTTCCCCCACCTGGAGGCAAAAGGGAAGCGTATCGTCGTGGGTGAAGCGGGGCGACCATACAGCGTGCGTTTGGACAACAGAACGGCCAAACGTTTGGAGGTGCTTGTGAGTGTGGACGGTATCAACACGCTCACTGGACAAACCGCAGGTTATGCGCAGCGGGGTTTTGTGGTGGATGCGCACAAGTCCATCGTCATCGACGGCTACCGGGTCAACGACAGCCGCTCCAGACAATTTCTCTTCGGCGGCGTTGCCGATTCCAAAGCCGCCCAAAGTGGCCAAGCACGCAACGTCGGCGTCATCGGCCTCGCGGTGTTTGAGGAAGATGAGGCAAAAGCCAAGATGATGCTCCAACGCGAACAGTTGCAACGCGATGACGCCAGCGCGTTTCCTGCCAGCCAGCGCTAGCTGGGTATTCAGCCACGCTCAGGTCGTTATTACCGATACCGCCGCCACAACAACCAGGCTCCAGTGCCAAAGCACAATGCACCAGCCCAGGCTGGCACCAAGTGTGACACATCCAGATAGCCGATGGGGTAATGCACGCCGATAGCACTGGTGAAGCCGATGAGGCCCGCCAATGTGAGGGCTTGCCAGACATGCCGCGAGGGCTGTGCCTTCCACACCACGCAAAGAATTAGCAGGCCAGTGGTGAACACGCCACCGCCGAAGCCAGCGCGATCATGCGCAATGAGAGGCACTAGGCGTGGATTGATAGCATGAAGTTGCTCCAGCGTGTAGCCAATGAAAGCGAGGTCGCTGGGCACGAAGACATGCGTCATACCGACGGCTAAAATGGTGGTGCCTGCTCCCGCCAGGCCAGCTCCCCAGCTCAGCCAGAGCAGCCGTCCCCAGGCTTCCCTCGATGTCCATGTCGCGCCAGACAACAGGCTTGCTCGCGATGCCCAGCCTGCGGGCTGCCAACCTGGAGCCCAGTTGAAGGGGCGCACGCACAGCCTTCGCGTGAGCCATAGGCCTGCGCCCGTCACGGGCAGCAGCAGCACGGTAGCCCAGGCGTGCCAGCCATCCAGATAGCCGTAGCCGAGGTAGGCCAGGAAACTGCCGAAGCCTGTGACATTCGTCAGCACCAACGTCCACCACGCCCAGCTCTCGCCTTCGCGTAGAGGGAAGAGTGCGAGCCATACATACAGCACCGAAATGGCCAGCAGCACGCCACCGAAGGACGCTCGGTCGTGGATCATGAAATGCACGATGCGGCACTGATTGAGCCCACACAGCGCGGCAGGTTCCATGCCGAGGAAGGCCACATCGTGGGGCAAAAAATGGCCCGTGGCGGAGAGAAACAGCGCTCCGCCACCCGAGAAGGCGAGCGCGATGGCGGTGAGTAAAATCAAAGATCGCCCATCGCCGATGACTGCTGCAAAGAAGGATTTGGAGTCGCGTGAATTCATCGCCAAAGAATGATGGGCACGATGCCCTGCTGCGCAAAGTATGGATCGAGCCGACGTGCCAATTCTGGCCAGCGTTGATGCGGCACCTGGGGGTAAAGATGGTGCTCCAGATGATAGAGGTGCTGCCAGGCCAGCCAAGCCACCAGATGGCCTCGATACAGCCTCGTCTGCCGCAGCGGATCCGTAGCGCTGGCATCGTGCGGCATGTAGCTCGTCATCAAGGGATACACCCAGCTCCCGGCGATGGTCACGACGAGGTAGGCGAGACCGACGGATGACATCACGCAGAGCGCGGCCCACAGCAGCACGCCGATCCCCTCGCCCACGATCCAGCGGCGACTATTGCCTGAGCTGTGTCGCAGTGCCCAGCGCCACATTCGCCACTGGGCCGTCAGCCCATCGAGCAGTGCGCCGTACCACGTCAGGCGCGCCGCTGCGCCTTCCAAATCATCTTCGTGGGGGAAGCGCTGGTGATGGTGCAAATGCGATGCTCGGAAGGCATGGCCCGAGCGAAATGACAGAACTTCGATGAGGCAGAGCAGCCATTCATTGAGCCAGTGCGGCAGCCGCAGTGTGCGATGCACCAGATCGTGCGATACCGAGGCATAGGTGAAGAAACTCTGCGCCACCGCACAAGCCAAAGCCACGATCCACCAACCACGCGCACCTGCTGCGAAGAAGCACACGCATGTCATGAATGGCAGCAAGAGGCAGCGCAGGCGCTCCCACACAGTCGTTCGCAGCAAATCCGTGCCCAGCGATTCAAGCGAAGGCTTGCTCATGGCGTCGGCATCTCCGTGGGTTTGAACCTCAGCAATCCGCGCATCGTCGTCGTCGCTAGGGCATCGGGTTGCAGCAGCATCTGCGTATCTCGCAGCCAGCACAGCGCTGGATTTTCCCACTGGATCATGAAGCCGAACCATCGCGACACGGCCCACAATCGTAGCAAACGCAGCCTTCGCTTTCGCTCGAAGTTGGCCATCGCATCAGGCTGTCCCCAGTGCGCCGCCAGTTCCCACGCATCCTCCAGCGCCATCGACGCACCTTGGCCGAGGTTCGGCGTCAGCGGATGCGCGGCATCGCCTAGCAGCACGGCCTTTTCCTCGCGTTGCCAATGCCAGCTCGGACGACGATCCGAGATGGGATGTTGCAGCAATGCATGATCGGGAGTGGCTGCTAAAATCTCTGCCACCGGATCATGCCAATTAGCAAAATCGCGCTGCAATTGTGCTATCGACACCCGCTCACGGCACTGCGCCTCGGGCACATTCGCACTCGCATACCAGTAGGTACGACTGCCGCCGACAGGGGCAATACCGAAGCGTCTGCCGCGCCCCCAGCGCTCGGTCACGCGCTCATTCTCCCAGCCTGCGGGCACCCTATCCACAAGGCCACGCCAGCCGACATAGCCGCAGTAGCGCGGCTCACGCCCAGGCCACAGCGCTGAGCGGACGGCTGAGTGGGCACCGTCGGCAACGATGACTTGGCTCGCTGAAATTTTCCGTCCCTCGGTAATCGTGAGCCGCACACCGTGGTCGGTGAGTTCGGCATCGGTCACGGCGCAACCGAGTTGCACCGCATCGCTCGGCAGTTGTTCCCTGAGCGCCACTTGCAGATCACTGCGCCTCGTGCTGATACTTTTCTCGCCGGGGCGAGGGATGGTGAGGGCAGACAGCAGCTTGCCTTCGGCATTGCCCAACTCCCAGCGCCTCACGTTGACCGAGCGGCCATCGAGCAACGCTGGCAAGGCTCCCAGCAGCTCCAGCACCGCACAGGCATTAGGCGCGAGCAATAGGCCTGCGCCGATCTCTCGCAGTTCGGGAGCCTGTTCCAGCACTAGTGCGGCAACTCCGCGCTGCCGTAGCCCAATGGCCACGGCTAAGCCCGCAATGCCTCCGCCGATGATGATGACTTCTGCTGCGTGGCCCATGTTGTTGCGGCGAGCATGGCATAGGCCGGATGGTGGTGCGAGCGATGGCGAGGAAAATCGCCCAGCACTCGATTCGCGAGATAAGGCCTGGAGCGAACGGCGTTTGGGAAGGCTCCATGATCATCAAACATCTCAGCTCTCTGCTTTGCATCGCCGCGACATCTTTGTCGCCAGCCTTTGCCCAAACTGCCGCTCCTGGCAAGCCTGCTAAACCCGCTGCGCCCGCCAAGGCTGCGGCACCCGCCGTGAAGAAGCCTGTGACCTACTCGGTGCAGCCCACGCTCGCCGATGTGGCCTATGGCCCACACAAGAAGCAGGTGATCCACTTTTGGAAGGCGGCTTCCGACAAGCCTACGCCACTGCTGTTTTACATCCATGGCGGTGGCTGGATGGGCGGCGATCGCACGGGGGCTGCGGGGTTTTTGGATACCTTTTTGAAGGCGGGTATCTCGGTGGTGTCGGTGGAGTATCGCTTCATCCCCGAAGCCACGGCGGACAAAGTGGTGCCACCGGTCAAAGGCCCGCTGGGCGATGCGGCGCGGGCACTGCAATTCGTGCGCAGTAAGGCGGCTGAGTGGAACATCGACAAGGCTCGCATTGGTGCCTCGGGTGGTTCTGCGGGCGCTTGTTCCAGCCTGTGGCTGGCCTTCCATGATGACATGGCGGATGCAAAAAGCAGCGACCCCATTGCCCATGAATCGACCCGCCTGTGGTGCGCTGCCGTGGATGGTGCGCAGACCACGCTGGATCCCGCGCAGATGAAGGAGTGGACGCCGAACAGCACCTACGGTGGCCACGCTTTTGGTTTCGCTGCTAACGCTGTGAAGAAGACGACGCAGTTCGATGAATTCCTGGCGAAGCGCGATACGATCCTGCCGTGGATCGCGGAGTACTCGCCGTATGCGCTCGTCACGAGTGACGATCCGCCGATCTACATGCACTACTCGGTGCCCCCTGCGCTGGGCCAGCCGCAGAAGGATCCCACGCACACGTCGAATTTCGGCGTGAAGCTGCAAGAGCGGCTGAAGGCTGTGGGCGTGGCCTGCGAGCTGAATTATCCGATGGCTCCCGACTCGCCCCATGCGTCGTCGAGGGACTACCTGCTGGAGAAGCTCAAGGCAGCGAAGAACTAAGCCGCTTTCGCTGGACTGCTGGATTCACCCCAGCAGTCCGACGCGTTGTGCCTCATAGCTGGGGAAGATGGTGCTGGCATCGGCTAGGCCCATCGCGCCGCGCAGCACCTCGGTGAAGACATCGCGAATGTCGTGCTCGATGACGACGCCGCCGGGGCCGCGCGGGTCGGGGTCGGTTTCATTAATGGGGACGACGGGCCACGGGCCATGCACTTGGCCACCATGGATGTTGTCGCCGATGGCCATGCAGGCAAAGCCGCGCCCGTGGTCGGTGCCGAGCGAGGCGTTTTCATACACGCGCCTGCCGAATTCAGTCATCACCAGCACGGTGTAGCTGCTGCGTTCGGCACGCAGATCGGTGTCGAGCGCAGCGAGGCCTTCGGCTAATATTTTAGCGTTGCCTGCGAGTTGGCCTGTGGCGCTACCTTGGACGAAGTGGCTGTCCCAGCCGGGCAGGTCGATGCAGGCGACCTCTAGGCCGACGCGAGCGCGGATGAGTCGAGCGATCTCACGCAGGCCTTCGCCGAAGCGCTCCTTGGGGTACTCGGCACCGTTGGCGGGCGCGGACTGTGTTTCATGGAGTGCCGCGACACGCTGGAAGAGGTCGAGCGTCTGCAAACCGCGCTGGCCAAGCTGGCTCGCATCGCCGCCGTAGAGGGCGCTGAGTGCCGCGACCACGGCGTTGGGTTTGCCCGTGGGGGTCTTGATGGCGATGTCTTGCAGCTTCTCCAAAACGCTGACCGAGGGGGCTCCGCGCAGGCTCTCGGGCAGTGTGGTGCCGATGGCCACGGCGGAGAGCGCGGAGGCTTGAGTATTCATTTGCGTGCGCAGGTAGCGGCCCAGCCAGCCACCGCCAGCAGCGCGGCCTTCAGCGCTATCGCCGTGCTCCATTTGGTCTTGGCACTCGAAGTGTGAGCCGCTGGTGTTGTCCTTCAGCCCCACGCTCTGCACGATGCCGAGGCGACCTTCTTTAAAGAGTGGCTCCAGCGGGGCCAGCGCCGGGTGGAAGCCATAGCGATCATCGAGGCGCAGCGCACAGGCGGCATCCACGCCATTGCGCGAGGGAGCCTTGATCGCCAGCGTGGGCCGCGCGTGGTAGTAGGCATCGTCAGCGTAGGGCACGACTAGATTGAGCGTGTCGGCACCGCCGCGCAGGAACACGCAGACGAGGGTATGCTGGGGCGCATCAGCCGCACGAGGCGCGAAGGCAGCAGCAAGGGTGGAGAAGAGGGCGCGGCGGGTGGACATGACCAGTTATGAATGATGAGTTATGAGTGATGAATGCCAGAAGATCGGGGGTGAGTCGCCTGGGTTTGCTTTTCTAGCAGCGTTGGAAGGCTGGGCTGGCGAGCAACATGCCGAGCAGTTCTTTGTGCTGCGCGTCGAGGTCTGGTGAGGGTTTGCGGGGGCGCTTGGGATGCTCCAGTTCGGGCGCTGACTCGCTGGTTTCGATGACGAGCGGAGCGATGGCGGCATACTCGGCCTCGCTGGGTGCCCGGCCATGCAGATGCTCGAACCAGCGCGGCCACGCGGCGAGGTTGTCGGGCGTGGCTTGCAGGGCTTTGCCTAGCTGCCACAGGGGCAGGGAGACGCCGTAGAGTTTGCCATCGACGAGCCCCAGGGCGAAGTTCCAGCGCCACATCAGCGTGCCCATCCAAGGGGCTTCTTCATCGGGGTAACCATCGGGTGTGGGGTACTGGAAGAAACCGTGGCCCATGCGCCCGAGATACTGGACGAGCGGGCCATTCGCGTGGGCATGAGTGTCGGCTCCCAGCGCACGCAGGGCCGTGACCATGTAGCGCAGCGGACGCTTCAACAGCGTGCCACGCGCACTGGCGAATTCCTCGCTGTTGAGGATGATGCGCAGCATGGGTTTGATCGCGCCCGCCGTGCGACTGAACTCGGCAGCAACCCGCTCGATGAGTTCCGCTGGCGGTTCATAGGCGACGAAACGACGGCACAACTTCGTGGCGATGAACTTCGCAGTGCTGGGGTGCGAGCAAACGATGCGCACGAGGGCATCGAGGTCGCTAGCACTTTCGTCTTTAGCCTTGGCGCTGACGGTGATCCCCAGCACCACTTTCTCGCCAGCGTCATGCCACTCGGGGCGGAAAAAGGGCTCATCCACATTCAAGGCGAGCAGGCGTTTGGGCTCAAAAGTCCAGCCGCTCAGGCAGCGTGCAGCCTCGCTGACATCCTCCTGGGTATAGCCGCCGTGGACGCCCAGGGTGTGCAGTTCCATCAGCTCGCGGGCGTAGTTTTCATTGGGCTTGTCGTCGGTGTTTTTGCGCACCTTGTTCGATTTGCCATCGAGATAGACGAGCATCGCCGGCGAGGTGGCCGAGGCGCGGATGAGGTCATGGAAGTTCCCCAGCGCATGGCGGCGGATGACCGCGCTGTCATCGGTGGGCTTCAGGTAAACGCAGTCGCCTTTTTCCAAGTCGATGTTCAGGTGGTCGCCCCAGAACTCCACCATGACCTCGAAGAGTTGCCGCTGCGAGTACAGCGCCCGCAGTAAGGCATGGCGGGTGAGTTCGTCGCGCAGCACTTCTTTACGGTAATCATAGGCATCGGAAATGCTGGTGCGGATGGATTCAAACCAGTTCACACGGGCCTCGCAGAGCGTGTCGTCGATGCTCTCAGGATCAAGCTGCTCCTCGATCCACGCCTCGCGGCCCATCGCTTTCAATCGTTCGAGTTCACCCGGCCACGCGCCATACGCGGCACGCGAGAGCAGATGGAAATCGGGGTCGATCTCCGCATTCGCAGGCGGGTTGAGTTGCGCTGGCACACTCTGGCCAAACTGCTGGGTGATGCGGGTCACGGCCTGCTCGCAGCCTGTGAAGAGGGCCGCGCCAGAGCCGAGCGCGAGGGATTGCAAGAGCTGGCGGCGGGAATGAGGCATGGGCCTAGAACGCAGCTCAGAGCGATTCGTTTCGCGCAGAAACCGGCACACACCCGCAAAAGACTTGCTCCACCGCTACGGCGCACGCTACCCTTGGCACATGAAGATTCCCTTTGTCGCGCTGCTCTTGTTTATCACCATCGCCAGCCTTCGTGCCGAAGACAAGAAGCCCACAGCGGCAAGCACCATCACGCTGCCGAAAGGCAAAGAAACGGCTCGCGATGCGGCGGGCCGTGTGGTGCATACTTCGACGGTGTCGAGCGGTGGCAGCGTCACGACGCGCGATGCCTCTGGGCGGGTGAAAGTGCAGTCCAGCACCAGCAGCAGTGGAGCCACCACGCATCGCGATAGCAGCGGGCGGGTGCTCGCGACGACATCGACTTCATCCTCGGGCACAGCCACCACGCGCGATGCCTCGGGGCGCAAAGTGGCCACGGCCACGGCGAATGCCAAAGGTGATGTGCTGACCTACCGCGATGCCTCGGGCCGCACGCTGGGGACAAAGACCACAAGCAGCTCCGGCACCGTGACGTATCGTAATGCCAGCGGGCGGACGTGTGGGCCAGATTTCAAGTGAGGTCGTAATAAGGAATATGGAACAGGGGCAAGGGGAGTGGCTTTGCGCTGAAGATTAAACCACATATCTCGCTATGATGAGCACACCCGAAGGCACTCCCCATATTCCATATTCCATATTCCTTGCCCCTTTCCGCTGCCTTATGTTTTGCCCCTCGTCCCTCCGCTTCGTGCCTGACTCACGCCCATGATCGCTTGGTTCGCTCGCAATGGCGTCGCCGCCAATCTACTCATGTTCGGTGTCATCGGCATCGGCGTCTATACCTTGTGGGCCGACAAGATTCCGCTCGAAGTCTTTCCCGATGGCAAGTCGAGGATGATCTCGGTAGTCGTGCCCTACCCGGCCTCCACGCCCGAAGAAACGGAGGAGACCATCGTGCTGAAAATCGAGGAAGCCATCCAGCAGGTGAATGGCATCAAGCATGTGCGCTCCAATTCCTCCTCGGGCAGCGGCAGTGTGCTCATTGAATGCGAAGACAATGCCGACCCGCGCCGGGTGATGGAAGACATCACCATCCGCGTCGATGCCATCACCACTTTCCCTGCTTTAGCCGAGAAGCCCATCATTCAGCAGGACGACTTCTTCCACGCCGTCATCAGCGTCATCATCTCTGCCGACATGGCCGAGGGCGACCTGCATCGACTTGGCGAACAAACGCGCGACGAGATCGCCTCGCTGCCCGGCATCAGCCATGTGCAACTCTCTGGCGTTCGCCCGTACGAGATCAGCATCGAAGTGCCAGAGTCCACGTTGCGAAAGTATGGCCTCACGCTGGAAAAGGTCAGCTCGGCCATTCGCGCCTCGGCCATCGACTTGCCAGCGGGCGTCGTGCAGACCGAAGCGGGCGACGTTTCCATCCGCACCCGAGGCCGTGCCTACTCAGGCGAAGACTATGCGCGCGTGCCCGTGCTGACTCGGCCCGACGGCAGCAAACTAACCCTCGGTGAAATCGCCAAAATCTCTGACGGCTTCAATGAGAATCCCCTCATCGCTCGGCTTAACGGCACGCGCTGTGTGTCCATCAACGTCGAGCGGGAGTCGGGTGAAAACGCCATTAAAATCGCCGAAACGGTGAAAGCCTACATCGACAGCGCGAACAAAAAAGTGCCCAATGGAGTGCATCTCGACTTCTGGCAGGATCGATCAAAAATTGTCAAAGGCCGCATCGAGTTGCTGATCCAAAATGCCAAGAGCAGCCTCATCCTGGTCTTCATCTGTGTGGGGCTTTTTCTGCGCTTGGAGGCGGTGATCTGGATCGCGCTGGGCATGTGCATGTCCTTCCTTGGAGCCTTCGCGCTGATGCCCGTCTTGGGCATCACCATCAATCTATCGTCACTCTTCGGCTTCATCCTCGTACTCGGCATCGTCGTCGATGACGCCATCGTCATCAGCGAGTACGCCGACCAACTGCGCAAGCAAGGCATGTCGCCGATGGACGCCGCCATCGAAGGCACCAAGCGTATGGCCGTGCCCATCACCTTCGGCGTCATCACCACCATCATTGCCTTCCTGCCGATGGTCTTCGACGGCAGTGGCATGGGCGTCATGTTCCAGCCCATCGCCATCATCTTTATCACCGTGATGGTCATCGCGCTGATCGAGACAAAACTCATCCTCCCCAGCCATCTCGCGCATCCTTTCCTGGGCCGTGCGGGCGACCTCCTTGCGCCCGTGCATAACTTCTCCGACCGCACGCTGAAGCGCTTCGTCAATGCCATCTATCGCCCCTCGCTGCGCTGGTGCGTGGACAATCGCTACACCGCGCTCGCAGGCTTCGTCGGTGGGCTCATCGTTCTGCTCGGCTTCTTTTACGGTGGGCGCATCCACACCGTGATGTTTCCGCGCATCGCTAGCGAGCGCATCGAAGCCACCCTCTCCATGCTTGATGGCACGCCCTTTGAGGTGACCGACGCTCACATCGACCGCATCTACAAGATCGCCGAGGACATGCGGAAAGAGTACGTCGGCCCCGATGGCAAGCCCGTCATCCGGCACATCGTCGCGCTCAGTGGCAGCACCTCGCTCACCGGCGGCAGCAGTCGCGGAGCCAGTGCCCACGTCGGCGAAGTGCGCATGGAAACCTATGGCCCCGAGGAGCGCAGTCTCGATGTGAACACCGTCGATATGGCCGCAGAATGGCGCAAACGTATCGGCACCATCGTCGGCGCTGAGGAGCTGACCTTTCGCGCCGAAATCATGCGTGGCGGCGATCCCATCGACGTGCAACTCACAGGCACCAATCCCGATGAACTGCTCGCCATGTCGGAGCAAATAAAGACCAAGCTTGGGCAGTATCCGGGCGTCTTCGACATCAATGACTCACTGGACACGGGTAGAAATGAAATCCAACTGCGGCTCAAACCCGAGGCGCGGCAGCTCGGTGTCACCGTCAGCGACCTCGCCAAACAAGTGCGCCAAGCCTTCTATGGCGACGAGGTGCAGCGCATCCAGCGCGGGCGCAATGAAGTGAAAGTGATGCTGCGCTATCCCAAGTCCGAGCGCAAAAGCCTCGCCACACTGGAGACCATGCGAGTGCGCATTGGCGATAGTTTAGAGATGCCCTTCGGCAGCGTCGCAGAGGCAAAAGTGAGCAAAAGCTTCACCAGCATCAAACGCGTGGATCGCCGCCGTGCCCTCAACATCACCGCTGATGTAGACAAGAAGAGTGTCGATGTGAGCGCGATCCGCGAAGACCTCGCCAAGCATATCGACAAGGTGCTCGCGGCGCACAGTCACATTCATTGGACTTTCGAGGGCGAGGCTCGCGCTCAGCAAGAGAGTAACTCAGCCATGAGCGTCGGCTTCATGCTCGTACTCTTCGGCATGTATGCCATGGTCGCCATCGCGCTGAAGAACTACATCCAACCCGCCATCATTTTTGTTGTCATTCCTTTCGGCATCGTTGGCGCAGTGCTCGGCCATCTTTTTCACTCCATGCCGCTCAGCATCATGAGCAGCTTTGGCATCGTCGCGGTTTGTGGCGTTATCGTGAATGACACGCTGGTACTCGTTGATGAGATCAACTTCATCCGAGCGGAGGGCGGCGATATGCGGCAGGCGGTGCTGCAAGGTGGAGCGTCGCGTTTCCGAGCCATCTTCCTGACACAGATCACCACCTTCTTCGGCCTCGTGCCGCTCATCTTTAATGGCACCTGGTTGGCAAATATTGCGCCTTTCTTCTTCAGCAGTGGAGCCCAGAGCACCCACGCGCAGTTCCTCACCCCTGTGTCCGTCGCGATGGGCTACGGCAGCTTATTTGCAACCATCGTCACGCTGTATCTCGTGCCGCTGTGCTACTTGGTCATCGACGACGCGCAGCAGTTGGTAAAACAAGGCTGGCGATGGTGGGTGCGGTAGCTTGGCGGACCGAGCACACGAGAGCGTCTCCCGTGTGCTCGGTCTTAGCATTCAGAGCTAAACCCGCGCTGCGAGCGCCTCCATCATCTTCAAGTTTCGCGCTACGATGGCCTGCGGATCTTCGATGAGGCCAGCGGCCAGCAACGAGGTGTCGAGCAGTTGGTCGGCGATCAAGTGGGCGATGTCAGCGTCCTTGTCCTTCACAGTGGCGAGGGATTTGATGAGGTTGCTGCGGGTGTTGATTTCAAGAATGACTTCAGGCGCGTCGATGCCGTCGTCCTTCTTCATTGCCTTCATCATCTGGCGCATCTGCGGACTGATCTCGCCTTCGGGGAGAAGGGCCAGCGCGGGGCTATTGACGAGGCGTTTGCCAGTGCGCACCGCCGTTACGCGTGCGGCGAGGTAATCCTTTAGCCAAGTGCAGAGGCCATCAGAGGCTTCTGTGCTCAGCGCTTCGCCTTCAGCAGCAGGGGTTTCATCCAGCTCGATCTTATCCGAGTTCACGGCTTGCAGCGGCTTGCTGTCGAACTGGCCCAGCGAGTTCACCACGTAGTCGTCGATGGCTTCATAAAGGAAGAGCACCTCGAAGCCGCGTTGCTTGAAGGCCTCAACATACGGGCCGCTTTGGATGGCGGCACGCGAGGGCGCGATCTGGTAATAGATGGCCTTCTGGCCGTTCTTCATGCGTGTCACGTAGTCGGCAAGGCTGGTCAGCTTACCCTCCTCGGCCATGCTGGAGTCGAAGCGCAGGAGCTTCGAGGCGGACTCGCGGTTATCGTTGTCGGTGGCGACGCCTTCCTTCACGAAGCGGCCAAACTTCTCATAAAACTCAGCATATTTTTCTGGCGTTTCGTTGGCTTCTTTGTCGATGAATTTCAGGAAGCGCTGTGCCACCACCTTGCCGAGTTTTCTCACCAGAGCGCTGTCTTGCATGGACTCGCGCGAGATGTTCAGCGGCAAGTCTTCGCTGTCGATCACGCCGCGCACAAAGCGCATCCAGTCGGGCAATAGCTTGGGCGGACTGGGGTCGATGAGCACCTTTTTGCAATACAGCGCCACGCCGGGCTCCATCTGGCCCATGCCCCACATTTCCATGTTTTGCGTGGGTGCAAAGAGCAGTGCATTGATCGCCATCGGGGCGTCCGCCGAGAAGTGGAAGGTGTAGCTGGGGTCATCGAAGAGCTTGGAAGTGAAGCGGTAAAACTCCTTGTAATGCTCCTCAGTGACTTCGTTTTTGTTCTTCAGCCACACGGCTTCGACGCTATTCACGCGCTCGCCATTTACGATGATGGGAAAGCCCACGAAGTTGGAATACTTGGCGAGGATGCGCTTGATGGTCGCCGCCTCGGCATACTCGGCCATGTCCTCTTTGAGATGCATCACCAGACGTGCGCCGCGTGTGACGCCCGTAGCCTCGCTCGTGAGAGCGGGGTCAGTCTCTTGGCCTTCTTCGCGCTCCTCATTCACATCACTCGTGAGCGCAGGCACCCAGTCTGCGATGTCGTAGCCCGTCGCGCCGTCGCTTGTCCAGCAGAGCGGCTCGCCGTCTTCGCGCCATGAGTGGGTGAAGACCTCCACCTTATCCGCCACCATGAAGGCGGAGTAGAAGCCCACGCCAAACTGACCGATGAGCTGCGTGCCGTCCTTGCCACTGGACTTCAGCGCCTGCATGAAAGCCTTCGAGCCGGAGTGGGCGATGGTGCCGAGGTTCTCGATCAATTCACTGCGAGTCATGCCGATGCCGTGGTCGGCGATGGTCAGCGTGCGGGCTTCAGCATCCATGCTGATGTGGATTTCCAACGGCAGTTCGGGCTGGAAAATCGAGCGCTCCGTGAGCTGCGTGTGGCGTAGTTTTTCCAGCGCATCAGCGGCGTTGCTGACCAGTTCGCGGACGAAGATTTCGCGGTCGGTGTAAAGGCTGTGAATGACGATGTCGAGGAGTTGCCGGACTTCGGCTTGGAATTCACGATGCTCGGGTGCTGGGGCTGGGGTGTTACTCATAGTATTGCGTTTATGTCCTGGGAAAAGGGGCGGTCATCGTAGTGACTCAGGCGAACTTGTCAAAGGCAGTGCCAAGCAGCTTGCACGGTGAAAAGGCGGCTCGTAGAGTCGCGCCATGCTTCCAGCCCAGTCGATGCCTTTCAGTGCTTCCCCCCTGCCCACCGCCGAGTCACTCGGCGTGGCGAAGCGCATCGACGTGCGGCCTCGCCTACCCGGTGCCAGGGCCAGCGAAGGCGGTGCGGGAGACGATGCCGCTTGGCTGCACTTCACCTGCCCGGCCTGCCTCCAGATGCTCTCCGCTCCGCGTGCGCAAGTTGCGGAGCCCGTGAGCTGCCCGAGCTGCCATGCGGCGGTGCAGCCGCCGCACATCGTCACTACGACCACAACCGCTGGTTCGGGAAAAACCTCGTTACCACCCCCCAAGAAGAGCGGGGTCACCGCGATTCGGCACGGGTGAAGCGGCACCCGCTGTCCTCATAGGGAAGGTGTGCCGCGCAGCGGAAAAATGACGCTGAAGTGTTTTTTACGCCATTCGCAAAAGATTAACAAAGCTGAATGTTTTTGAAAATTTGCTAATCAAGGCTTTTGCAAGCTTCTGTTAAATTCTGAATATTCATACTTTCCATTGTGATTTGAATGGATAAACTTCCCTCAATGACGCGTTCAGGAAAATCCGTCTTGATTTTGCAATGAAATTTTGAGAACTTTCCAACCTTTGTAACAAGATACGATGGCTAATAACGGCAAAAAAACCACAACACCATTATTTGGGCAGCAGGTAAATCTGCTTTGGCCAATAAAGGCGCGAGTGTGGGCTGGTGCGTTTCTTGCCATGATTTTTTGCCTGCATGGGAGTGTAAGTTGCTACGCATTGGAGGCCTTCTTTGAGCCTAAGAACAGCCGCCTCGGCGTCCTCGATTTGCCTCGCCCCACGATAGCTGATTTGGCGGCCTACGATGTCTGCGTCCTCCCAGCAACATCCGATCTTAGCCAGCTCGGAGGGCATTCGCCGCAGCAGCTTCTATTGGCGAGGCTGAACCCCGCCCTCGCGACAGATGCAGCGCTTGTAGAAAAAGCGGCCAAATTCGGGGTGGCGACGACCAGCAGCGCCACCACCAAGCGGCTGGCCACCTTCGATACAGGGCACCCCAGTTGGCCAACCTTCGTGCTCAACGAAATCATCGCCCCCGCGCTTGCTCGTGGCTACGATGGTGTGCTGCTAGAAGGCATCGCCACTCGCAGTGGCGAGGACATCGCCCTAGCCAAAGCCATAACCTCTGCCCACCCCAATGTTTGGGTGTTTTTGCAAGATGGCTTTGGTTTATCGAAAGCCGATGGCGATCACCTCGGCCTCTACATCGAGGGCACCGCTGATGAATTGACCCAACACACTGCTAGCCTTCGCCGCGCTACGCAAAGCGGCCTCCCCGCCCTCGCCGTGGGTTATGGGAAAGCAGGTGACGCGGAAAACAATGGTCAACTCGCACAGTCGCTCATTGCCCAGGGAGCAGTGCCCTTCGTCACTCTCTCCGAGAATCGAGGCCTCGCGCTTGCCCCGCTGCGCGAGCGCTCGCGACGCGTTCTCGTCCTGCATGGCTGGAGCAGCAAGGAGGCTGAAAAAGCGCCCAAACTGCCCATCGACACCATGACCGCCGACCTCTTCCAGACACCGCTGGAGTGGCTCGGCTTTGAGGCCGATTTTTTTGATGTTGGTAGTGGTGAGTTGCCCGTGCAAGCCAGCTCTCGCTACGCCGCTGTGGTGCTCGACGCGGAGTTGGAATTCCCCGCTCAATCTGAGCTTAAGGCCATAAAGTGGCTGGCCGAAATAAAGGCAGCCCATATCCCCATCCTCTTCACAGGTGGCATCCCTTTTTCCCGCGAAGACGCTCGCAATCAACTGCGCGAAGTCTTTGCCCTGCGTGGTACCCTCGCTGCCCTGCCTCGCATCGCCAATGTCGAAGTCGCCCAAGTCGATGCAGAAATGCTGCAAGCCGAGACAAAAATGCTACCACGGATCAATGACTTCAAAGATCTCCAAGCTCCCGCAGACGCTCGCGCCCTCGTCACCCTCAGCGGCCTCGATACCGATCTGGGGCGCGTCCGCTACACCCCTGCCTTCATCGCCACCTGGGGTGGCATGTGGCTAGAGCCCAGCATCATCCTACGCGGTTCGCAAGACAGCTACCTGTTCTACGCAGACCCTTACCGAATGCTCTCCGCTGTGCTGAAACCCATCGGTGCAATCCCCTCACCAGACACCACCACGCGCGATGGTTGCAGGCTGTTTTATAGCCATATCGACGGCGATGGCTTCGGCTCGCAGTCGGCCTTCCGTGGGCATCCCTTCTGCGCTGAACTCGTGCGTGATCGCATCCTGAAGGCCTTCCCACTGCCCGTCACCGTCTCCGTCGTCGAAGCCGACATCCGCGCCCTCGCCACTGGGCTAGAGGACGCCTGGGGGCCTAAGTTTGTGGACATCGCCAAGTCCATTTTTGCCCTGCCCCACATCCAAGCCGCCTCACACTCCTTTGCACACCCCTACCAGTGGTTCGATGGCGACCCTGACCCCGGCCTCTATGACGAGCCCTTCATGGCATTAAAACCCGAAGCCAACTACCTGCACGTCAATCCCGAGCGCGAAATCCGGGGCTCCGTGGACTACATCAACAAACAGCTCATGCCCCCCGACAAGCGCGTCGGCCTTTTCCTTTGGTCGGGCAATTGCAGACCTGGCATCGAAGCCCTGCGCCTCGTGCGCGAGTTGGGCCTCGAAAACATGAATGGCGGCAACACCATCGTCAGCCGCCTCTACCCCGGCATTGCAGGCGTCGCACCGCGCGTCGTCCCCTGGGGCGACGAGTTGCAAATCAACGCCGCCAACCAAAACGAGTTCATGTATGCCAACGGCTGGTCTGGCCCCTTTTACGGAGGCTTCGCCGACGTTATCGATACCTTCGAGCGCACCGAGACCCCGCGACGGCTCAAGCCCGTTAACGTCTATTATCACTTCTACTCCGCCACCTCCCTCTCCTCGCTGCGCGCCCTCGAAAAAATCCACCACTGGTGCATCCAGCAACCCCTGCACCCCGTCACTGCGCTTCAGTTTGCCCAGATGACTCGCGACGCCTCGCGCACCCGCCTCTACGACCTAGGGCCGCGCCACTGGCTGCTCACCAATGCAGGCCACCTGCGCACCTACCGCCTGCCCGCCGAGCTGGGTCGCCCCGACATGAGCCAGTGCAAAGGCGTCACTGGCTATACCGAGCACGAGGGCTCCCTCTACATCCACACACGCGGCCAGCCGCGAACCGAGATCGTCCTCAGCGACACTCCCACCGAGCCTCCACCACGCAATTCCGCCCACCTCTACCTCGCCACCTCCAGCGCCGAGATCCACTTTAGCGAACTCGAAGCCTGGAAGGCCGAGTTCCAAGTCGAATCCCTCCGCCCCGTCGTTGCCCAGTTCAGCGGCCTGCCTGCTAAGGCCGTCTGCGACATCACCATCGACAATACCCTTTCTCAACAAACCACCGATGCCAAAGGCCACCTGCAACTCTCCCTGCCGCAGAACGCCCGAGTCACCATCGACGCCAACCGCTCCCGTTATGCTGTCTTACAGTGAAAAACCCACCCCTCGCGTCCTCCCTGTTCGCGCCCTTGTAGCCACACTCCTCGCCAGCGTGGGAGCTTCCTATTGGCTTGTGCCCGACCAATCGGAACTCGTTCAGCGACTCATGCTCGACCGCCAGTACGAGCGTATCGCTGACCTCCTCAAGGCCCAACTTGGCACCATCGGCGAACTCGACACCACTGGGCTCGACTCCATGAGCGCCCCCCAGCTAGAGGCTCTCTCCCGCCTCCTACGCCTCACCCCTCGCGAGCAATTGCAGGCCATCTTCTCCAACACGCACCCCGTCTCCTACGACAAGTTTACCCACGCCGTCACCCTCGCCGCCATCCGATACATCGACGTTGTCCAGCCCAAGCAAGCCTGGGAAATCATCAGTGCCAACGCCAGCATCATGCGTGGGCAGCAGCTTATCGAAATCGCCGACGTCCTCGCCAAGAACGCCCTCGCCCGCTCCCAGGCCGATCTCGCCGCGATCATCCTCGACCGCGCCAGCCAGCTCCCCGACTCCACCCTCGCCACCGCCACCGACATGGCCCAAGCCTATCGCTGGAGCAACCAACCCGCCCTTGGAGCCACCCGCCTCAACCTCTGGCTCAAGCCCCGCGCCACCACCCTCGCCAAGCAAGACTCCCAGACCCTCGGCCAACTCGCTGCCACACTCGCCCTCGAAGGCGGCAACCCCAGCCAAGCGCTCGACATCGTCCTCGACATCTGCCAGCGCCTTCCCGCCGAGCAAGCCCCCTCCACCGACCTCATGGAGCAAGCCCTCGACTACGCCACGCAGGCCAATCGCATCGACCACGTCACCCCCTGGCTCGCTCGTTATGTCAAAGCACAGCCCGAGTCCCAGCTCAGCCTTGCCGCCCTCTGCGATCTGCGCCGCCGCAACCCCGAACAACTCACCTCCTACCAGCATTGGGCCAGCATGTTGGCTAAATTTTACGACTGGGATTCCACCTTCGACGACGCCTTCACCCAGCACACCCGCCTCGCTGCCACAGGCGACCTCTACTCCCTCGACCGCAGTCTGGCTCTCAGTGACTTCCTTGGCCGAGGCGAAGAAACCGCCGACCTCCTCACCGCCCTCGGCCCCATCCCCCAGCGTCCCCAGCTCCAGCTCCGACTCGCAGGACTCCTAGCCAACCTCGGCGACGACAAAAACTCTCGCCCCCTCTTCGAAGCCTGGATCGCGGCTCATCCCGACGACAGCGAAGCCCGCTATGACTACGCCAGCCTTCTCATGGACATGGGCGAAGAAGAAGCCTCCACCGCCGCCTTTGCCGAAACCGTCAAGCGCACCCCCACCAACATCCCCGCCGTCAAAAAGCTCGCCGAGGGCTACATCCGCTCCGCCCAGTATGACCTAGCTCTCAAGCTCTACGCCAGCCTGCGGGAGGAAGACCACGACCCCACCACCCTGGAAAACTACGCCCTCCTCGCCGAATCCCTCGACCAACATCAAGAACTCTTCAAAGCCCAAGCCCTCGCCATCCACAAAAACAAAACGCCCATGGTCGAACCCTACCTCGACCTCGCCGAAACCACCACCTACCTCCCCGACGCCCAGCCCGGCATCCAGCTCATCGAACAAGCCATCGCCCAGCTCCCAACCAGCCCCGCCCTGCGCGTCGCCGCAGCTAACCTCTGGCTCCTCAGCGACAGCACCGATCAAGCCTACGCCCTCCTCCACCACGACTGCATCAAGTCCAGCTTCGACGGCACCTCCCTCATCCTCAGCCTCGGCACCGTCGTCCCCGACCAGCAAGGTCTTCTCGCCTTCGTCGGCCAAGACGTCGAAAAACGCTTCGACTTCCCCCCCGTCACCCGCCTCGACCTCGGCGTCCTCACCCACCTCTGTGGCGACCACGAACGCAGTGCCCGCCTCTTCGCCACCGTCCCAGAAATCGCTCCCTACCTCCCTCTCCTAGCTGAAGCCCGCTACCAGATGGGCGAACTCAGCGAATCCATCCGCCTCCTCACCAGCCACCTCGACAACAACACTCGAGCCCTCCCTACCGAATGGCTCTTCCTCGGCGAAATCTATGAAGAACTGGGCCGCGAAGACGACGCCCAAAATGCTTACACTCAGTCCCTCGTCCTCCTCACCAGCGATCTCCCCGACACCGCCTACGTCCCCGACACCGCCACCAAGCCGGATCTCTTTTCCATCTCCAAGCCCTAGTCCCGCCACTCTGCCTCCCGAGCCATGAAAAATAGCAGCCTCCCCCTCGTCTTCATTCTCCTCCTCGCTCTCGGTTTCACCAGCCTACGAGCCGCCGCTCCATCTCCTGCGCCTGCCGTCAACGCCGCTAAATCTCCCGCCACCAGCGCCCGAGCCACTGCCCCGGCCGAGTCCAGCGACCAAGAAGTGATGAAGGCCACTCCCTTCACCACCGACGAGCGCAAAGTACTCGCCAACCTCCGCACCATGCCCCTAGAGCGGCTCCTCATCCTCCTCCAAGTCTATGAGAAAAAGGATAACACCTCCATGATGGACGCCCTCATCGGAGCCATCCTTCAGCGCGACCCCACCAATGCCCGCGCCCTCGCCGCTCGCGAACTCGTCAATCCCAAGGAAGAACTTCGCCGCGTCGGCTACCTCGACGCCCTCGCTGCCAAAGTCATGGCAGGCGAAAAGGTTGAAGACGCTGAATCCATCGCCGTCCAGGCAGCCGCCCTCTGCATCGACTCCCGCGCCCCTGAAGCCGTCGCCCTGCTCGAAAAACTCCGCGCAAACCAGTATAACAAGCCGGACGACTGGTTCGAATACCTCGACGACCTCGCCTACGCCTACGCCGAAGCCGAAATTTTCGACAAAGCCGAAACCGCCTACAACGCCGTCATCAAAGACCAGCGCTACCCCGCCGACATTCGCCAAGAAGCCCAGCAAGCCCTCCCTGATCTCAGCATCAAAAAACGCATCGCCAGCATCCGCCACAACGCAGGCAGCGACATGAACGCCCTCATCGCCGGAGCTGCCGCTCTTCACAGCGAAATGCCGCAAAATTATGAGGTCATCAACTTCCGCATCGAAGCCCTCGACCGCGCTCGTCGCTACGACGACGCCATCGCCTTTATCCAGAGCCTCCGTAGCACCAACGACACGCACCCCTGGCCCTACCTTCCCACCCTCGCCTATGCCTACTACGGAGCCAAAAAATACGATCAGGCCATCACCACCTTCCGCGAAATTCATGCCACTCCAGGCTATGACCAAGCCAACAAACTTGAAGCCGAGACCATGATCCTCGAAATCCAAGTAGGCCGCGAAATCGAAACAGGCATGGCCGCTCTCAATCGCTCCGACACCAGCGCCGCCACCACCATCCTCGGCAACCTCGAAACCAACTACAAAACCCACCGCGACGTCCTCGGCTACAAAGCCATCTACCTCGCCAAACAAGGCCAGTCCGACCAAGCCCTCGCCCTCCTCTTCACCCAAAAAGCCATCGACAACGCCGCTGGCCTCCCCTTCAGCCAGCAAGACGCCCTCATCGACGTTTACCTCGAACGCAAAGAATTCCGCAACGCCCGCGCCGCCACCTACGAAATCATCAACGACCGCCGCTATGACGAAGAGATGCGCCTCTCAGGCGAGCAAAAACTCCAAGACGTCAGAGTCGCCGAACTACTTGAAGAAGGCTACCGACACATGCAAAACGCTGACCGAGGCTACGCCCGGAACATCGCCGACGAACTCGCTCGCATCGGCCCTACCCGCCTCGACGTCCGCATCTTCCAGGCGGAAATCCTCCTCGCCTATCAACATGCCAAACAAGCCCGCGACGAACTACTCGCCCTAAAACCTCTCTTCCCCGCCCAGCCCTTCCCCGGCCAAGGCTCGCTCGCCGCCTCGCTCGCCCAGAGCGGCGACCTCGCAGGCGGATACGCCGCCTTCGGTGAAGTCATCACCACTCCCGGCTACTCTGCAGACGACCACTTTGAAGCCATCTGGCAGCGCCGCGCACTCTCCCCCCTCATCCGCCGCACCAGCACCTTCGACATAGCCGCCACCAAGGAAGAAGAAGGCACCCTCATCAGCACCCAGGGCACCTTCGCCACCTCCTGGCACAACGACTGGCGCTTCGGAGCCTTCACCCGCAGCGACTTTAGCAACCTCGCCGCCGACAGCCTCTTTGGCGAACGTAGCGAAGCCCGCTTCGAGGGTGGCATCACCGCCACTCGCCGCTTCCGCGACGGCTACTACGTCGAAGCCAGCCTCGGAGCCAGCGGCTCAGGAGCCCTCTACGGCCTCGAAGTTGGTCAACAAGGCTACCAAACCCTCAGTTGGTCGCTCGGCTTCAGCGGCAACGGACGCGCCACCGACTCGCTCTCCCTCCAAGCCCTTGATGGCCGCGAAGACAAAGCCTACTTCCACATCGGTGGCCCCCTCAACGAACGCATCATCGCCAACCTCGACGCCAGCTATAACTGGACTCGCGTCGGCGGCAGCAAGCTCGGCCAAGGCTTCAGCATCAACGCCGACATCGACTACATCATCCAAACCGAAACCCGCCAGCGCCCCGAAATCTCCCTTGGTTACTTTGGCGAATACCGTCGATTCAACTCCGTCACCAGCCTCCCCGCCAGCGTCCGCGACCAAATACGCCAAGCTGAACTCAACCCCAGAGAACAAGTCCGCAAAGCCGTCGGAGCCAATGAAGAACTTCGCCGCGCCAGCCCCGCCGACTTTGGTCGCGAAGTCTTCGCCACTCTCGCCGACCCCCAGACCAACCGCCACGGCTTCGACCTGAAATTCCGCAAACACTTCGGCGAAACTTGGAGCGGCTTCATCCAAGCCGGAGCCTACTACTCCTTCGACGACGACACCCCCGCCTGGATCGCCGCCACTGGCTTTGAATACTACCTCAGCGAAAACACCATGTTCTACGCCGAACTCCGCTATGACAGCAACGGCCAAGGAGCCAATACTGGCAGCGGCGTCTGGGAAGCCAACCTCGGTGGCCAGATGAACTTCTAAACGAGCGTCGTGATAGCCGATATACTAGCGCGGGGTTCAATCGGCGCTCGGGCTTCAAAACTTCACCACACCACCACCGTCCAGCGTCGCGTCGGCTTGTCCGATAGCTCCAGCACCGCGAGGCCTTCAGCGTCATCGGGTAGGCGTCCATTTTGCGTTAGCGAAAAGGCCATATCAGCCGCGTAGCCACCCACTGTTTGGCCAGCGTGCGGTGCTTGCCAGAGATTCATCGTGACGCCGATACCCAGCTCGCTGTTGCCATTGCCCAGCGCCCATTCGTGCAAGTAAAGATAGCTGCGTGGCACCGTCACCGTGAAGCGGCGCACGCCATTGCCGCTGCTGCTGAGTTGGCACTTGATCGCCGCGTCATCGAAGCCCATGCCGTAGCCCGTGCCAAAGGCCCAGGGCGCAATGTTGCCCGTGACGCCGACGCCATCCTCGGCTCCACACTGGATTTGCAACGCCTCTGTGACGCCGAAGCCCAGGCGCTTGCCAAAGGATCGCGCGTCGAGATTCAAGGCCATGCGCATCGCTATGCCTTGCGCATCATTGGCCAGTTCGACGCCTGCGAAGTCATAGGTCAAAAAGAGCGTGTTGGCATCCGCATCAGCGCGCATTCGGATGGTGCCCTGCTTACCATCATGGCGCAGATCCACATTGTCGCGCAGACCCATATTCCGCTGCACTTCGATGAAGCGCTCCCAGCGCAGCACCGTGCCATTCACCGTGATGGCGAGCGCCAGAGGCGAGGCTTCGCGACGTCCATCACCCTTGGGCAGATCAAACTTCAAAGCCAAGGCCTCGCGACTTCCAGCGGCCACATCCAGTTTGCCCGTTAGCTTTTGGTTATTCCATTCGGCTGTCCATTCGATGCCTTTCAGCGCTGTGCCACTCGTGTTGACCAACAAGTTGTCCAGCATGAACTGGCCTTCCACATTGTACTGTGAGTCCATCTTCCAAACCACTGCGATGGGGCGCAGTTCAGCGCGTATATCCTCGATACGCACCATGCCCGCAGCCGCGACGAGCACGGGCAGGCGCAACAGCGGCTCGTGGCTGGAGAAGGTCGCATGCTTGAGCACCGCTGGCTCTGCCGCCCTTGCGTAAATCACCTTCACAGCCTGCTTTTTCCCGGCCTTCAACTCAATCACCTGTGCTCCATCTTTCGCCAGCCAACGAGGCGTTGGCAGGGGTTGGACGCTGACCGTCAGCGGCCCAGCACTGGCATTTTCCACCTCATAACTCAGCGTCAATTGCTCCGCAGAATCGAGCGTGGCTACCCCCTTCGACAACTGCCACGGCATGGGTTTCGTACCATTGATCAACGTCTCCATGATGTGGTTGCCCAGGCGCTCGTGTAGGTCTGCCCGAGGATGCACAAAGTCCACACCAGTCTCCCAGTTGAAGTAATGCCGGTAGGTTTCCTTCACCGACTCCAGCACCTTTGCAGGCTCGGTCACCGTCGGTTGCAGCTTCACCAGTGCGGCCAGATCGCCGAGGTCGGCAAACGGCAGCTTATTCTCGGCGGCCAGATCGCGCAGCATATCGGTGTAGGCACGTAGCTTGCCCATGCCCCGCTCCACGGGTTCATCCGCAGGCAAGGTAGAACCGAGCAAGATCATCTCGCTGCCACGCGAACGCACCGTGTCGATGACCTCCTGCGCGGCTCGTGCATAAGCACCCAGTTCCAGCCCCAGATGCGCATCGCTCATGCCAAAGCACACGATCACAAGATCGGGCTGCGACTCAAAGCCATACGTCGTCAGCGACTGCATCGCGTTTTGCATCGTCTTGCCGGGCCGTCCCAGGCTGCGCAGTGTGATCTCTGGCCCCATCATGATGGTGGCCTTGGCAGGTTTGCCCTTGGGCGGGCGGATCAAACGGACACCCCCGGTGTAGAAGAACTGCTCGGTAAGCGAGGTCAAAAACTGCGCGGGATATGCCTTCAACAAATCCCCCGCCTCGGCCCCTGGCCCCTGCATTTCAATAATGTCATCGCCAATGGCCACGACGTGGAAGGCGGCTCGCTGGCTCAGCTTTGCATAGGCCTTCGGCAGCAGACTTTGAAAACGTGCCTTCTGCTCGGCAGTGAGTTCAAAGCTCTTCGGCGGCGGCAGTATCGAACGCTTTCCGGCCTCGGCTTTGATCCGCTCTGCCGTGCTCGTTGGAGCTGCGGCAGATGGCGCGGGAGCCACGGGCTGAGCCGACGCTGGAGCCTGGAAAAACAACGCCGCCAGGGCTACCCCTGTGAGTCGCTGATAAAATGTGTGAAAAACCTTCCGCATAGGAGGCTTCATTCAGCGATGATGGCTCTGATTTCCAGCGAGGATTTAGGCGGAGTCGTTCCTCGCCTCAGCATTGCCAGCCGCCGCGCCTGCTGCCATGCTGGGCTTTATGACTCGCTGGCTCTTTCTCTTCATTCTCGGTCTTGGTTGTGCTTTGGGTCAAACCACGCCGCCATCTCCTGTCACTGCTGCGCCGTCTGTCGTCGTGGAGCCTCCGCTGTCGCCGTCGCTCATTACACTAAGGGCTCTCGTTGAGTCGATGAGCAGCCTGCGAGCACAACTCGAGGTGCAGACGGCGAAGACGAGGAATGGTGAGAACGACACGGTGAAAGAGGCGGCGAAGCGCGATGTCGCCGACTTACAGGCCCGACTTGTGCAGGCGCAGCGAGACTTCGATGCAGTCGCGACCGGGGTGAATGTGGCCGAACTGGAACGACTGCCGAGCACGGGGAAATTCGACCTGGGGCTGGAGATGAATGACCTGCTGGAACCGCTGGTGCATGAGTTGAAGAGCGTCACCGAGCAGCCTCGGGTGATCGAGAAGCTGCGCGGCGATCTCGCCTACCAGATCAAGCGCCAAGCACTCGTCGAGCAGGCGGTGAAAAACATGGATGCCATACTGAAGCAGACGCCGAAAGGCAAGGATGCGGCCTCGCCAGAGGCAGACCTGCGCAAGGCCTTGCAAGCCACGGTGGATAAATGGCGGAACACCCTGAGCGAGAATAAAGCAGGCGTGGAGGTCACGCAGTATCAGCTCGATAAAACCCTCGCACGGCGCAAGTCCATCTGGGACATCGTCACGCAGGCCGTGCAATCGTTCTTCCTTAGTCGTGGGCGCAACATGGTGCTTACCTGCCTTACTTTTGCCTTGGCATTCCTTTGCTGGCGGGCGCTGCATCGCTGGCTGGTGAAGTACAGCCCGTGGCACAGGTCGCAGCACGATCGGCCTTTTATCGCTCGCGCTTTGGACGTTGCCTACCATGCCTTTGCGTTTGTCATTGCGACGGTTGCCGCGCTCACCGTGCTTTATTCGACGGGCGATTGGTTGCTGCTTGGCTTGAGCTTAATCATGCTGCTGGGGCTGCTGTTAGCGGCGAAAAATGGGTTGCCGAAGTACTACCGTCAGGCGCGACTGTTGCTCAATCTAGGCGAGGTGCGCGAGGGCGAGCGCATCGTCATCAATGGCCTCTCATGGCAAGTGAAGTCGATCAACATGTTCACCCATTTGCACAATCCCTCGATGCGCAATGGTGGGTTGCGGATGCCGCTCTCGCAGCTCGCGGGCATGTCATCGCGCCCGCATTCACCCGGCGAACCGTGGTTTCCCTGCACCGAGGGCGACTGGATTTTGTTGAACGATGGCACCTTTGGCAAGGCGGTGTGTTTGACGCCTGAGTATGTGCAAGTGGTGCAACTCGGCGGCGCACACAAGACTTATCCCACGCTGCGTTTTCTATCGGAGAACCCGGTGAATTTTGCGGGTGGCTTCCGCGTGAGTAGCGTGCTGCGGCTTGACCACCAGCACCGGGCAGATGCGATGTCAGTCATCCCAGAAGCCTTGCAAACCACCGTCCATGCAGGGCTGCTGACGCTCGTCGAACCCACAGAGCTGCGCAGCCTGAAGGTGGAACTCAAAGCCTCGACACCCGTGGCTTTGGAGATCGAAATCATCGCTGACTACCATGGCAAGGTGGCGGAGAAATACCCGACGCTGCAACGCGCGATACAAAAATATGCGCTGGAGACTTGCATCGCGAAGGGCTGGAAACTGGCGACCCAGACGGAACTCCGCCTCCCTTGATGACGGCGGGTGCTAGGCCTTGCAAGCGCGGGACTCGGCTTCGCAAACTTCGAGAGCGGCGACGCCATCTTCCGCCGTGACGACAGTGGGTGCTGTGCCTGTTTGGATGGCATGGATGAAATGCCTGAGCTGGGCTTCATGCCCATCGGGGCCAGGGATGATGAGAGGTGTTGTGGTGCCTGCGGTAGTGAGCTTCAGCGGCTCGGTGCTGCGGCTGGAGTCGTAGTCAGCGGTGGCGTTTTCAAAGTTAACGACATAGGCCATACGGAAGCCAAAACCCTTGCTCATGGCCCAGGTGCCTTCGGCATGGACGAGGGCACCACTGGCGACGATGTAGCGAGTGACGACGTGGTCTATCTCGCCGCTGTGGCTTGTGTAGCCTGCGGATTCCACGCGCAACGGATGGCCGAAGAGGTAGCGCACGAAGTCGGTGTCATGGATGTGTAGGTCGAGCAGGGCACCGCCTGACTTGGCTCCATCGAAGAAGAAATTTTGCCCCCACGCCGGGGGCTCGGCGATGCGGGTAAAGCGGGCGGACAACACGCGCCCGTAGCGCTCGCTGGCCACGACTTCTTTTAACCAAGCCCACTCGGGCCAAAAACGCAGGCACATGGCGGGCATGAGCACACGACCTGCTTCGCCTGCGGCTGCGGCCATCTCTCTGGCTTCGGCGGCGGTGCGAGCCATGGGTTTCTCACAGAGCACATGCTTGCCCGCACGCAGGGCAGCGAGGGCGAGGGCGTGGTGCGTATGCGTCGGTGTGCAGATGTCCACCACGTCGATTTCGGGGTCGGCGAGCATGGCGTCGTAGCTGCGGTAGGCGCGGATGTCGGCCATGTCGAGGCGCAGCGGTTCATCGTTGCCGAGATTGCCAGCGATGCTGCTGAAGTCGCCGTCGAGATGCCGCCCGCTGGGGTTGCACAGGGCGGCGAGGCGGGCGTCAGAGAGCTTCAGCCAGGCCTTGAGATGGGTGGCTCCCATGAAGCCTAGGCCAATGAGGCCGATGCGGGTGGGAGCAGGCATTGCGTTTAGTTCAGCTCTTTGATCCTGATGCCCTTGAACCATACTTTATCACCATGGTCGGTGAGCATGAGTTTGCCTTTGCCGGGGGCGAAGCCTTCTTTGTTTTTGAATTTGCTCTTCGCGAGGCAGGCCTTCCACTCCTCGGTTTTGGTGTCCACGGTGCTGGCGAGTTTGCCATTCAGATGGTGTTCGAGGACACCGTCTTTCACGACGATACGGCTGCTGTTCCACTCACCGGGCGGGTTCAGTGTTTTATCTTTGGCAGAGTCTTTCAGGTCGTAGATGCTGGCCGTGTTGTGGCTGCCGCCCTTTAAGCCGTCGGGGTGTTTGGTATCGTCGATCATTTGGTACTCGATGCCGAGCCATTCTTTGCCACCGACCTTGGTCACCCAGTATTTGAGGCCGTTGTTGCCGCCGTCTTCCAGCTTCCACTGCCACTCGAGTTCAAAGCTGGTGTACTCCTTTTCGGATAAGAGGATGCCACCTTTGCCACTGAGGTGGATGGCACCATCCGTGACGCTCCAGCCAGCGCCGGGGGCTTGGCCACTGTCGCCCGTCCAACCGGCGAGCGTCTTGCCATCGAAGAGGGAAACCCAGTCGGTGTCGGAGCCGGATGAAAGCGAAATCGCCGCAAGGCTGGCGAGGGCGAGGAGGGGGACAGTGAGCTGGTATTTCATGGGTGGTGGGTAACGAAGGAAAGCAGAGGGTGAAAAGGCCGTGTGGCGATACACGAAACGCCGGTGGCATCCAGGGCTTTCGGGTGTCTTTTAGCAATCGCCCGATGACCGCGCCGCTGGGATGGATCGTGCAACGGCTTGAGAATGGGAACCCGAAACACCGTGAGCCGTGAACCCGCCGCCCTTTGCCCTTTGCGTTTTGCTTTTGCCGCGTTCTCTTCGTGGGGTTGATTGGGTCACTTGAGATTGGGCTATTGTGTTCATGCTGCTTGGGTTGTTAACCCTGCTTTTCGTGTCTGCATAAACGAAGGAAGCTCACTGTGCCCGCTTCTCGTTGCGTACCCAGGGTTGCCCCCAAGTTCCTGCTCACCTGCCTCAGCCCCCAGAGGCTTCGCGAACAAATCGTTTGTAGTTGATGCGGCGGCGTGTGCCATTGCCGCAATCCGCCTGCATCTCCGTGCTACACGCGCCGCCCTCGCTACGTTGACCTTTTGCCATGATTCATCCCATCCTCCACCGCAAGCTTTCCGAGATCATCGAGGCCCGCCATGCGTTGCGGCTGCGATGGGCGAATGTCGTGGTGCTCCTCCTCATCGCAGTTGGCTTGGCGCTTTGGTGGCTTGTGCCCAGCACTCGCGATGTGCCTCTGTATAAAGTGATGCTCGGCGTGGCCATGGCGCTGCTCATTGGTGGCCTCGTCGCACGAGTCTATGCCAAGCGTGGCCAGCCAGATGCTCTGAGGCTGGTTCGTGAAATCGAAGCCCATCACCCCGAACTCAATGCCCGGCTCCGCACCGCCATCGAGCAGGAACCGAAGGATGGAGGCTTCACGTATTTGCAGCAGCGTGTCATCGACGAAGCGGTGCGCGAGGCAGCACGCAGCATGTGGGCCGACGACCTCACCGCCACCGACATGCAGCGCGCTAGCTTGTGGCGTGCGGTGGCTTTGTTAGCGCTTGCGGGCGTGTCGGCTTTGCTGGTGCGGCAGCACTACATCGCTACGCCGGACGCTCCCCTAGCGGCAAAAAAAGCCGCTGCTAAACCCAAGGCTGACGATACGAAGAAACCTGAGGACTTCGCCATCACGGTGACTCCTGGTGATGCTGAAGTGGAGCGCGGCTCTAAGCTTGTCGTCGAGGCCAAGTTTAAGACCGATGTGCCTGCCGATGCCACGCTCGTCATCAGTGATGCCCAGGGCAAGGAACGCGAGCGCTTGCCAATGAGCCTCACGGTCGATAGCAAGGTCTTCGGCGGCATGGTCGCTAACATCAAGCTCGATGGCTTGTATCGCGTCGAGTATGCCAGCGGCAAGACTTCGCCGACCTACAAGATCAGCACCTTCATCTATCCCGCGCTGGAGAGTGCCGATGCCAAGATCACCCCGCCGAGCTACACCCAGCAGCCCAAGCGCGAGATCAAGAACACGCTCAAAGTCACGCTGATGGAAGGCAGTGACCTGGGCTATCGCTTCAAGCTCAATAAGCCCATCAAAGATGCTGAACTCTTCGGCGAGGATAAGTCCATCATCCCGCTGAAACCCAGCGCGGATGACCCCACTACCCTGGTCGCGGCATGGAAGCCTGATGAGTCGCGTAAGTACCGCCTGCACCTTGTCGATGACCATGACCGCGCCAACAAACAGCCGCCGTGGCTGACGATCAACGTGTTGAAAAATCAACTGCCACGCATCGAAGTCGCCTTCCCCAAGCGCGACGCCAAGATCTCCACGCTGCAAGAGTTACCCCTGGAGGCCAAGCTCTGGGACGATGTCGGGGTCGATAAAGCGGGTGCCGTCATCGACATCGCCGAGCAATCCCACGACGTGCCGCTGCCGCTCACAGGCATCGTGCCCGATGAAAAATCCCGCAAGCTCACGGTGCGTACTTTGCTGAACATGGAACACGAGAAGGCCGAGCCGCAGCAGCTCGTGAGCTATTACTTCTGGGCCGAGGACAAAGGGGCCGATGGCAAGACACGGCGCAGCATGAGCGACATGTTTTTCGCTGAGGTGCGCGACTTCGATGCCCAGTATCGCGAGAAGGAACCGCCGCCGCCCAGCGACGAGCCAGGCGAGAAAAAATCCAAGCTGCTGGAGCAGCAGAAACAAATCGTCAACGCCACCTGGAAGCTCATCCGCGATGCCAATGCAGGCCGCGACATCAAGCTCATGCGCCAGGACATCGAGACTGTCGTAACCTCGCAAGCCATCAACGATGAAGCCGTAGGCAAAGACATCGCCAAGGAGGAAGACCCGAAAAAGAAAGCCCTGCTGGCCGCTGCGCAGAAGCAAATGCAACTCGCTGTGCAACAGCTAAGCCCCGCTGCTGACGCCGCCAAAGTTGAGGCGCTGACGGTCGGCCTCAAGCCTGAGCAAGCCGCCCTGCGCCTGCTTTTCCAGCTCAGCAGTGATGACAAAAACATCACCCGCGCTGATCCCAAGGCGAAGGGCCAAGGCGAACAAGAGCAGCAGGAACGCGAGATGTTGGAACTCGAACTGAAGCAAAAAGAGCAACGCTATGAAGAGGAAAAACAGGCCAGCGCGGAGAAGACCCAAGAGCAGCAGGAGAACCTCGCCGTGCTGTCCCGATTGAAGGAACTGGCGCGTCGCGAAGAAGCACTCGCCGAGAAGATGAAGGAGCTGGAACAAACGCTGGCCCAGGCCAAAAACGAAGAACAAAAGAACGAGCTGGCCAACCAACTGAAGCGTTTGCAAGACGAGCAAGAGCAACTGCTGCGTGATGTCGATGACTTGCGCGAGCGCATGGACAAGGCCGAAAACCAAGCCCAAATGGCCGATGCAAAAAAACAAGTCGATGCCACCCGCGAGAAGGTGGAAGACAGCCTGGACAAGCTTAAAAAAGAGCAGCTCGGCCAAGCGCAAGCCAGCGCGACGCGGGCGCAAAAAGAGCTGGAACAGACCCGCGATGACCTGAGGGAGAAGACGGCGAAGCGCTTCGCTGAAGAGATGAAAGCCATGCGCGATGAAGCTCGCGATCTCGCGGCAGAAGAGCAAAAACTGGCCAACAAACTTGAAGGTCGCGAGGAGCCCAATGGCAAGGCCACCACCGCCGACAGCACGGCCTCGCTGAAACAAAATCTCGATGCCATGCAAACCGCTCGCGACATCGCTGCGCAGCGTGCTCGCGCTGCCGGGCTGATGGACAAGATGAAGACCGTCAGCGAACAAGCGGAAGCCAGCGAGCCGCTGCTGCATAAACATCTTTACGAGGCTCTGCGCCAAGCCCACACGCTGGGCCTGGATGAGCAGCTCGAAGCCACTAGCCAACTCACGAGAATGGGCCGCAATGACCAAGCGCAAAATGCCGAACGCCAAGCCGCCAAAGCCGTGGACGAGCTGCAAAAGGGCGTGGAGAAAGCCGCCGATGGCGTGCTGGGCAGCGAGAGCGAAGGCCTACGCATGGCCAAGGCCGAGCTGGACAAATTGATCAAGGAGATGGGTGGAGAGGCCGCAGACGAGGAAGCCAAGAGCAAGGCAGGCAAGGCACAAGCCAGCGCCAATGCAGACCCCAAGGCAGGCCAACCCAAACCCGACGGTGATGGCCAGCAACCCGGCCAAGGGCAAAAGCCCGGTGAGCAAGGTAAAGGAGAAGCGAAAACGACGGCTGCGAATGGCGAGCCCAACGATGGCCAGCAACCCGGCCAAGTACAAAAGCCCGTTGAGCAAGGCAAAGGCGAAGCCAAAAGTTCAGCCGCGAATGGCGAGTTAAACCAAGGTCAACCCAAGCCAGGAGGCAAAGGAGATCAGCCCGGCAAAGACGGCAAAGGTGAAGGGCAAAAGCCAAGCCAAGCTGACAAACCAGGCGAAGGTCAAATGGCTGGCAACCAGCCCAGTAAAGAAGGTAAGGGCGAAGGCAAGCAACCCGGCGAAGGCAAGCAGCCCGGCCAAACTCCAGGCCAGGGACAAGGCAGGGGCCAGCAACAAGCCAGCACCCCAGGTGGCAACGAGCCGCAGCAAGGCAGTGCTCCAAACCAGCGCTCCGCCCGCAATAGCCCGCGCGGTAGCTTATCTTCCGGTGGTGGTGGCGATGACCGTGGCGATCACAGTTTCTCCGCAGGCGACGATAGAGGCGGCGGCAACTTCTTCGATGACGCGATGCAAACCGATGACAAAAGCCCGCTCACGGGCGCTGGCTTTGAGCCGTGGACGGATCGTCTGCGCAATGTCGAAGACGCACTGACGCACCCCGCCCTGCGCAATGAAGCGGCTAAGGTGCTCGATGAAGCGCGCGCCATTCGCCTGGATGCACGCCGCAACAACACCACGCCGCAAGCCGCCCATGTGCAGACTCGCATCATCGCCCCGCTGGTCGAGCTGCGTGACTTAGTCGCCGAAGCACTGGCCAGAAAAGAAGCCAAGGATCCCATGCTCCCCGTTGACCGCGACCCCGTGCCCGAGCGCTACCGTGCGCTAGTACAGAAGTACTATGAGCAACTGGGGCAAGGGAAGTAACTTGCCCATGCACATCCTTTTCCAACATCCCGAGCGCCTGTGGCTCGTCATCCTCTGGCTAGGTATCGTCGCGGTGCTGCTGTGGCGCAGCTATGCAGGCAGTGTCATCAGGGGTGGGCGACGCGTGGCAGCCATTGCTTGCAAGGCGCTCGCTGCGCTCTTGCTCGGGGCCTGTTTGCTAGATCCCGTCCACATTACCGAGGCCCCGAAAAAGGGGGCGAACGAGATCATCATCCTTGCCGATAACAGCGCGAGCCTGAGCATCGCCGAGCAGGCCAAAGGCAAGACGCGTGGCGATGAGATAAAGAGTGCGCTGCTCAAAGGCCCGCAGAGCAAGACCCCCACTGATGCTGCCTGGATCGATAAACTCAGCGAGCATTTCCGCGTGCGAATGCAGTCGCTGGATGACCGAGTGCGAGGCATCGACAGCGCGGCGGCTCTCGATTTCAAAGGCCCTGCCTCGGCGCTATGCAGCAGCGTGCAGACCGCGCGGGATCAGCGCAGTGGAGCCGTCGCAGCGGTGGTGGTGCTGAGCGATGGCAATGCCACCGACCCGCAGGCTTGGGCACCGCAGAGCCTCAGCAAAGGGGCACCCGTCTTCACCGTGCTGGTGGGCGAGAAAGCCCCCGCCTGCGATCTATCGCTGCGTACGGTGACAGCGCAGCAGACCCCCTTTGAAGACTCGCCGGTGACGATCACCGCCACGGTGGATGCCACAGGCTTCGCCGGAAAAGCGGTGGCGCTGCGTGTGCTCGATGAGGCTGGCAAAGAGGTGGCCAAGGAGATACATACCTATGGCGCTGCGGAGATGAGTTACGTGTATCGCCCTCGTGTGCCGTGGTCGAAGCCCGGCGTGGCCGTGTTTCGTGTGCAATGCAGCCCCGCGCTTGCGGACAAGGCGACGCCCGGAGGCCTCACGCAAGAGGCGACGCTCGACAACAATACTCGCACGCTCACAGTGGATCGCGGCATGGGGCCGTATCGCATTCTCTACGTCGCAGGCAGGCCCAACTGGGAGTATAAATTTCTGCGCCGGGCGATGGCATCCGATACCGAGGTGCAACTGCCCAGCCTCATCCGCATCGCCAAGCGCGAGCCAAAGTTTGAATGGCGTGGCAGACCCGGCGAGGCCTCGAATCCCCTCTTCCGTGGCTTTGGCGTGAAGGAGGGCGAGGAGGCGCAACGCTATGACCAGCCCGTACTCACAAGGCTTGGTACACGCGATAAACTGGAGTTGGTCGATGGCTTCCCCAAGACTGCCGAGCTGCTCATGGGCGAGTATCGGGCGATCATCATCGACGATCTCGAAGCCGAGTTTTTCACCCAGGAGCAGATGAATCTTGTCGAGCGCTTCGTCAGCGCACGCGGCGGCAGTTTGCTCATGCTCGGGGGGCAGGAATGCTTTGGCCCAGGTGGCTACGAGGCCACACCCATCGGTCGTATGTTGCCTGTGTATTTGGATAAAATCGGCGCGGCTGCCCCGGCTGAGGATGCGCGGTTCGCCCTCACGCGCGAGGGCTGGCTGGAGCCTTGGACGCGACTGCGCGCAGAGCAGGCGGAAGACGAGCAGCGCATGGCCGCGATGCCCACCTTTTACTCGGTGAACCAAGCATTCTCCATCAAGCCTGGGGCCAGCATCCTGGCGACGTTGACCGATGCGACGGCGCACAACTACCCTGCGCTGGTGACCCAACGCTACGGCACTGGACGCGTCGTCGCGCTGACCGTGGGTGATGTGTGGCGATGGGGTATGAAGGATCCCGATGCGAGCAAGGACATGGATAAAATGTGGCGGCAGATGCTTCGCTATTTGGTGACAGATGTGCCGGATCGCATGGAGTTGCGTTCCGTGGTGCGCTCTGTCTCGGGGCAGGATGTGGTGCCTTGCCAAGTGCGCCTGCGCGATGCCGCATGGCTGGCGCAAGATGATGCCACGGTACAGCTCGAAGTGACCTCGCCCGATGGCAAAAAGACGCTGCTATTTACCGAGCCTAGTTTGACGGAGGCAGGGCTCTTCGAGGCGGAGTATTACCCACGCAAGGCTGGTGCGTATCGCGTGAAGGCAACCGCGAAGGACAGCACGGGCAAGGCGCTCGGTGAAAAGACAACAGGCTGGGCGTTGAATCCGCTGGCTGATGAACTGGCCTCGCTCGCGCCTAATCGGGCGCTGATGGAACGCATGGCCAATGACACAGGCGGCAAGGTGATCGCGGTGGCCGATGTGGCATCGCTTGCTGAGTTTTTACCGAAACTCGAAGTGCCCGTGATCGAGCGTAAGTCGGTGCCGCTGTGGCACAATGGCTGGTGGCTCGCCGCCGTGGTGGTGCTGCTGGCTGGTGAGTGGGCGCTGAGGAGGGCGAGTGGGACGATATGAAAAGAGTAGCCATGGGCTTTAGCCCGAACCCAGTAGGCGGCAGAGATGACTCGGAGTCTGGTGTGCACATGAAGCGCAGCGGGCTAAAGCCCAGCACGACTCTTTGCCGCTTTGTCTTCGCTGCTGCGATGCTCTGCAATACTTTGCTGGCCTACGCGGAGAGTCGTCCTGACTCGGCACTGATCATCGTTGGAGCCGAGGGCACTGCCGAGTATGGCAAGCGCTTCGCCACCCAGGCGAAGACTTGGCAAGATACTTGCGCCAAGGCAGGCATCGCGGTGGAGACTATCGGCTTGAACAAGGAGGCAAAGGTCGCTGACATCGAGCAAATCAAAGCCCGACTCACGACTGAAACCAAGGCGACAGCAGGCACGTTTTGGCTGGTGATGATCGGCCACGGCACCTTCGATGGTCGCGAAGCGAAGCTAAGCCTGCGCGGTGACGACATCACAGCCGAGCAACTCGGTGCTTGGCTGAAACCCATCACTCGCGAAGTCGTGCTCATCGACACAGCCTCGGCCAGTGCGCCCTTTATAAAAGCCTGTGCTGGGCCAAAGCGAGTCCTGGTGGCCGCGACCAAGAGTGGCGATGAAGTCTTCCTCACGCGCTTCGGTGAGCCCTTTGTCAAAGCCATCGCTGGGGCCACAGAGGCGGACTTGGATCAAGACCAACAAGTCTCGGTGCTCGAAGCTTTTTTGTATGCGTCGAAGCAGGCTGACAAGTTTTACGAGACGGAAGAACGTATCGCCACTGAGCACGCCGTCCTCGATGACAACGGCGACGGTGTCGGCTCGCGAGCCTCTGCTTTCGACGGTGTGCGTGGCAAGGCAACGACAGGCATCGCCGAAGGTGTGCGGGCGCATGAGTTGCACCTCGTGCTCAGCGAAGCTGAACTGAAAATACCCGATGATGTGCGAGCCAAGCGCGATGCCCTAGAGCGAGCCGTGCGCGATGTGGTGGCGAAGCGATCGACCATGAAAGAGGAAGACTACTATCGTGAGTTGGAGAAGCTCTTTTTGAAGCTCGCTGCCTTAACGCCTGCTCGTTGATGTTGCGTTAGGATTACGACTTCACTCGCGAGCCTTCAGCACGCCGACGAGATCTAGCTTGCTCAGTAGCCTGCTCACCACGGCAAAGGATGCGCCAGCGGCACCGAGCACAACGATGATGGCGGTGGTGTAGCTCAGTGGGCTGATCACCAAGGGCATTCGCACCGTCTCGGTGCTGAAGGAATTCATGATGAACGTGGTGATGCCTTTGCCAAAAAGTAGGCCGAGGGGCAGGGCGCTGATGACGAGGATGCTCAGCTCGCCGAGCAGTACTTGCGCAACTTCGCGCTGGCTGAAGCCCACGACGCGCAGTGTGGCAAGATCGCGGCTGCGCTCGGATAAGGCGATGCGTGCGCTGTTATAGACGACGCCAAAGGCAACGATGACGGCGAGTGTAAAATAGAGCTTTCGCAAGATGCCGATCATGTCGCCCGTGCTGGTGCGGAAGGCGGCGAGTTGGTCAGCCTTGACGATGACGATGCTCGCTCGTGGCGTGTCCTTTACCTTCCGCATAAAGGGTTCCCACTGGCGCTGATCAACGCTCAGGTAAGCACCGTTGATGGTGTCGCCCTCGCGCATGAGTTGGCGTAGGCTGGCGAGATCCATATACACCTGTACGCCTGCATAGTCGGTGACGAGGCCGCGAATGGGGGCCGTGCGGATGGGGCGTGCACCTTCGAGCACGTCGATCTGCACCTCGTCGCCGAGCTTGGCCCCGAGGACTTCGGCGAGCTTGGCAGACATGACGAGCCCGTCCTTGGGCAGGGCGATGGGGTTGCCCGAATCATCGAGCAGTCGATTCAATTCAGCGCCTGGAGGGATGCCCGTGACGGCGAGTTTGCGCGAGTGGTGGCCATAGCGCAGTCGGGCCTGTACGCTGCGGATGGGCTCGGCGCGAGTGACGCCGGGGAGGTGCTCCAGATCGTGGAAGGCGCTGCTCGATCCGGGCTCGGTGAGGAAGGCGACGACATCCTGTCGCTGCACCTCATTCCATTGGTAGGTGAGCAGGTAGTTGATGCTGTCGGCCATCGCGCCGGGTAACACCATGAGGCCAGTAGCGAGCGAGAGACCGAGGATGGTGAAGACGGCAGACCAGGGTCTGCGCTCGATGTTGCGCATCGCCATGCGAAAGGCAGGCGAGAAGAGATGGGCAAGCCCGGCACGCTCCATTAGCGAGGGCTTGAAATCAGCCGGTGGCTCGGGGCGCATGGCCTCGGCGGGCGGTAGATTGACGGCCTCTCGCACCACCTTCACGACGCCCACCGCAGCCGCTGCTGAACTGACGATGAGGGCGGTGCCGAGCGCGGGGTAGTTCATGGCAAACACGAGCGACGGGAAGCGAAAGAAGATGACGTAGAGCTGCACAAGGCCACCGCCCATGACGCGCCCTGCGAGGCCACCGATGAGCGTGCCGAGCACGACGATAACGAAGGCAAATTTTAAATAGTGCCAGCCCACTTGCCTGGACGAATAGCCGAGAGCCTTCAGCATGGCGATCTGCTCGCGCTGGAGTCGCACAAGCCGCGCGAGCACGGCATTCACCATGAAGGCGGCGACGCTGAGAAAGAGGATGGGATAGGCCACGGATAAGGCATGGAGCACGCGCAACTCGTCATCCAGGCGCTGTGCTGAGCCCTGTTCGCTGCGCTTGATTGCACCCACCGCGCCGTAGCTCGCGAGCAGTGCATCCATTTGTGAAATGACCGGGCCAGGAGTGACTCCCGGCGAAAGATCAGCGATGAAGTCATTGAACGCGCCATCCAGATTGTAGGCGGTCGCGACGGCGCGGTAGTTCATCCAAAAGACACCGAAGCGTTTGCTGTCTGGCAGTGTCTCGCCGGCGCGTGCTTCAAAGACAAACTCGGGCGATAAGCCGATGCCGCAGATGATGAGTTGCTCGCGATGCCCATTCAAAATTGCCGCCACTGAATCACCGAGCGAGAGCTTGTTGGCGAGGGCAAAGGATTCGCTAACGACGACCTCGCGGCGTGCATCCACGCGTGGCAATGAACCACTGCGGAGGAAGAGCGTGTTTAACGTTTGAGGCTTGTCCTCCGGCAACGAAAGGATGTGCCCGGTGGCGGGTTCGTTGATGCCTGGGAGATCGAGTGTAACATCGACAACAACACGCGCCTCGATGGCTGCGACGCCTGGGATTTCAGCGAGACGCTCGGCTAGGGCAAGCGGTGCTCGCTTCAATGAGCCGAACACATCGGCCATGCGATGCTGCTGGTAGTAGGCCTCGCGCGTGCCTTCGAGCGTCTGGATGAGGCTGCGCGTCATGATCATCATCGCCAAGCCGCAGGCCATGACGAGACTCACGGCTACCATTTGCCCCTTCATGCGGGCGAGGTCGCGGAGGAGTTTGCGGTCGAGGGGGGCGAGCATGAATGGCTAAGCCGTTAGTGGCAAATTCATGCGCGTGCCACTCATTCGAGATAGAGGAGTTCGCTGGCATTGAGCAGCGCACGGCAGAAAGCTTCGGGGCCGTGGGTGGCGATGAGTTGGGTGGCTGCCGCATGTTCCTTGGCGCTGGGTTTGCGCTGGAAGGCTAATGCGTAGGCCGTGGCGACGGGGTCTGTATTGCCAAGGCGCATGGCGAGGGCTTTGGCCATGTCGAGGGTGAAGCTGTGATTGAGCAGCGTGAGGGCTTGCAGCGGTGTGGTGGTATTCGCGCGCTTCGGCGCGGCGAAGGCGATGTCTGGGAGGTCGAAGTCGTTGAGCACATCGACGACGCTGGCTCTGGCGTTCTGATGATAGACGGCGCGGCGATAGGTTTCGGGGCCATGGACATCGAGGGGGAAGTAGGTGCAGACGTTGTTTTGCGTGAACTTATAGAGGCGGAATCCGAGGCCGCCCATGGGCTCTAGTTGCAGCTTGCCCGCGACGCTGAGCATGGTGTCGCGCAGTTCCTCGGCGCTGAGGCGGCGCGGTGGGAAGCGCCAGAGAAGGCGAGCGTCTTTGTCAGCCTTCGCGCCGTCTTCACGAGAGGAGGCACTTTGTTGGTAGGTCTTGGAGAGCAAGATTTCGCGATGCAATGGCTTGAGTTTCCAGCCATTGGCGATGAGTCGGCTGGCGAGATAGTCGAGCAGCTCGGGGTGCGTGGGCTTGCTACCGAGGAAGCCGAAGTCGCTGGGTGTATCGATGATGCCAGTGCCGAAATGATGCTGCCACACGCGATTGGCGAGCACGCGAGGGGTGAGCGGGTTGTCGTTGCTGGTGATCCATTTGGCGAGGGCTAGGCGGCGTTGGCCCTCCGCAGCATCAGGCTTCAATTCGTAGGGCTTGGTGACTTGATCGAGCACGCCGAGACTCGCGGGCAAGACGGGGTCGCCGGGCTTCATGGGGTCGCCACCTTTGTGGACAAAGGTGGGCTCGGTGGGCTGCGCGTAGTTGCCAGCCCAGACTTGGGGGAGAGCGGGCACGGCGTTGAGCTTGGCTTGCACATCGGCGATTTGTTTGTCCAAGGCGACGAGCTTTTGCTGCTCCTCGGCGGTGGTGGTTGTGCGGCGTGCCCGCTCTATGCCATGGGCGGGCGTCCAGGGCTCGCGGCCCTCATCACTGGCGACAGTCTTCCAGTTCTTTCCATCGAGAGAGACTTGCACTTCATATTCACAAGGCGTGGCACCGCGTACTTTGCTCTCGTCGATCTCGCGCCCGCCTTTGGCATTGATGAAGGTGATGCGCTGGATGGTTTCGGGCTTGGCGAGTGTGATGGTGAGCACGGAGGGATGGCCGATGAACCATTGCTCGCCCAATTGGCCGTCGATGGTGAGCTGGGCGCTGTAAGCTTCGGGGAAGTCTTCGGCGGTGGCGGACTTTGCACCTTCAGCGGTGGAGCCGTTCGTGGCGAGGGCGACGTTGCGCGGTGTTGCGTCGGCGCTCCACACTTGAAATTCGGTGAGTCGGCCTGCGCGGGCTCCGGGTGGTGTCTTGGCTTGGAAGTCGCCCGTCATGGCATGAATGATGAACTTCACGTAGCGAGCCTGCACGGGTGGAAAGGTTTCGTCGGTGCCATGCACGTCGATCTTGGCACGCGTGGGCTTCTGTTTTTCAAAGCCAGCTTTGGCGCGTGTTTCGAGGTTGCTGTCCAACGCCTGACGGGATTGGGTGAGATTCGCTTTGAGTTCATTGAGCGGCTTGGTGGCTGCATCGAAGGCCTCGCGTTGCTGCTTTGAGGCGATGACGCGCCGCCCGTGGGTGATGCCCTCAAAGGCGGCACGAATGCGGTAGTAATCCTCGGTGGGAATGGGGTCGAACTTGTGGTTGTGGCAGCGGGCGCAGTTGATGGTGAGGCCGAGAAAGGCACCGCTGGTTGCGGTGATCAAGTCGTCGAGCGTGGCAGCGCGGATGTTCTTCTGTGCGACGACGCTCTGGTTGCCGACATCGTCATAAGGCCCGGCAACAAGGAAGGCGCTGCCGACTTCGACCTGTGGGTCGTCCTTGCCAATGACATCACCCGCGAGGTGCTCGGTGATGAACTGATTGAAGGGTTTGTCGTCGTTGATCGACTTGATGACGTAGTCGCGGAAGGGCCAGAGGTCGTCGATGACGAAGTTGCGCTCGAAGCCGTTGCTCTCGCCGAAACGAACCACGTCCAACCAGTGCCGCCCCCAGCGCTCGCCATAGCGCGGGCTAGCGAGCAGTCGATCGGCAAGGTCTTGGGTAGCGCGAGTGCTGGTGCGACAGGCTGCTTCATAGGCTTCGACTTCCGCCTGCGTGGGCGGTAGGCCGGTGACGTCGTAGGTCATGCGGCGGATGAGCGCACGCGGGTCGGCTGGCGGGTTAAAGGCGAGGCCTTTTTCGGTAAGTCGCTTCTCGATGAGGCTGTCGATGTCGCCCGCAACCAAGGCGTTATTGTTGATCGGTTGTAGCGACCACCAAGACTTGTCGCCGCGCTTGGCTTCGATCTTTACACCATCGCGCGGATCGGGTGCGCCCATTTTGACCCATGTTACGAGATCAGCAATGATGGCATCAGTTAGCTTCGGCTTCTTTGGCGGCATCTCCATGTCGGCTTCCAGATGCTGCACGGTGCGGATGAGCAGGCTGGCCTCCGGCTTGCCGGGCACGATGATAGGATCGCCGCTGTCGCCGCCTTTTTCCCAGCCCGCCTTCGAGTCGAGGTAGAGATTGCCTTTGAGCTTCTTCGCCTCGGCACTGTGGCAGGAGTAGCAATGCTCCACGAGCACGGGGCGGATTTTTTGCTCGAAGAAGGTGATGCCCGCAGGATCAGCAGCGTGAGTGACCGATGACAGGAGTAGTATGATCGCGAGAGGTTTCATGGATCAGGCGAGGATGTTCTGGAGGACATGGCCATGGACGTCGGTGAGGCGGCGATTGGCACCGTTGTGGTAATAGGTCAGCTTCTCGTGATTGAGGCCGAGTAGGTGTAGCACGGTGGCGTAGAAGTCATAGACGGTGGTCACATCCACGGCGGCGCGGCGGCCAAAGTCGTCGGTTTCGCCGTGGCTCACGCCTCCCTTCACGCCCGCACCCATCATCCAGGTGGTGAAGGCGTCGGGATTATGATCACGGCCTGAGGTGCCCTCTTGATGCGTGGGCATACGGCCAAACTCGGTACACCAGACGACGAGCACATCGTTCAACATGCCGCGCTGTTTCATGTCGGTGAGCAGGGCGGCGGTCGGTTGGTCGAAGATGGGGCAATGGCGCTCGTAGTCGGCTTTGAGCGTCTTGTGGGCGTCCCAGTTTAGCAGGCCATCGACTGCGCTGGCCCGCGAGGCACAGTAGAGGCTGACGTAGCGCACGCCTTGCTCCAGGAAGCGGCGCGCGAGTAAGCAATTTTTTGCGTAGGCCGCCTTGAGCTTGTTGTTATCAGCCGTGCCGTAGAGGTCGTGAACGTGCTGTGGCTCGTGTGCGAGATCGCTGACCTCGGGCGCGGTGAGCTGCATCTTTGCCGCGAGTTCATAGGCAGCCATGCGAGCGCGGAGTTCATCATTGCCGGGATGCGCAGCGGCGTGCTCGTTATTGATGAACTTCAGGAAGTCTCGCGTGGCCTGTTCGTCGTTGGTCTTGATCGAAGGGGGGCGCGAGAGATTGCGCAATGGCTGCTGCGCGGCCATGGCGACGGCTTGATACTGCGCCGATAAAAATCCATTGCTCCAGTTTGCTTTCCCATTCGGTGGCTCGCCGCGCAGGTCTTGGATGGAGATGTAAGTGGGCAGGTTTTCGTTCGCCGAACCCAGCGCATAACTCACCCATGAGCCTGCACTGGGAAAGCCTTCGCGGGTGAAGCAGGAGTTCATATTGATGCAGCCTGGGCCGTGCGTGTTGGTGCGCGAGGTCATGCTGTGGATGAAGGCCATGTCGTCCACGTGCTTGGCCATGTGTGGCAGCATGGTGGAGATCATTTTTCCGCTCTGTCCTGACGCGGCGAAGGGCCATGGCGACTTCATGAGATTGCCGTTCTTGCCTTGAAATGTCACGTCCTTGTCGCCGCCTGGCATTGGCGTGTCGTGATACTTTTCCAGCATGGGCTTGTGATCCCACAGGTCGATATGCGAGGCAGCGCCGGGGCAAAAAATTTGCAGCACTTGTTTCGCCTTGGGCGCGAAATGAGGTTGTCGCAACGGTGCAGCGGCTAGCTCGTTGGTAAATAGACGTGAAAGCGCGACGCCTGCGAGACCTGTCGTCGTCTGAGCAAGAAAATGGCGACGTGTGAAGGCTAGGGGTGAGTTCATGGGGCGATGCGTGGGGCGATGCGTGGGGCGTTCATGGTTACTTATCGGCAGTCAGTGATTGAGATTTCACTGATATTTGGATTGTATGCAATGTTGCTAGTGCTTCCTGCCCCACAAGAACATGGACGCGCCGCTTTATTTTGTTCATCATCAGTCGTCTCAACCGAAAATAACCACACGCCATGCCCTCGTCGATCTCCACCGCTTTCCCTGCTGAACGCATCCTCCTCGGGCCTGGCCCCAGCCCGGTGCCGCAACGTGTGCTGCGTGCCCTTAGCGCACCGACGCTGGGCCATCTTGATCCCCAATATCTCGCCATCATGGACGAGACTTGCGAGCGGCTGCGCCAGGTTTTCTGCACAAAAAATGCGCTCACCTTTCCCGTCAGCGGCACGGGCATGGCGGGCATGGAATGTGTGGCGACCAATCTCATCGAGCCTGGCGATGAGGTCATCGTCGGCGTCAACGGCGTCTTCGGTACGCGCATGAAGGACGTGATGGAGCGCTGCGGCGCAACTGTCCACGCGTTGGAGGCAGCCTGGGGCGATGTCATCACACTGGAGCAACTCAAGGAAGCGCTGGCGCAGCATCCCAAAGTGAAGCTGGTGGGCATCGTCCATGCCGAGACGAGCACGGGTGCCCATCAGCCGCTGGAGGGTTTTGCCGACGCGGTGCATGAGCATGGTGCGCTATTCGCAGTGGACGCTGTGACGAGTCTCGGCGGCCATGAATTGAACGTAGATGCCTGGGGCATTGATGCGATTTACAGCGGCACGCAGAAGTGCCTGAGCTGCCCACCCGGCCTATCGCCCGTGAGCTTTGGCGAGCGTGCCCTCGCTCGCATGGATGCACGCAAGACCAAAGTCCAATCCTGGTATCTCGATGTCTCGATGCTACGCAAATACTACACTGGCGGTGGCGGTGGTCGCGTTTATCATCACACCGCGCCCATCAACATGACGTATGCTTTGCATGAAGCCCTCGGCATCGTGCTGGAGGAAGGACTCGAAAACCGCATCGCACGCCACGAACAAATGCACAAACGCCTGCGCACGGGCCTCGAAGCGATGGGCATTAGTTACATCCCGAAACGCTCGCTGCATTCGCTGAACTGCATCAACATCCCCGCTGGTGCCGATGACGCAGGAACACGCAAACGCTTGCTCGAAGAGTATGGCATTGAGATCGGCTCCGGCCTCGGCGTCATGGCGGGCAAAGCCTGGCGCATCGGTTTGATGGGGCATGGCTCGACGGTGCGGAATGTGGTTCTGGTGCTCGCAGCATTGAAGGAGATATTGCGGTAGTTGCCTCGCTGGCAAGCTCACAACACAACTCAGCCTTCAGCTTTCTCATACTGCGCTCGCCAGTGGTCGAGCCGCTCTTTGATACGACCCTCCAGGCCATGCGTCGTGGGCTCGTAATAGGTGCGCCCTTCCGGCAGGCAGCGCTGGGGGACGAAGCCGCCTTCATAGTCGTGGGGATACTGGTAGCCTTCGCCGTTGCCGAAGGTCTTAGCTCCTTTGTAGTGGCCATCGCGCAGTTGTTTAGGAACCGGAAGCGTGCGGCCGTTTTTGACATCGTCGAGGGCGGCGTCGATGGCTTTGTAGGCGCGGTTGCTCTTGGGCGCGGTGGCGATGTAAATCGTCGCGTGGGCTAATGGAATACGCGCTTCGGGCATACCGACGAACTCCACAGCCTGCTGCGCGGCGATGGCCACGCGCAGGGCGTTGGAGTCGGCGAGGCCAACGTCTTCGCTGGCGGCGATGACGATGCGCCTCGCGATGAAACGGATGTCTTCGCCAGCGTAGAGCATCTTCGCGAGCCAGTAGAGCGCGGCATCGGGATCGCTGGCGCGCATGGACTTGATGAAGGCGCTGATGGTGTCGTAGTGGGCATCGCCGTCGCCATCATAGACGACGACTTTTTGCTGCACCGACTCCTCGGCCACGGCGATGTCGATGACGATGCTGCCATCCTCGCGCGGCAGAGAACTAAGCGCGGCTAGCTCCAGCGCGGTGAGGCACTTGCGCGCGTCGCCATCGCTCACATGGGCGAGGTGGCCGCGGGCTTCGTCGGTGAGGATGACGTTCAGTTTGCCCAGCCCGCGCTCGGCATCGGCGAGCGCGGCATCCATCACTGACGCGAGGTCGGCGAGGCCCAGCGACTCCAGGGTAAAGATTTGCGAGCGGCTGACGAGTGGGCCGTTGATATAGAAGAATGGGTTCTGCGTGGTGGCACCGATGAAGCGCAGTGTGCCGCGCTCGATGTGCGGCAGCAGCACATCCTGCTGGGCTTTGTTGAAGCGGTGGATTTCATCCACAAACAGGATGGTTGTTTGGCCATTGAGCCGCTGGTACTGGGTCGCCCCTTCGGCAGCGGCTCGGATGTCGGCGACGCTGCTCTCGACACCGCTGAGGCTGACGAAGCGGGACTTGGTCTCGCGCGAAATGATCTGCGCGAGCGTGGTCTTGCCGACGCCCGGTGGGCCGTAAAAGATGAGCGAGGTGAAGCGATCCGTCTCCACCGCACGACGCAACAACTTACCGGGAGCGAGGATATGCTGCTGGCCCACATACTCGGCGAGTGAGCGCGGCCTCATGCGAGCGGCGAGCGGCACAGCGCTGGCTTGCAGCGCACGCTGTTGCGCGGCGGGCAGGGGCTTGTCGGCGGTGAAGAGGTCGTCGTCGGGCATGGTGGGCGTGAGGCGCACTCCCTTTCATCGCGATGGTGGCAGCGGGCAACAGCGAGCTACGCTTCAGAGCCCAGCTTCGTAGTCGGCATTCACGCAGTAGTCGTCGCCCAGGGCTTCCGCGAGCGGGTCGATGGGCTGGCTACTGAAGCCGAGATGCAGGTGCCTGCGCCAGCCTTCGGCGTGCTCGTAGCGGCCTGAGAGTGCGCCGACGCGCTGCGAGACTTCGTCCATGGAGACGAGGTAGGAGTCCATGCCTTGGCTGACGTCGAGCCAGTTTTTTTGGCAACGATGGGCGGCGAGGGCGAGTCGCTTGGTGGCGTGGACGGGTGTGGTGTTTACCCAGGCTCCGGTTTTGATACTGCGGCGCAGCGGATCACAGAGGCCATGCGGCATGGCGTGATAAACGGTGACGTCGTGGAAGAAGGCATCGCGCGGCGGATCGCAGACGAAGTTGGGGATACAGTGGGCGAAGGCCGCCGTGGTGGCGAGGCGCTGCGTGTTCTGATGATCCTCCATGTAATCGCAGGGCGAGTGGGTGAGGACGATGCTGGGCTGCGCCTCGCGGACGACGGAGGCGACTTTGCGCAGCAGAGGTGTGGAGTAGAGGCACTCCAAGTCGTCGCAAATGGGAGCGTGAAAAGTGGCACCGAGAATACTCGCGGCTTCTTGGGCTTCGACCAATCGAGTGGTGATGGTGGTCGGCCCATCCATCTGCACGGAGCCACCATTGCCGGTGCACAGGTTCATGTAGTGCAACTTCCAGCCCCGGCGTTGGAGTTGCAGCATGGTACCTGCGGCGACGAATTCGATGTCGTCGGGGTGGGCGAAAAGGGCGAGAACGGTGGGCATACTTTATGACTTGAGTGACCACTCGAGCAGTTTTTCGGCGTCTCTCCAAACGCCTTCCTTTGTGCCGTTAAGTACGACAACGATGCGGCGCTTACCGTTTTTTTCACCCGTAGCGACGAGGCAGTAACCTGCGGCTTCAGTGAAGCCGGTTTTCATGACGTCGCAGTAGTCACAGCTTTTGAGTACTTGGTTGGTGTTATGCAAGACTTCCTTGCTTCCGCTGGCCTTTACAAAGGTATATTCTTGCAGTTTCACCATTGCGCGTAGGTCGGGGAGTTTGTCGGCGACGGCGGCGATTTTGGCGAGTTCACGGGCCGTGCTGAAGGGGTCTTCTTGATCATCCACGGGTGGCAGGCCGTTGGGGTTGATGAAGTGGGTGTTGTCGCAGCCGAGTTCTTTGGCACGGGCGTTCATCTTGTCTTTAAAGGCGGCGAGTGAGCCTGCGTTGTCGCGGGCGAGGGCTTGGGCGATGTCGTTGCTGCTCTTCACCATGAGGGCGGTGAGGAGGTTTCGCCGGGTGTACTGCTCGCCTACTTTTAACCCGATGCGTACGGGGGCGCATTTGGTATCGCCCTCTTCGATGGTGACGATTTTATCGAGGTCGCCCGTTTCGATGATGAGCAGGGCGGTCATGATCTTGGTGGTGCTGGCGATGGCTCCTTTTTTGTCGGAGTCCTTCTCGAATAAGACTTCGTTTTCCGCAGCATCGAAGACGATGATTCTGCCTGCCGTAGTCACGGGTACGGGGCCGCGACGGGCGCGGGTTTCATAGAGCACTTTGGCTTGTTTGGCTTTGGCTTCGAGCACAGTTAGCTCCTCCTCGCGTTTGGCGAGTTGGGACTCTTTCATTTTCACTCGGCTTTCGAGGCTTTCGATCTCGCGGCGCTGATCCAAGACGGCGTGCTCGCGCTTTTTGAGATCCATTTCCTTGGCGGTCACTTCCTCTTCGCGCCAGCGGAGTTGGGCCTCCTTTTTGGGGTCGTCACAGCCCGTGGAAGTGAAGACCAAGAGCAGGAGGCTGAGGCGAGCGAGGCGGGAAAAAGTGGCGTGTGGCATTACCATCGGAAAGTTAGGAGAGGGCAGTGGAATCAGAAGTCAGAGGTCGGCGAGGAGTTCTTTCAGTCGGGCAGCGGGCCATTGGCCTGGGGCGTTGGACTCGCCGAGGAAGCCGTAGTTGAGCAGGGAGCCCAGCTTTGCAAGCACCAAGCGCGATACCCTGCCCAATGGCCCCATGCCCATGACTGAAATGGGCAGGCGATGCGTTCGAGTGACCAGTCGTTGCAGGCGCTGTAAGTCTTCGGGGCCGTTCAAGAAGGTTGCCAGTTTTACGGCACCGAGGCCTGCTTGTTGGGCAAACTCGACAGCCCCGGCGAGCACTTCGTCGCCAGGGGTCGCCTGGAAGTCATGAAAGGAACCCAGCACGCCGACGCCCAAGCGCCGCGCCTCGACGAGCAGCGGGGCCATGTCTGCGACGCTGCGCAGCTCTATGTCTGCGATGCTAGCGATGGGCAGTAGCGGCAGTAGCATGGCTAGCCGTGCTGCCCCGGCTTCCGGCCCTTGGCCACCCTCGGCGGGGTGGCGTGCGGTGATCAGCAGTGGCAGGCCAATGCCTTCGACCATCGTTTGTAGTTCTTCTGGCGGCAGCTTCAACAAGTCGAGCCGCAGCTCAACGACATCGCACAGGCTGCGGCGGACAACGGGGTCGAACGACATCAGTTCAGCAAGGATGGCGGGATCGCTCGCGACTCCCACGGTCAGGGGTGTCGAAGATAAAAAGAGGTTTTTTGAGGAAAGGTGTTGTGCCATTTACTGTAATATCTATAATAACAACAAATCTAAACTATATGGGATCACCCCTTATTATGCTAGGCCGAAGGCAAGAAATCAATTTGCAGCTTACTGAGCTAGTCGATAGCGCGATCCTCGCCGCTAGCCTCTGGGTGTCTTATGTGCTGCGAGCATTTGTATTTCAGAGCTACTACCCCGAGGCTGAGATCATCCCACCGTTCAACGAGTTTCTCTGGGTCGGGGCCGTGGTGGTGCTGTTTGCGCCCATCGTGCTGGAGGCCCAGGGCTTCTATAACAACGTGCTGAGCAAGAATGTAGGCCGTTCGCTCAGCCAGATGGCGAGTGCGATGGTTTGGATGGGCATGTTCATGGGTGGCTTCGTTATTTTCTTCAAATGGAGCGTGCCCAGCCGCTCGGTGATGATCCTCATGATCTTCATCGCCGCCGCGCTCCTCCTGCTGCGCGAGGCCTACCAGCGCGATTTTGTGCGGCGGAAAATCATCGCGGGGCGCTCGCAGGAACGGGTGCTCATCGCGGGAGTTCCGTGTGATGCGGAAAAGTTGTTGAGCGGCTTCAGCAGCGAGCAGCGGGCAGAGCTAGAGGTCTGCGGCGTTATCGACATCACCACGCGCCCGGTAGAGGATCTGGTCGCAGCCATGCATGAACATAGTATTTCGCGTGTGCTCTTTGCTGTGCAGCATGTCCACTTTGGTAGGCTGGGGGAGGCGGTGTTGGCTTGTGAAACTGAGGGTGTGGAGGCATGGATCGCCGCTGATTTCTTTCAGACTTCCATCGCTCGTCCAACTTTTGACGTGCTCAATGGCAAGCTGATGCTGGTCTTCCACAGTGCGCCCCAAGCTTCCTGGTCGCTTATTTGCAAGGACATCATCGACCGAGTCGGCTCACTGGTGCTGCTGACAGTGAGCTTGCCCTTGTGGCTGCTGGCTTACGTTGGCATTCGGCTGGCCTCACCGGGGCCGGTGTTCTTCCGCCAGCAGCGCAGTGGTCGCTTCGGCAAGCCCTTCATGATGTGGAAGTTCCGCACGATGCACAGCGATGCTGAGGCGATGCGTGCGACGTTAGAGTCGAGGAATGAGATGGATGGCCCGGTTTTCAAAATCAAAGATGACCCACGCATTTTTAGCTTTGGCCAGTTCTTGAGGAAGTTTAGCATTGATGAGCTGCCACAGTTGATCAACGTCCTGCGCGGCGAGATGAGCCTCGTCGGGCCGCGTCCCCTGCCTGTTTATGAGATCAACAAGATCGAAAAACATGCCCAACGCCGCCGACTTAGTGTGAAGCCAGGGCTCACCTGCTTGTGGCAAGTTAACGGTCGCAACGGCATCAGCAACTTTGATGAATGGGTGAAGCTGGATTTGCAGTACATCGACACATGGTCTCTGTGGCTAGACTTTGCTATCCTGGCGAAAACGCTGCCTGCGGTCTTCCGTGGCAGCGGGGCCAGTTGACCCATGACTCCTGCCGCGCAATCGCGGCGTGAAGCTCGATGCGTGATGTGGCATAGCTAGTTTTCTGCAAGTCTCCTAGCGCCTTGACGTTCACAGCGGCCCATGCGCCTTGCCTTCTCCACCCTGCTCTTATCCTTCGTCGCCGCTGCCTCCGTTGTCGCTGCGGACACGGCTCAACAAGCTGCCGAGATATTGAAAGCTACTGGCATTCAAGGCGGCTTCATCGTGCATCTTGGCTGTGGTGAGGGGCAACTGACCGCCGCGCTGCGAGCCAATGATAGCTACCAAATTCACGGCCTCGACAAAGACCAAGCCAAGCTCGACAAGGGCCGCGCAGCTCTTTTAAAACAAGGCGTCTATGGCAACGTCGCGCTTGAAAAACTCAGCACTATGCGCCTGCCTTACATCGACGGCATGGTAAATCTGGTCGTGGCTGAAAACACACTGGGCTTGAGTGCTGATGAGATCGACCGCGTGCTCGCACCCAATGGCGTGAGCTATGTAAAACAAGGCAGTGAGTGGAAAAAAACCGTGAAGCCTAGGCCGCTCGATATGGACGACTGGACGCACTATTTGCATGACGCCTCGGGCAACCCCGTCGCCCATGATAAACACGTCGGCCCGCCGGAGAATTTGCAGTGGGTCTCGGGGCCACGCTGGTCGCGCCATCACGATCGCATGAGTAGCATCAGCGGTATGGTCAGCGAAGGCGGGCGCATCTTTTACATCATGGATGAAGGCTCGCGCATCAGCATCATGCTGCCGCCCAGGTGGAACGTGATCGCCCGCGATGCCTTCAATGGCACCACGCTGTGGCGAAAGGCCATCCCTGATTGGCAAGATCATCTTTGGCCTTTGAAGAGCGGTCCCACCCAGCTCACGCGGCGCATCGTCGCCGTCGGTGGTAAGGTGTTCGTCACCCTCGGGCGCAATACCTTCGTCACTTGCCTTGATGCCGCGACGGGTGCCGTCGTGAAGGAGTATCCCGACACCTCAGCCTGCGAGGAAATCCTCATCGAAGGTGGCCAAATGGTCGCCCTCGCTCGCCACGGCGCAGGTGAACTCGACAACTACAAAATCGGCAGCAGTGGCAACGACCAAGGCCGCGTGGAGAAAGAATACGAGTGGGACGCCAAGCCTCGCGAGATCGTCTCCCTCGACATCGCCACGGGCAAAAAACTCTGGGCCAAGACCACCGTCTGTGCCCCCCTCTCGCTCTGTGCCGACGCTAGTCTCGTGCTCTTCCATGATGGCGAAAAACTGGTCTGTCTCGACCGCAAAACAGGCGAGCAAAAATGGGCCAGCGAGCCCGCAAGCCGCCGTAGCAAGATCACCTTCAACTTCGGCCCACGCCTAGTCATTTGGAACGATGTGCTGCTCTATGCTGGCGGCGATGGCAAGATGCGCAGCCTCAATGCCGCTACAGGCAAAAAATTGTGGGAAAGCGAACACGCCGCCAGTGGCTACCAGAGCCCCCAAGACCTCATCGTTGCCAAAGCCCTCGTCTGGTGCGCCCCCACGACGCAGGGTAACATGAGCGGTGAGTTCACAGGCCGCGATCCCCGCACGGGCGAGGTGAAAGTGACGTTCCCACCGGGCATCGAAACGTACTGGTTCCACCATCGCTGCTACATCTCGAAGGCCACGGATGACTACATCATGCCCTCGCGCACGGGCGTCGAATTCGTCGATTTGAACACACAGAAATGGGACATCAACCACTGGGTGCGTGGCGCTTGCCTTTACGGAGTCATGCCTGCCAATGGCCTCGTCTATGCCCCACCGCACGACTGCGCGTGCTACCCTGAAACCAAACTCTACGGCCTGAATGCGATGGCTCCCAAGCTCGCGGTGCGCCCTAAGCCTAGCCTGAGCGATAGCGATGAAGGCCGCCTGGAAAAAGGCCCCGCTTATGAAGACACCTTCGCGGATGCCGAGGGCATCACCGCTGCTGACTGGCCGACCTATCGCGGCGACCAAGGCCGCACGGGTTTCCTGCGCAACAATGTGGGAGCTAACCTCGCACCGAAGTGGGAGATGAAACTCGGCGGCAAGCTCAGCGCGGTTTCCATCGGCGAAGGCAAGGTCTTCGTCGCGCAGATCGACATGCACACGCTGCACGCTCTCGATTTAAAAAGCGGTGCCCCTGCATGGCACTACATCACGGGCGGGCGCATCGACTCGCCGCCCAGCGTGTGGAAGGGACGCGTCGTCTTTGGCAGTGCCGATGGCTGGGTGTACTGCCTGCGCGCAAGCGATGGTGCGCTCGCCTTTCGCTTTCGCGGAGCGCCCAAGTGGGAGCGCCATATGGCCTTTGATCAATTAGAGAGCGTCTGGCCCGTCAGTGGTAGCGTGCTCATGGAAGACGGTGTCGCTAGCTTCGTCGCGGGTCGTTCGAACTTCATGGATGGTGGCCTGCGCTTCGCCAAAATCGACGTTATCACCGGCTCCAAGCTCGTCGAGACCAGCGTCGATGACAAAAATCCCAACACGGGTGACGACTTCCAAGGCTCGCTCCAGACATTGCAGATGCCTCCTGGCCTCGCCGACATCTTGGTCAGCGACGGCAAGTTCACCTACATGAAGTCGCAGAAATTTGCCGCTGACGGCAGTCGCCCCGACTTCGGTGTCACCGGTGGCAACGCCATCGGCCACGGGGCCAATCAGCAAGGCGAAGGCTCGCATGTCTTCGCACCCATGGGCTTCCTCGACGACTCCTGGTTCCACCGCAGTTACTGGGTGTATGGCAAGAACTTCGCTGGCGGCCACAATGGCTACTATCAGGCGGGGAAATTTACCCCCTCGGGCCGCATTCTCTGCGTCGATGACAGCAACGTTTACAGCTACGCCCGCAAGCCGCAGTACTACAAGTGGACGACTCCGCTGGAGCACCACGTCTTCAGCGCACCCAAGGAAGCACCCAAGGTCGCAGAGAGCCAACTCGCCCAGGCGATGGCGGGTGGCAATCCGCGCAAGAAGGCCAAAGCGGATGCCAAGGGGAAGGGCAAAGTCAAAGCTGACGTCCCAGTCAGTGCTGCCGATGAAGCAGCCTTCACTGTGAAAAAGAGCGATAGCCTGAGCCCCGAGAACACGCCGCTGACTTGCGATGTGTGGGTGCGTGCCGAGCAGCCCAATGGGGTCATCTTTGCCCATGGCGCGGGCCTCTTTGGCTACTCGCTCGCCCTGCGCGAGGGGAAGCCCAGCTTTGTCATCGTCAACGATCGAGTGCGCACCGTCATCACCGCGCCCATCGGCCTCGACAACGACTGGCACCACATCGCAGGCGTGCTGGAGGCGGATAAAACCATGAAGCTCTACGTCGATG
>JANOAR010000083.1:0-19623 GCA_031411235.1 Verrucomicrobiota bacterium | reverse complement strand
CGCGTCCACCCCTCCGACAAAAGGCGGCGGTAAGTCCAAGCCGGGCATGTTCAACAACCGTCACCTTTGATGTCGGGCGAACAAAGCCGAGGGCGAAACCATGCCCACCGCGCCCGAATCAAAGCCAACTTGAGGGTTCGGGCTTGAGTTGCGGATTCATGTAGTTGCAGGTCATGGTGCTGTCACTTCGGAATACTCTGTCACGCCAATGAACTTGTCGTAGTCGGCAAGTTCGGCTTCTGGAATGTGCTTTCGGGCAACTCGGATGGTGAATCCGCCATACAGGCAGCCACCTCGGTTGACTCGCCAGTCAAAGATGTCCTCGCCCTCAATCGAAAGCCTCTGTCCGACTTGATGGTAACGCTCAAGCCCTGTTGGCACCTCGGTAAACGCTGCCGAGAACACTCTCTCGTCTGCGTGATAATGGGCGAAGTCGAGCCACCAGTAGAATAGCCGCTCCTCACCAAGCCGCTCCGATAGATCGGGATCTTTGAAGCACAGCTTCAGCGAACAGAATCGATCATCGCCAATCCCAATGTGGGCGATGAAGTCTGGCAATGTCACAGCAGCCTTCCGATAAGCAGCCTTCATCTCGGGATCATCCTTGCGAAGGGCCATTGCGAGAGGCTCCTTGGGTGGGTCTGACCAGATGCTCATTGGTGGAAAGGTAGCCGACTCAGCAGTTGCCCGAACGTTGTTTAGACAGACTAAAGTGTGGCATAATCAGATTCGTCCACACTTTTGTGTTGCCTAACGGCGAAACCATAACTTTTCCGTGTGGATGAGTGCGAATTCATAGTCTGGGGATAAAGGCCCGAGTTCAGCAAAAAAGCAGCCTGCGGTCAAGACGTGGGTGAGAAGGTTGGCGGCGGTGGCGGGGTTGGTGGGTTGGGCGGGGACGCTTTGAACGACGACTGCGAGTGCGGCATCTCATTTCTGCGAAATCGGGCCAGACGTCCTCTGCCAGGGCGGCGGCGCGGGGGTGGCGGAATCCTGGCATGACGCTGGAAGCCTTGATTTTACGAGGTTGGTGCCGCGACGGTATCCTCCAGAGCCGTTTCACGGCGGCGTGGCTCCGTGGAGCGGCGGCGTGGCTCCGTGGAGCGGTGGCGTGGCTCATGGAGCGGCGGCGTGGCTCCGTGGAGCGGTGGCGTGGCTCCGTGGAGCGGCGGCGTGGCTCCGTGGAGCGGCGGCGTGGCTCCGTGGAGCGGCGGCGTGGCTCCGCAGAGCGGTGGCGTGGCTCGTGGAGCGGTGGCGTGGCTCGTGGAGCGGCGGCGTGGCTCCGCAGAGCGGCGGCGTGGCTCCGTGGGTTGGCCGGGTTTATCACGGATGGGAATGCGTCGTCAGGGAGCTTCAAGCGATGGGCCTATCCCTATGGAGCGCAACACCACGGGTGGAATCATCAAAAATGATGATGGCTTATGCCATTCCACCTTTTGCCCCATCCCTGAGTGTGTTTGTCGTTACCCAGGGCGTTGGCGACGCCGCACGCGCTTCCTGTTATTCCGAGCGGACGGCTTCCTCCACGCTGATGCAGCTACACACGAGGTTCCGATCACCGAAGACATTGTCGATCCTCGCGACGGGTGGCCAGTACTTGTTCTGCATGACCCAGGCCAAGGGGAAGGCGGCTTCCTCGCGGCTGTACTCGTGCGACCAAGCGCTGGCCACGACGGACTCGGCGGTGTGCGGGGCGTGTTTCAGTGGGTTGTCGGTAGCGCTTTTTTCACCGCGCTCCACGCGGTCGATTTCGCTATGGATGTGCGCCATGGCTTCTGAGAAACGATCCAGCTCAGCGAGGCATTCGCTTTCGGTGGGCTCGACCATCAGCGTGCCTGTGACGGGCCAGCTCATGGTGGGGGCGTGGTAGCCGTAGTCCATGAGGCGCTTGGCGACGTCTTCCACGGTCACTTTTTTGAAGGCACGGAAATCGAGGATGCACTCGTGGGCGACGCGGCCATTGCGGCCCGAGTAGAGCACGGGGAAGCAGTGGCCGAGTTTCTTGGCGATGTAGTTGGCATTCAGGATGGCATGTTTCGTCGCGCTGGTGAGGCCGTCGGCTCCCATCATGGCGATGTACATCCAAGAGATCACGCAGATGCTGGCACTGCCCCAGGGGGCGCTCGCTACGGCACCCATGCTCTGGGCTTCGCCGAAAATCATGTGGCCTGGGAGGAAGGCCACGAGGTGCTCGGCGACGCCGATAGGCCCCACGCCGGGGCCACCACCACCGTGGGGGATGCAGAAGGTTTTGTGCAGATTGAGATGGCAGACATCGGCTCCGATGTGGCCTGGGGAGGTGAGGCCGACCTGTGCGTTCATGTTGGCACCATCCATATAAACCTGGCCGCCGTGCTCATGCACCAGCGCACACATTTGCACGATGCTCTCTTCAAAAACGCCATGCGTGGAGGGATACGTGACCATCAGCGCAGCGACATTGGCGCTGTGGGTGGCGAGCTTTGCACGCAGATCGTCGAGCGAGATGTTGCCTGCATCATCACAGGCGACGGCCACCACTTTGAGCCCACACATCATGGCGGTCGCGGGGTTGGTGCCGTGGGCACTGACGGGGATGAGGCACACATCGCGATGGCTCTCGCTGCGGCTGGCGTGGTAGCGGCGGATGGCTAGCAGCCCAGCGTACTCGCCCTGCGAGCCAGCGTTGGGTTGCAGTGACACGGCGGCGAAGCCAGTGATCTCGGCCAGCCAAGTCTCCAACTCGGTGAACATGGCGTGGTAGCCCTGGGTCTGGTCGGACGGGGCGAAGGGGTGAAGGCCATTGACCTCGGGCCAGCTCACGGGCAGCATTTCAGCGGCGGCGTTGAGCTTCATGGTGCAAGAGCCCAACGCGATCATGCTGCGATTCAGCGCGATGTCCTTGCCTTCCAGGCGATGCAGGTAGCGCATCATCTCGGTCTCGCTGTGGTAGCTGTTGAAGACGGTATGCGTCAAGATGGGCGAGGTGCGCTGATGCTCCTCGCTCACGTCCAGCTCGGCGGCAGCCTTGAAGTCGAGCGGCGTCAGAGGCTCGTCGATGCCGAAGGCTTTGAGCAGGCTCAGTAGCTCGGCCTCGGTGATGCGCTCATCGAGCGCTACGACCACGGTGTTTTCATCCAAGCAGCCGAGATTGAAGCCCAACTCTTGAGCGCGGTTCAACACCACATCGGCGTCTTCCACCTGCACCGTGACGGTGTCGAAGAACTCATCGCCGGCGAGCTGTGCGCCGTGCGCGACGAGTTCATCGGCGAACCACGAAGCGGCGCGATGCACGCGACGAGCGATGGCTTTGAGCCCTTCAGGCCCATGGTAAATCGCATACATGCTGGCCATCACCGCGAGCAGCACCTGCGCCGTGCAGATGTTGCTGGTGGCCTTTTCGCGGCGGATGTGCTGCTCGCGCGTTTGCAGGGAAAGTCGATACGCGGGGCGTCCTTGCGCATCCTGTGAGACACCGACGAGCCGCCCTGGCATCCGCCGTTTGAGCGCATCGCGTACGGCCATGAAAGCGGCGTGTGGCCCGCCAAATCCCAGTGGCACCCCGAAGCGCTGGCTGTTGCCCACGCAGATGTCGGCCCCGAATTCACCCGGCGGACGCAGCACGGTGAGGGCTAACAAATCCGCCGCGACGACGAACAATGCGCCCACGCCATGCACGGCATCGGCGAGCGCTGTGAAGTCATGGATAAGCCCCAGCGTGTCCGGGTACTGCGCCACCACGGCGGCGATGTCTTTGGCCTCGCCCGGCTGCCAGCGCATGATGTCGCCCACTTCCACGTTGATGCCCAGCGGCTCCATGCGCGTGATGACCACGGCAATGGTTTGCGGATGGCACATATCGCTGATGAACACGCGCCGCGCCGCGCCATGCTGGGCGATAGCAAGCGCTAGCGCCTCGGCCACCGCTGTGCCTTCATCGAGCAGCGAAGCATTCGCCACATCGAGCGCGGTGAGCGAGCAAATCATGGTTTGGAAATTCAACAGCGCTTCCAATCGGCCCTGCGCGATCTCGGCCTGATAGGGCGTGTAGGCGGTGTACCAGCCGGGGTTCTCCAGCACATTGCGCAGGATCACAGGCGGCGTGAAGGTGTCGTGGTAACCCATGCCGATGAAGGAGCGCAGCACACGATTGCCGCCCATCATCTCGCGCAATTTGGCCAGCGCTTGCTCTTCGCTAAGTGCAGGCGGAAGCGCGAGGGGGCTCGTCAAACGAATGCCTTCAGGCACCACTTCATCCATCAGGGAATCGAGCGAAGCACAACCAAGCGTATGCAGCATGGCATCGAGATCGGCAGCAGAGGGACCAATGTGACGGCGGGAGAAAGGGATAGGCATGGGGAGCGGAGAGGGAGGAGAAAGAAGGGACAAGGAATAAGGAATAAGGAATAAGGGACAAGGGGCAAGAAGCTTCGCGCCGGAGTTCAAAACCACAGCCCTCTCGAAGAGCACACCCGAAGGCACTCCCCTTGTTCCTTGTTCCTTATCCCTTGTCCCTTCGACAGCTAATCGCGAAGACACCGCTTGGTAGAAACTGCGCTTGCCATCCCACCCCATTCCCGTGTGTGATGCAGGGCTCTATGATGAACCCACGTACCCGTCTTTTTGGCACCGCGACTTTGCTCGCGGTGAGTCTCGCCACCAGTGCTGCCTTTGCGGCAGCGGGTGATTGTCTCGTTTACTTCGGCCCGTACACCGGGGCGAAGACAGGGAGCAAGGGCATCTATGTGTCTCGCTTCAACAGCAGCACCGGCACCCTCGCCGCGCCTGCACTCGCGGCAGAGACGGGCAGCCCGAGCTTCCTCTCCATTCATCCGTCGAAGAAGTACCTCTACTGCGTGGGCGAGATGGCCACGCCAGGGCAGAAGGGCGGCGGCGTCAGCGCCTTCAGCATCGACAAGACCACCGGGCTGCTGACCAAGATCAACCAAGTCTCCTCCGTCGGCGATGGCCCCTGCCATGTGAATGTCCATACGTCCGGCAAAGTCGCCATCGTGGCCAACTACGGTGGCGGCAGTTGTGCCTCGTATGTGGTGAAGGATGATGGCTCACTGAGCGAGGCCGTGAGCTTCATGCAGCACGCAGGCTCCAGCGTGGATACACGGCGGCAGGCGGGGCCACACACCCACTCAGGCAACTACAGCCCCGATGGCCGCTTCGCCTTCTTCTGCGACCTCGGACTGGACAAGATCATGATCTACAAAGTCGATACCGCCACGGCGAAACTGGAGGCCAACGACCCACCCTTTGCCACCGTACCTGCGGGCTCGGGGCCCAGGCATTTTGCCTTCCATCCCAGCGGCAAGTTTGCCTTCGTGAACGGCGAGATGCTCATGAACGTCACCAGTTTCCGCTACGACGCAGCGGCTGGGGTGCTGAGTCCCATCGAGACTGTGAGCACGCTGCCTGCGGGCGAGGCGATGAGCCCCAAATACTCCACCGCTGAAACGGTGGCGCATCCGAATGGCAAGTTCGTCTATGTGTCGAATCGCGGCCACGATACCATCGCGTGTTACACGTTTGATGAAGCCTCGGGCAAGCTGAAGCTGCAAGCCAATGTGGCCAGCGGTGGCAAGATCCCACGCAACTTCAACATCGACCCCTCGGGCAAGTGGATGATCACCGCGCACAACAACAGCAGCGACATCGTCGTCTTCGCCATCGACCCCGCGACCGGCATCATCAAGCCCACCGGCCAGCGCCAGGAAGTCGCGAGCTGCGTGTGCGTGAAGTTCCTGTCGTTGGACTGAATTCATCGCAGCCTCAGCACCGCTGCCACGGCGCGATGCTGGGCCTTGCTGGCTTCTTCGGTGTAGCACTCCAGCGGTTCCCAACGGGAGTTGCACAGCACGTAGTCGATGCGCAACCAGGGCTCGCCCAGGGTGAGCGGCGTCCACTGGTCACCAGGGCAAGTGAAGCCATAGCCCTGGCCGACCGCAGCATGGGCGTCCTGGAAGCGTCGCGTCATCTGCCGATAATACGGGCCGAGGGGCGGCATGTTCCAGTCGCCCAGCACGAGGGTGGGTAGCGTCTCGGCTTCGATGCGGGCGATGAGCAGCTCGATCATCGCCCGCTGTCGAGGCCAGAAACTGGAGTCGTCGCGCAGCTTGGTATTCGTGTCCTTTTCAATCCCCAGGGCGTGATCCAATGCAAAGCGCGGTGAGATGACGTGCAGGCTATAAATGACCACCGACTGACCTTGGAAGTCGATCACGAAACGCGCTGCCTTGGCCGAGTATCGCCCATACGAAGCTTGCTCCGGAGTGGCCGTGGGCACCAGCGCCGTGCTGGTGATGGGGAATCGGCTGGCCAGCATGAACTCGCCCACTTTAGCGATGTGTTCATAAGGCTGAAGCTCTGGGGCAGCACCCGGCTGGCGGTTAACCGCAAGCGCCTCTTGGTAAGCGATCACGTCGGGCTGCATCTGCGTGATGAAGGGCGCAAGGCTATGCGTGTAGTGCTGGCCTTGATTCCAAGTGAGCACACGCAGCAGGCCCGGAGTACCAGGGACGAGCGGTGCGTGGACGGCCCGGTGCGAACGCCAGCCTAACAACGGGCCTGCGATGAAAACAGCGGTGAGTAGCAACCCCAACGCGTACCCACGCGCGGCGGCAAGCCAACTGAGAACAGCGAGGAGCACCAAGCCCAGCGGCCATACAAAGGGCGGCGCAAATACCAAGGGAGCGATCCATGCGAAGCGAGTGCCAGAAATCAAAATCGCACCGACGAGTGCTACCACGATGATCCAGGCGCACAGGATCATCATTCGCCATATTTTGCTGCTCGGTTTTGTCATCAAAGGCCCGCACTTTCGCGAGTGCAGGCGGCGCTGCAATGACTCCCAGCACAGCACTGCAAATACTCCTCATTGCACAAGAGCCTCACGCCGCCTCCACCTGCCACTCCTGCGTGCCTATTTTCAAGTACTGGCCAGGGCGCAGCAGTTGCGGCTCATTCTTTTTCACCAGCGTGCCGTCCAGCATCACCGTGCCATCCGACTCGGCAGCCATCACCCACACACAGCCACGCAGCGTCAGGAACCAGCCCAACACATCGCGGGAGGTACCCGGCTGAAGTTGCAAGGCACCGCCCGGTAGCACGCCAAACGCCGCGTCGGTGAAGAGCCACAGCACCCGGTGCTCATACACAGAAATCTCTGGCCCCGGCGTCAGCACCGTCGCCCCAGGCAGCGCGGGCCTGCCCTCGCTCGGATCCCACACACAGCCCTCCGGCCACGCCGAGTCCATGCGACGGATCTCCAGCTCATACTCACCCGCCACCATGATGCGGCAGAAGCGCCCGATGCGCAGCCGCCCCTCCACCGCTTGGCCATTGATGAAGGAGTGGCTCACCTCCGAGGCATCGCGCAGCCACACATCCGCACCATTGCTACTGAGGAACAGATGCTCTTTGCTGATCGACATAGTGCGCTCCTTGTTGCGCTGCGTCGCTGGGGCGAACTGGGCGATAAAATTCGCCTTGGGCGATCGGCCCACACTGATTTCATCCGCGATGTAGATCGACACCACAGGCAGAGATTCCGCGCTCCGCGCCGCCAGCCGCAGCCGCGCCGGGGGCAGCAGCAGTTCCGGCATATCCGGCATCGACACACGCGGTAGCGACGTCGGACCGGGCGCGTGTCGCGTCGGCTCCTCGCTCGGAGGCGGTGGTGGCGGCCTCATTTCCGGTAGCGGTGGTGGTGGTGGTAGGGGCTGTGGAGCCGGGCCCGTCGGGCTCGTAGCACGCCCCGGCGTTGGATTCGCAGCCGTCGCCGTCGTGGCCCGTTGATGCCTCGCCGTCATGATCTCGCCCGTGAGCTTCGTCACAAAATCACGCGCCGAAGTGAACTCCGTCTCCTGGGCATTCTCGATGACCATGCGGAGGATTTGATTGCGCTCCTCACCCAGTTCCGCAATCGGGCGGAAGCGGCCATTCTGCACCCTCATCCCCAGCAACTCACAGGCTAGAATCGCCAGCTCCAGAATGTATTCCGTGCTCGACCTCGGCACCACCAGCACCCCCATATCCGGCGCAGGCAGCGGCGGCACCGCCAGCCGCAAGCCCTGGTGCAGCGAGTCCACGTCGTTACTCGCCGTGAACAGCGAGCGAATGTCCAACATCATGCGTGGCCAATTCGCCGCCGTCGCGGCGACCAAGCCATCCGCCAGTTGCGCCAGCACCGCCGCCACCGTTTCAAAAGGCAACTCCCGCTGCTGGCGAAGGACATCATACAGCGGGCAAAACCCAGGAGCCGAACCCACCAAAAAGTGCGCATACGTCTCTGCGCGTGACTCCAGCAACTCACATAGAAACGGGCTGCTCGTCCCACGCATTCGCGCCAGCATCGCCCGCTGCTGCTCCAGCAACTCATTGGCCATAGGAGCCGCATAATGCCGCACCACGATTAAACTCGGCAGATGATCCGCCTCCCGCACCGCCGTGATCATCTGCAACGTTGATTCGCGTTTAGGAATCAATTCAGGGCTGGTGTAACGCGACATCAGCTCATCTTCAAAGCCGCGCAAACACTGCAACTGGCTTGCGGCGAAGTCCGTCAAAGGAGTGGGGGGCGTGGAGTGCTCTACCATTGCACACTCTGGTTGCCCTGTGGCATAGCGAAAAGCAAGATAAGACTTTTCTGTGGCCTAGCCCCTAGCTTAGCATCACCACTCACCCCCTTGCCTACCATGCCTGACGACTTCACCTCCTCCCAGCCATTAGACTTAGACAACGAAATCACACTGCCCGGCCTGCGCTCCGGGGCCATCATCATCAGCCGCTTCAAGCTGGAACGCTGCGTCGGCAAAGGTGGCATGGGCGAAGTCTGGCTCGCGCATGATACCACCCTGGATGAGGACATCGCCCTCAAGCTCCTGCCCCGCATGATTCAGTTCGACGAGCAAGCCGTCAGCGATCTGAAGAACGAAACCCGCAGTGGCCGCAGCCTCTCCCACCCCAACATTGTCAGCGTGTACGAATTCTACCGCGACGATGACAACGTCGCCATCTCCATGGAATACGTCGCGGGCGACACCCTCTCCAAGCTCCGCCAGCGACAAGCGCACGGCGTTTTCACCACAGAGCAACTCAAGGCCTGGACCGTGCAACTGCTCACCGGCCTCGACTACGCCCATCGCGATAAAAAAGTCGTCCATCGCGACCTCAAGCCCTCCAACATCCTCATCGACAGCGCCACCAGCACGTTGAAGATCGCCGACTTCGGCATCGCCCGCAGTCTCGCCGACTCCATGTCGCGCGTCACCATCTCCGCCCACAGTCGCGGCACCCTCTGCTACATGAGCCCCGAGCAAGCGGGCGGGCGCAGTGCCAACCGCCTCGACGACCTCTACGCCGTCGGAGCCACCCTCTACGAACTGCTCAGCGGCAACCCACCCTTCTACCAAGGCGACATCTCCAACCAAATCCAGAAAGTCCCGCCGACTCCCCTCGCCGAGCGTCTCCGCGAGCAAGGCATCCCCACCCAAATACCCGACCACTGGGAGTCCGCCATCATGCGCTGCCTTGCCAAAGAGCGCGCCCAGCGCCCCCAGAGCGCCGCCGAAATCATCGACCTGCTCGGCCTCGCCTCCAGCGGCAGCCCCAGCGCCAAGCCCTATGAAATCGCGCAACCCAGCGCAACCCAGCCCGCTGCTGCACCGCCACCCGTACCCGGCCCGCCGCCCCTCGCCCACAGCACCCCACGCACCCCCTCCCACGCCACCACCTTTGGCCGCCCCCAGCAGTACACCACCTCGCCTACGAGACACCTCGGCACCGGCGAAGTCACCATCCAGACCAGCGCCGCCGTCGTCAGCCTCAGCGGCAGCGAGACGCGCACCCAGCGCAGCGTCTTCGAATTCCCCAAGCCCGCCTCAGGCGGCACCGCTACCCCCGGAGCCACCACCACAAGCACCGTCAAAGACAAGCCCAAGTGGCTCATCCCCCTCATCGCCACCCTCAGCGTGCTCACCATCGCCAGCATCGCTGGCATCGCCTTCGTGTTGGGCAACAGGAACAACAAGCCCAAAGAAGAACCCTTCTCAGGCAAGTATGACCAGGGAGCCTTCATCAAAATCGACAAAAATGACAAGGTCACGCCCCCCCCCTCTACCCTCGTGACCACTCCCGACAACCCCAAAGCAAATCACCCCACTATACCCTACGTCGCCCCTCGAAGCAACCTCCCGCCCCCCGGCCAGGACTGGCTTGTGCCCCAGCATTTCAAGAAGATCCAAGAAGCCATCGACCGCGCAGGCCCAGGGCAAAAAATCCTCCTCGTCAAAGGCACCTTCAACGAGCGAATCACCCTCAAGCCCGACATCAAACTCATCGGCGCAGGCCTCGCCGAAACCATCATCAGAACCGATGGCCGCAGCAGCTCCACCATCACAGGCAGCAACTGCAAAGACGTCACCGTCACCGGCATCGGCTTTCAGCATGAGAGCGACGACTCCCTAGCCCCCGGTCAATCCATCGCCGTGCTGGATAGCAGCCTCGTCACCTTCACCGACTGCGCCTTCAGCCATGCCATGCGCGATGGCCTCACCATCTCCGGCGCAGCCACCGTCACCCTCAACCACTGCACCTTCAGCGAGAATGCCGAAGCCGGGCTCAAGATCACTGGCGGAGCCACCGTCACCGTCGCGGGCTGCACCTTTGAGAAGAATGATTTCGGCATCGTCGCCGAACTCGCTGAGAGCAACGCCGTCATCACCGACAGCACCTTCACCAGCCACACCGCCTCGGGCGTCGAAATCAGCGACCACGCCCGCGCCACCCTGCGCAAGTGCAAGTTCACCACCAACAAAGACTCCGCCCTCAGCACCCACGACGTCGGCAGCGTCGCCAGCCTCGACGACTGCGACATCACCGACACCTCCAAGTATGGCCTCAGCGCCTCCAAAGGTGCAGCCCTCACCGTCACCAACTGCCGCGCCACCAACAATCTCATCGGCATCGTCTGCGACGGCGCAGGCAACATCGAACTGCGCGACAACACCATCGAAGGCAGCAAAAACGTGGGCATTATCTTGTCCGCCGATGCCAAAGGCAGCACCTCCATCATCAACAAAAACTTCGTCAAAAACAGCGCCATGTTCGGCCTGCAAATCAAAGGCGAAGGCATGATCCCCGACGTCAGCGGCAATGACCTCAGCGGCAACGGTGCCCCCGACATCTACCTGCACAACAAAGCGGGCGGACGATACAGCAAGAACACGCTGCGCTCCGTCGAAGGCTTCCTCGCCGAGACCGCAGGCACCGACGACCCCGGCGCAGGCCCGCACGAATGGGCTGCTGACAATATCGTCGTCAAGCCAGGAGCCTAAAGGCTACGCGGCCCAACAACGGCGGATCGGTTGACTTCAGCCCCAACCACCTGCACTGAGGCAGCCCCTCAAAAATCGAACTATGTCCACCATCGTTGTTGCTCAAAAAAATGGCCGCGTCTGCATCGGCGCAGACACCCTCAGTTGCCTCGGTTCCCTGCGCCAGAAGGCCCACCACGTCGTGAACAAAACCAAGGTGGCAAAAATTGGCGACACCTACTTCGGCCTCACCGGCACCTCAGCGAGTTTGGTCGTATTGCAGAGCTACTTCGCCAACCCAGAACGCCCCCGCGATTTCTCCTCCACCGAGGCCATCTTTGAGACCTTCCGCCACGCTCACCACTACTTAAAAGGCGAGTACTTCATGGCCGCTGCGCCCGACAAAGATGACGAGTACGAGACCACGCAATTCTATGGCTTAGCCGCCAATCCCCACGGCATCTTCGCCATCTACTCCTTCCGCTCGGCCCAGCAGTTTCACAAGTTCTGGAGCGCAGGCTCAGGGCGCGACTACGCGCTCGGCGCGATGCAGGCCGTCTATGAGCAAGCCGAGACCGCCGAGGAAATCGTGCGCGCTGGCTTAGATGCCGCCGCCGAGTTTGACAGCTCAACCATGGGGCCACACGAGATTCATAACATCAACCTACTCGGTGCCACACCCACCAAGCCAAAGACCTCCGCCAAGAAAAAATAACGCGCCGCAATGACCGTGACGAACCCTGCCCCGACGACGACCCGCAGCAGTATCGGCTTCAAAGAATGGGCCAACATCTGCGAGGCCCTCAGCAGCGGCGTGATGAGCCTCATCCTGCGCAAAGGCGGCATCCATGAAGGACGAGGAGGCTTCGAGTTCAAGCACCGCGAGTTTTTCCTTTTCCCCACCTGGTTTCACACCCAAGGCGAGCGGCTCACCTGGATGCCCGAGCAGCCCGAGCGCTTTCATTTCCCACCCGAGGAGGAGCGCACCACCGTTGAAATCGGTGGCTGGGCAACCCTAGAAAAAGTCTGGCGAGTCACCGACTGGGCACAAGTCGCCGCGCTCGCCCCCATGCACGTCTGGGCCGAGGAGATCGTGCGCGAGCGCTTCATCTATGACGAAGAAAGCTGCCTGAACGTCGCCCTCGTACGCGCCTACAAGCTGACCACCATCTGGCACCTGCCCTATGCCAAGAGCTACGGCGGCTGCCGTTCGTGGATCACCCTGCCCGAGCCACAGGCCGACTGGCGCGAGACCCTCGTGCCAGCGCTCAATGATGCCGAGTTCGCGGCCATCAAGACCCAGGTCGAAGCCGTACTCGGCTAAGCAGCAGAGGGGGCAAGGAATAAGGAATAAGGGATGGGAGGCACCTTCGGCAGATGCTCTTGGTTGAGCATCTATGGTTTTGAATTCAAGCGCGAAGCCACTTCCCTTATTCCATATTCCATCTTCCATATTCCTCCCCTCCATGCCCACTCGCCCCACTCACGTCGAGATCAGCCTCTCACAACTCGCCGCCAACTACGCCGCGATTCGCACCCACGTTGGCAGCGCTAAAATCATGGCCGTGGTGAAGGCCAACGCCTATGGCCACGGCATCGTCGAAGTCGCACGACTCATGGTCGAGCAAGGCGCAGACTGCCTCGGCGTCGCCTTGCTGGAAGAAGGCATCGTGCTGCGCGAGCACGGCATCAGCGCACCGATCTTATGCTTCGGCAGCGTCGCCGTCGATCACATCACCAGCTTCATCGAGTGCGACATCACCCTCACCGCTGCCTCAGTGGACAAGCTGAAGTGCATCGACCAAGCCGCCGCCGCGATGAAAAAACGCGCCAAGGTGCATCTGAAAATCGACACCGGCATGGAGCGCGTCGGCGTGCATCATTACAGCGCCGGGCACCTCCTAGAGGCCTCACTGCACTGCCGCCACTGCGACATCGAAGGCATCTACTCCCACTTCGCCAATGCCGATGCCGCCGACCTCAGCGATGCACGGCGACAGCTCGAACGCTTCCAGCATGTGCTGGAGTTTTACCCCCGCCACAGCCTGCTCTCACCGCTGCGCCACATCGCCAACAGTGCTGGCACCCTGCAACTCCCCGAGAGCCACCTCGACATGGTGCGCCCCGGCATACTGCTCTACGGCGTTTATCCTTCGCGCGAGGCCATGCGCAGCATCGCCGTACAGCCCGCGCTCGAATGGAAGAGCCAGGTCATGTATTTCAAAGTCGTGCAACCGCAGCACCCCATCGGCTACGGCTCGACATGGCAGAGCGACCACCCCGTGCGCGTGGCGACCGTGCCCGTCGGTTACGGCGATGGTTACTTCCGCGCCCTGTCGGGCAAAGCCAGCGTGCTCATCCGTGGCCAGCGCCACCCCACCGCAGGCCGCATCTGCATGGATCAACTCATGGTAAACCTCGAATGGGGCACCGCCTACAACGGCGACAGCGTGACCCTCCTCGGGCGCGATGGTGACGAAATCATCACCGCCGATGACTTAGCCGCCTGGGCCGGAACCATCCCCTACGAAGTGCTCACGAATATCAACGCCCGTGTGCCGAGAGTGTATTTCGCATAGGCTTGGGAGCATACGCGTCTCATATCCTTGATAGCTGTCCTCGTGCTAGCCTTATGAAACCCTCCACACGCATAGCAACCCTATCATCAGTGTTGCTTGGCATCGTTGTGCTAATTTTTATAATTTGTTCGCCCCCAACCGACGGGCAAAAGTTCTTCCATGGCTTCAACCAGCTTCAGGTTGGACAAAGTCAGAACGAGGTCTTGTCACTGTTCGGGAACAACGCGGGCCGATCACCTGTGGACCTACCGGGGACGTCAAGTCTGGTACATCAAGCCACCGAAACACTGGGCCAAACTTTCACCTGCTCCGCTGAAGAGCTGTGGGGCAGAGGTCAACACACTCTCCGAACTGCCCGACGCTTACGACTACGTGCAGTTGTTGTTTGATTCGGACAATCGCTTGTGCGCATTCACATGGATTGGGGAAAGCTGGAATACCGTTTTTAGAGGAGGTGAAGCTGCTTCAACCCACTTGCGGGCCGCTGAAAAGCAAATCGATCGTCTCTTTGACCAAGAAGAGAGCAAGAAAGGATCAGGAAGTGACTGACTGGAAAGGATGACTTGGGGCCGGGCTAACAAGCTCAGAGTGAGCTGTCGGGAAAGAGGTCGGAGGAAAGGTCAGGCGGCTATCAACGCTTCGTACGCATGTCGGCCAGGAAGGTCTCGACACTGCTGTCGTTGTGCCGAAAGATTTCCCATTCACTGGTAACGCAAACCCCATGGAACGTGGCTCTCAAGCCATGCGTTCCATGGGGCGAGCGGGCCTTACCATCCACATGGGGGGACGTGCTCTCTGCCGAAGCGATTAAGTGGACTTGGGCAGCGTGACGATCAGGAGACTGGCCTTGCGATCGACCTTCATTTTTCCCGTCTGAACGGGGCCGGGCAGCGTGATGAGCTGCGAGTAGGCCGCTTTGCGAGTGGTGTGCAGGGTGCCTGCGCCTCCCTCCTGCTTGGGCAAGGTTTGCTCCTTCGCCTCTATCTTGAGGATGCGATCCTCGACGGAGACGTTGATGTTCTGGAGGTCGCGTTCCGGCAGGTAGGCGCGGACGACGTAGGCACCGCCTTCTTCCTTGAGGTCGACTGACGAGCCAAAGCGTGGCTCATCGAAGAACCCCTGGTAATCGGGGCCGGTGCGGAACTCACGGAACGCATCTTCAAACATGCGGTCCATGTCGCGGCGCATCTTGTCCATGCGTCCGAAGATTTCGCGGTCCCAGTCCGACAGCAGTGAGGGGGCGGACTCGGCGGGTTTGCTGGCCACCTTGTCTTCCTTCGCGGTGATCTTCTTGGCCACAGTCACCACGATCATGCTGTCCTTCTGTTTACGCTCGATCTTCGGTGCCGCCATGGGGGCGATATTTTCCAAGGCTACGGTTTGCTCGTAGCGACTGGCTTTGTCGCCAGGGGGTGCGACGATGCGCAGGGTGTCGCCTTCCAGTCTGATCTCGACCTTGTCGAGGTCGCGGTCAGGCAGGTTCAACCGCACCGTGTAGTGATCCTTGTCTTCACGCAGATCCACGGAGGCGGTAGCGACGGACTTGTCGGTGGCGTCGCCGCGCAACCCTTTCCAGGTGTCACGGAACTTTTCCGACATTTTGTCCTGCCAGCGCTCCATCTTCTCGATGAAGCCTTTGTCATGTGGCTTGGTCTCTTCCGCAGCAATGGCTACCTGCGGACGTGTGGTGAGGATGATGGCACTGAGGGCAAGCACGGTGGTCACCCAGGCAGCGCTGTGGTAGTGGTGTTGAGTTTTCATGATCTTGTTCTCCTTTAGTTTCGTTGAGTGTTTGTTGAAGGGGCGCAAGGGGGCCGCAGGCTTGTTCCAGCGGCCTCCCGATGCGCACGTGGTTTACGACTTTATGTCCTTCTTATCCGCAGGCTCGGTCTGCCGTGCCTGGCCGTTCTCACGCTTGAACCAGCTGGTGGCCTTGTCCCACATGCCGCGAATCTGATCCGCGACACCGGGCTTCCCCAGCTCAGAGGAGATCTTCTCGATCTCCTTTTCGAGATTGCCGACCGCACTGGCCTGAGTGCCACCGACGAGCCCGCGATAGGCCTCCAGTCGTAGCTTGGCGGCCTGGAGGTTGGCTTTGGCCCCGTCGTATTTTTGCTCCTGCACCATGCGTTCGGCCAGCCGCAAGGCGTGCTGCACCTCCACCAGGGGACTGTCCTCCTGATGCACGCTGAAGCGAATGCCGTCCTTCTGCGCCAACACGAGTTGAGCCGCCGCCTCTTCCGGTTTGGTGAGCAACTGCACGGCGCGCGCCAGCTTGCGCTCAATGTAGCCGAGGTCGGCCAGCACGGCAGTGTGGATCACGTCGGCGTCCGCGAGCTTGAGCCCCTTCAGCGCGGCTTCATCCTTCTTCGCTTCCACGAGTGGTTCCACCACCTCCACAGCCACGGAGCCAGAGAAGATGGGGATTTGCTCGTCCTGCACTTTCTGCACATCGCGATACACCTCCTTGCCCTGGCTGTCGGCGACGGTGGTGGTCACCGTGGTCGTGGGCAGCAGTTTGCGGACGATGCCCGCCAGCACCTCTGCCTTTTCGATTTCCGTTTTGGCGGTGTTACCCTTGCCGTCTATGCATTGCAGCGCTGCGGCATTCAGGTGCATGAGCAGTTGCGAACTGAGCAGCGAGGCCTGGTGCAGATCCTCAGCCGAAAGCTCGCCTTCGCTCTGCCGCTGGATGGTTGTCTTGTAGTTTTTCCCGCTCCCATAGGTGCCAGTGGTTGGCTTGGCTGGTTGCTCCTCCGCCCGCAGGTTGCATAGGCCAGACAAAGCAAGACCCGCCGCGCACAGCACCAGCGCCGTGGAACGGACGACGTTATCAGTGAGTTGTGTTTTCATAGGTTAGTATTGTGGTTTGTTTGGTGGATTTGGGGGATTGCTCGCGGCGGGCTGCCCTGCGAGGGGGATGCCCGCCGCGACTGGTATGGTCTTAGTTCACTTTGACTTCGATTTGCTTGGGCTTTGCCGCTTCGCTCTTCGTCACACGAACCTTGAGCAGGCCGTCCTTGAACTCCGCGTTCACTTTTCCCACGTCAGCGTCATCGGGCAGCGCGAAGCTGCGCACGAAGCTGCCGTAGGAGCGCTCCACGCGGTGATACTTCTTGTTCTTCTCCTCCTTCTCGAACTTGCGTTCGCCAGTGAGGGTGAGCACGCCGTGCTCCAGGGTCACCTTCACATCCTCCTTGGCCACTTCCGGCAATTCGGCGGTGATGAGGTATGCCTTGTCGTCTTCGGTGATGTCCACCAGCGGCATCCATTCCGCCACGGCCAGCGAGTCCTGGCTGTTGCTCCGGCGTGCCGAGTTGGAGTTGAAGGCGCTGAGAATGCGGTGCTGGAAGTCCTCCAGTTCCCGCAACGGATTCCAACGAGTGAGTGCAGTAGTCATAGGTTTGTCTTTCTAACGGCGGATACTGTTAGTTAACCCTTCGGCCCGGCCATCCGCCGCTGCTCCCGGACTGACTGGTGGATGCCGTTTTTAGTTCCGGGCTCATCCGAGCCAGGAGGTGGCACCCACTTTTTGCCGTATCAAACTCCGTGCCAATTTCACGAGCCTTGATTTTTCAAAGGAAAGCCACGCTCCGCACCGCAGGCTCGTGAAAAAATGTCACTATCACGTTTACAATTTGTGCCACCGTGTCGCGAATAACGTGGCTGCCTGCGTGGGGCGGGTTATACCCCATCCCTGCAATCTCTTCACTGGGATGTGGAAGAGGTCTTGAAGGGATTGGCTAGCAGAATCTCGGCAGGCATAGCAGCCTCAAGAATCTCGAACAACCAGTGCCAGTTCATCGACGCTACCCCCTGCTATGTCAGGCATGTGATCCTTCCCGGATGAACCCTAAAGCGCAACACTGCTGTCGTTGTGCCGAGAGATTCCGATTCACGGGAAGCGTGTGTGCGAACCATGCCGTCGAAATAAACCAAGACGCGTTTCATTAACTGGAGCAAACTTGCTCACATTCATCTGACTGAGGGCTCTGTTCTCGAAGCGTGAGTCATCTTCATCAAGGTTCTCGCTTCCATGCTTATGCCATTCTCTTCTGCTGCACGTTTCCTGATGAAACGGGGGCTGTGCTGAATGTCGGCGACTCCTAAAACGTGGGCAGCGCTAGCTGCGGCGCTGCTGCTGGGGGCTCTGGGCGCGGTCATCACATTCTGGGCTTACCAACAGATCGAAGACGCGGCAAAGGCGCGGCAGCAAAGTTATGTGCTCATTGGCAAGGCGGGGACTTTGCTATCGGCGCTCAAGGACGCGGAGACAGGGCAGCGCGGCCATGCGCTCACGGGTGACGAGACATTTTTAGAGCCGTATTTGGCCGTGCGGGATGGTCTGGACAATCAGCTCAAAACGCTGCGCCAACTGTGCGAGATCACCACGGCACAAAAGCACCTGGAGGCTCTCATGCCGTTGTTAGAAACCAAGCTGGCTGAGCTGGCAAAGATCATCGACCTGCGGCGCAAGGGGGACACGGCTGCGGTGATAGCCCAGGTGCAGAGTGGCGAGGGGAAACGGGTTATGGATGCGATCCGTGCTGAGGTAAGCGCCTTTATCCAGATCGAGGAAGAGGAACTGGCACAGCGCGATGCCGTGTTTCAAACGAACTTGCGCAGGATGTTTGCGGTGATTGTGATCGCTAGTTTGATCACCCTCATGGGCGCGCTTGTGTTTGGCTATTTCATCCATCAGGGCGTGCAGCATCGGCTCGCAGGTCTGGTACATCTGGAAACCCAGGACATGCTGGAAACGCAGCAGGCGCTGAGCCTGCAACTCCAGCGGGCCAATGACATCCTGCTCATCAGCGAGGAAAAGCTAGCGGTGACGCTGAACTCCATCGGCGATGGAGTGATCGCCACAGATGCGCAGGGGCGCGTGACGCGGCTCAATCCCCTGGCGGAAAAACTCACCGGATGGACGCTGGCAGAAGCCACGGGGCGGCCCGTGGATGAGATTTTTCACATCGTCAATAAAGACACCCGGCAGCTCGCGACGATCCCGGTGAAGGAATCGCTGGAGTTGGGCACGGTGGTGGGCTTGGCCAATCATACGGTGTTGATCGCGCGCAGCGGCAGTGAGCGTGACATCGCGGACAGTTGCGCGCCGATCCGTGACCGCGACAACCAAGTGATCGGTGCCGTGCTGGTGTTCCGTGACGTCACGGAGGAGTATGCCATCGATATGGCGCGACGGAAAAGCGAGGCAACCCTAGGCGGCATCGTCACCTCAGTCATGGATGCCGTCATTGCCCTTGATTCCAAGCACTGCATCACGCTCTTCAATTCATCTGCGGAGGAGATGTTTGGCGTGACATCCAAGGAAATGCTGGGCTCGAATCTCGACCGGTTGATGCCCACTCGGTTCCGCGCCGCCCACAGCGATCAAGTGCAAAAGTTTGGCGAAACCAGTGTCAGCAAGCGTGTCATGAGCAGTCCGGGTGAGGTGTCTGGCCTTCATGCCGATGGGCACGAATTTCCGATAGATGCGTCCATTGCCCAGTTTGAAGTGAAAGGAGAAAAGATGTTCACCGTGGTGCTGCGCGACATCACGGAACGCAAGCGCTTGGATCAAGCCCTTCAGGAAAAGACCACCGAACTGGAGAAGGCCAAGGCGATCGCGGAGAGAGCCAGTTTGGCCAAGTCGGACTTCCTTTCCAGCATGAGCCATGAGCTGCGCTCACCGCTCAATGCCATCCTTGGCTTCGCCCAGCTCATGGAGTCTGACGCGCCGC
>JANOAR010000082.1:0-15235 GCA_031411235.1 Verrucomicrobiota bacterium | reverse complement strand
GAGGCATGCTCTGCGCCACCTACGGCCTGCGCGACTATGCCTTCCTCAAGCTCCGACTTTATGCTCTCCACGAATCAAAATGGACACTGGTTGGCTGACTAACCCAACTAACTCCATGACTTAACTTCCAGGATGAGGCGTTTTAATGGCGAGCATGAGTGTGGCAACGCCACGGAGCGTGGCCCTTCGAGGCCGCAGCACTTTGCCGAAGCTCAAGACTTCTTCTCAGTGTTTCGGGGTTCCTTAGGCATTCCGATGAAACCTTGCTGATCCAAACCAACAAGCGATCCAAATCTGCCTCCGAACGAAGGCATTCACCATCTTCATAATAGCTCAAGCGTGCGTAGCACTGCGGCCTCGGAGGGCCGCGCTCCGTAGCGAGGAGTTGCAGCAGACAGCCGTGCAGCCCGTCTGTTGCTTCTAAAAATTGCTGAGCGGCATTCATCGTTTCAGCCAAAAACATTCACAAAATTAATCGTTCACTTCCCAAGAGTTGGCACGGTCACGGCTAAGTCATCAGGGGTTCTCCATCCAACCCCTCCATGAAAATATCCGATCTTAAAAGCTCTGGCCACTGGCCTACCTTACTCACCGCCTTCCTTTACTTCGATGTCAGCTTCATGGTCTGGACGATCCTCGGGGCCCTGGGCGCACAGATCGGCATCACGCTGGGCCTCACGCCGCAGCAGAAGGGATTGATGGTCGCAGTGCCCTATCTTTCGGGGGCGTTCATTCGGATCCTGCTGGGTATGCTGGTGGATCGCATCGGAGCGAAGAACACAGGCATCATCGCGCAGGTGATTGTGATGATCGGTATGGCGGTGGCGTGGATGGTGGGGCTGCATCAGTTCTCGCACACGCTCATGCTGGGCGTGGTGCTGGGCGTGGCGGGCGCGAGTTTCGCTGTGGCGCTGCCGCAGGCCGGGCGTTGGTATCCACCAAATATGCAGGGCCTAGTGCTGGGCCTCGCGGGCGCTGGTAATGTGGGCGTGGTGATCGACTCGCTGCTCGCGCCTCGTCTCGCAGCTGCTTATGGCTGGAATGCGGTGTTTGGTTTCGCCTTGATCCCATTGCTGCTGGTGCTCGTTGTGTATGCGATTTTTTCCAAGGAAGCGCCTGTGAAAGTGAAGAAGAAGACGCTGCTCGACTATGTGAATCTGCTGCGTGAGCGCGATGCGCATTGGTTCTGCTTCTTCTACACGATCAGCTTTGGCGGCTTCTCAGGCCTGGCCGCATCGCTCATCATTTACTTCACTTCGGAGTTCAAGCTCTCGCCTGTGGATGCGGGTAGCTGGGCGGCGCTCTGCACGCTGGTAGGTGCTCTCGGGCGGCCTATTGGCGGCGCTATTGCGGATCGCTTGGGCGGCATCCGTGCGCTGCATGTTTTCTTCATCGTGGCGGCGTGTTCGTTGGTGCTCGCAGCCAGCACAGTGAGTTTGCCCGTGTGTGCCTTGGGCTTCTTTTTAGCCTCGGGTGCCTTCGGCATGGCGAATGGTTCGGTCTTCCAATTGCTGCCCCAGCGCTTTGCCAAAGACATCGGCGTGATGACCGGCCTCGTCGGCTGTGGTGGCGGCCTCGGGGGCTTCTTGCTTGCCAGTTCGCTCGGTTATTCCAAAGGCCTGACGGGCAGCTATCTCGCGGGCTTGCTGGCCTTCTCACTGCTCTGCCTCCTCGCCTTGGTCGGGCTCAATTTGGTGAAGCTGCGCTGGCGCACCACCTGGGGTGCTGTGGCCGATGCTCGTATTTAAATAGAGCCGCTCTTGCCTCCAATAAACCCATGAAAGTCCGCACCACGAGCCATGGCATTGCCTGCGAAGAGGGGAAACCCTCTTCGGATGCCTTCGCGGTGCGTGCTTGGGATCAGACCGTGATGGCCGTGCTGAGCGATGGCGCAGGCACGGGACTACCCGCGCGTGAGGCAGCGCAAAGGGCCGTAACCTCGCTCATGGAAAACTACATCGCACGGCCTCGCAACTGGTCGCCACAGCGTGCGCTGATGGAGTTCACCCGCCTGCTGAATCGCACTCTGTTTCAAGAGTCCCAGGCCCGTTATGAGCGCTGCGAAATGGTCGCCACGCTAGCGGTACTGGTGATCGAAGGGGATCGTTTATTCGGGGTGAATCTTGGGGACTCACGCGTGTGTCTTTGGAGCGCGGGTGTGCTGCATGTGCTCTCCGTGGATCATGTGGACACCACGCAGAAGAACATGCTGACTCGGGCGCTAGGCCTGACAGAGGATGCCGAGCCGCACTTCTTTACCACGGATATTCAAGATGGTGATGTTGCGCTGCTCTGCTCCGATGGCGTGTCGAATAACATCAGCCACGGCGACTTAGCCACGGAGTTGCAAAGTCATGGCAACGCGCAGAGCATCGTGCGCATCGCACGCGAACGCGCTACTATGGAGACGCTGGATGATATGAGCGCCGTGGTGCTGAGCATACAGCAAACAGGCAAACTACGGGCGATGAATGAGCGCGTGCTCACCATTCCTGCGCAGCTCAATAAAGGTGACAAGGTCGATGGTTATGAGCTGTTGCGCGCCTTCCAGGGCACGGATCGCGTGTGGTTGGCCGACAAGGATGGCCAACGTGCGGTGATGAAATTTGCGCCCATCGAGGCTGTTGAAAGTGAACATCATCGCGATTCCTTCACTCGCGAAACTTGGAATGCCACGCGTGCTCAGTCCGAGCATTTTGTGCGTGCGTTAGAGCCTGCGGGGCAAACAGCACGCTACTACATCATGGAGTTCGTCGATGCGCCGAGCCTCCATGCCGTGCTGCATGAGCGAGTGTTGTCGGTGGATTCTGCGGTGGCCCTTGGCCGTTTCCTCACACAGGCGAGCCAGACTTTGCTGCGGCTAAACCTCGCGCATGGCGACATCAAGCCCGAGAATATTTTGTGCATCGGCGACTACGCGAAGCTGTCGTTTAAGCTCGTCGATCTCGGTAGCTCGGCGGCTCTGTTTTCCATCGCCTCGCGAGCTGGCACGGCTAGCTACCTCGCGCCAGAGCGCTTCCAAGCGGCCCCTATCAGCGAGTGTACGGAGATCTTTGCCATTGGCATTACGCTGTATCAAGCGCTCACGGGCAAGCTGCCGTATGGCGAGATTGAGCGCTTTCAAACCCCCAGATTTAATCGCGCACGGCGCGTCTCGAAGCTCAATCCTAACATCGCTCCTTGGCTGGAAGCGATCATCATGCGGAGCATCGCGATCAAGCCCGAGCGCCGCTATCAGCACTACTCGGAGCTAGCCTTCGACCTCGCCAATCCCGCTAAGGTCTTGCCTCTATTTGAAGAGGGCGCACCGCTGTTGGAGCGCAACCCGCTGGCCTTCTACAAGACAGGTTTCTTCATTCTTTTGGCCATCGTGTTCTGGTTGGCCTTGCAACTGCTCAAGCATCCTTAAACCTCATGTCCCTCTGCCCTCAACTTCCCGATAACGCACCCTTCAATACCGAACAGCGAGCTTGGCTGAACGGTTGGATTGCGGGTGTGCTGTCCACACAAACCTCCGGCTCCGCAGTCGCTGCTGCACCCACCGCGCCGCCTGTGCCGCTGACGATATTCTTTGGCACACAGACGGGCACCGCCGAGGGATTGGCCAAAAAATTAGCCAAGGAAGCGCAGTCCCGAGGCTTCGCCGCGCAGGTGCTCGGCTTGGATCAATATGCCAAGTGCGACTTCGCCAAGTGCGAGCGTTTGCTTTGCATCACCAGCACCTACGGCGAGGGCGATCCTCCGGACAATGCTACGGGCTTCTGGTCATGGCTAACAAGCGATGCAACTCCAGCGCTGGCGCAAATGCAGTTCAGTGTGCTCGCGCTCGGCGACACGAACTATGAGAAGTTCTGCCAGTTCGGAAAGGTGCTGGATGCTCGCTTGGAAGCTCTCGGGGCGAAGCGTTCGTTGGATCGCGTGGACTGCGACACCGACTACGATGCGCCTTTCGCTGCGTGGATGAAGGCTGCATTGGCCAGCCTCGCGTCAGCAGGTGATGCGGTGCCTGCATCGTCGGTTCAAGTCATCGAAGAAGAGGCAAGTGCGCCAGCAAGCGAACCCGGCACCAAAGCCAATCCCTTCGCTGCGGCACTGACCACCAATCAGCTCCTCACCTCCGCCTCAGCAGCCAAGGAAACGCGGCACTTCGAGATCAACATCAATGGCCTCAACTACGAGGTCGGTGATGCCCTCGGTGTTCTGCCCAGCAATGCATCGGCACTCGTCGAAGCCATCCTCAATGCTGGCTCATGGAGCAGTGATGATTCGCTGCGCGATGCCCTGCACACGCGCTATGACTTGACCAATCCCAGCCGTGACCTCCTGACGGCCATCGCCACGCGTGCTAAGGATGACGACCTCATCGCCTTGCTAAAAACCGAGCGCAGCGCTGACTTGAAAAAGTGGCTCTATGGTCGCGATGTGTTGGATGTTCTTTCGATGCTGAAGCCCGGCGAGATCAGTTCTGGCGACTTCACTGCGCTGCTGAAAAAACTGCAACCCCGCCTCTACTCCATCGCCTCCAGCCTGAAGGCGAATCCCGGCCAAGTGCATCTCACCATCGCCCAAGTGCGCTATGAATCGCATGGCCGTCAGCGTGGCGGTGTGTGCTCCACCTTCCTCGCAGATCGCGTCAACAGCGACACACCTGTGCCTGTCTTTGTGCAGCCCTCACATGGCTTCCGCCTGCCGGAGGACTTGAGCAAACCCGTCATCATGGTCGGTCCTGGCACAGGCGTGGCACCGTTCCGCGCCTTCTTACAAGAACGCCAAGCCACGGGAGCCAGCGGCAAGAACTGGCTGTTCTTTGGCGAGCAGAACCGTGCGCAAAGTTACTTCTATAAAAACGAGTGGAAGACACTCATGAAAGACAGTGTGCTGCATCGCATGGATACAGCCTTCAGTCGCGACCAGGAACAGAAAATCTACGTGCAGCATCGCATGACCGAGAACGGTGCCGAGCTTTATCGCTGGCTCGAGGAAGGTGCGCACTTTTATGTCTGCGGCGATGCCAGTCGCATGGCCAAGGACGTGGATGCTGCGCTGCATGAAGTCATCGAAACCCACGGCGGCAAGAGCGCCGATGAAGCCAAGGCCTATGTCGCTGCGATGAAGGAGAGCAAGCGCTATGCACGCGATGTGTATTGAGCGCTTACCTCTTCCCTACACCCGAAATCATATAGTCCCATGAGCAACGCCATCCCACCTATCATCTCAGGCCAGAGCCTCAGTTCGGATCAAACCAACTACCTCGAAGGCTTCTTCGCTGGGGTTTCACAGCGGGGCTTTTCCTTCGGTGATCTTGTGCCTTTGCCAACGGCAGAAGCCAAGCCCAACTACGACGACCAGACGGCTGAAGAGCGCATCAAGCGCGAAGAACATCCGCTCGATAGCTACTACCGCATCGTCGAGAATGCGCTGCACAACGCGGCACCCGACAAGGAGGATGCGTTTCGGTTTAAGACTCAGGGGTTGTTCTTTTTGTCGCCGATCAAGGACGCTTTCATGTCTCGCCTGCGCATTCCTGGCGGTGTCTTGAAGACTTACCAACTGCGCGAAATCGCTCGTGCGGCTCGCGATCTCACTAGCGGCTACATTCAAATCACTAACCGTGCAAATCTGCAAATTCGGCTTATTGAGCCCAAAAATGCGCCGGAGTTTTTGGAGCGAATTCAGGGTTGTGGGCTTCATACGCGAGGTGCGGGTGCGGACAATATTCGCAACCTCACGGGGAATCCCACGGCGGGTATCGACCCTGCGGAGTTGATCGACGTGATGCCGTTCATTCGCGAGATCGGGCAGTTCATCATCTCTCATCGCGAGTTTTATAACATGCCGCGAAAGTTCAACATCGCCTTCGATGGCGGTGGGTTGATCGGCAGTGTGGAGGATACCAATGACCTCGGCGCACGGGCGGTGAAGGTGGCAGAGAATGATGAAGGCATCGCCCCCGGTATCTACTTCCGCATCGCGGCGGGTGGGGCCACGGGGCATAAGTCCTTTGCGAAGGATGTGGGCATTTTGGTGGAGCCTGCGAAGGTTGTTGCCGTGCTGCTAGCACTGGTGCGCGTGTTCATCGTGAAGGGAGATCGCACCAATCGCAAGCGGGCGAGATTGAAGCATTTGCTCGAAACATTGAGCTTTGCAGACTTCGTCGCCGAGGCTGAAAAATTGCTCGGGTACTCGCTCGCCAAGACTTCGCTGGGGCTCGACACACCGCGCTCGGAGGTCGCACATTCGCATGTGGGCGCACATCCGCAGAAGCAAGAAGGGCTACACTACATCGGTGCGCAGGTGCCCGTTGGGCACATCACGGATAAGCAACTCACTCGGCTTGCGGATCTCGCGGATCACTTTGGCAGTGGCGAGGTAAGGCTGACGGTGTGGCAAAACTTTATCCTGCCCAACATCCCCACGGCTTATGTCGAGAGCGTGTGTCGCGACCTAAAGCGCATGGGTTTCAACACGGCTCCCTCGCCCGTGAGCAATGGCGTGATGGCCTGCACGGGCAATCGTTACTGCAAGTTCGCGCAGTCCGATACCAAGGGCCATGCAATCGCGCTGATCAAACATTTGGAGAAGCGTGTGCCGCTGGATGAACCGGTGAATATTCACTTCACGGGCTGCCCCAACTCCTGCGCCCAGCACTACATGGGCGACATCGGATTGCTCGGTGCGAAGGTGCAAGGCGAGGATGGGTATCACATTTTTGTGGGTGGTGGCTTCGGAGCCAATCAAGCGCTGGGTAGGCAGATTTTCAGCGGTGTGAAACACGGCGAAGTCAATGCCACGGTGGAGAAAATGCTGCGCGGTTATTTGAAGCACCGCATCGCTGGCGAGCGCTTCCAAGCCTTCACACAACGTCATGAGCTGGGTCAGCTCCAACTGATCCTCAACGGCGATGAATGAAGGCACTGCGGTTACGCTGGTCGATACACTCCTCGCCGAGCAGCAATCGCTGACGGCGGTTGAGCGCTTTAGCCAGCGGCATGATCGCGATGCTTTGGAGGGGCTCGGTGGGCGCTACTCCGCGCTGCTGCCCGTGGCTCCTCCGGGGCCGGGCGAGCAGTATGCCTTTGAGGTGAATCTGGATGCCTGCACGGGCTGCAAGGCTTGTGTGGTGGCGTGCCATTCGTTGAACGGACTCGATGACGATGAAGCCTGGCGCGATGTGGGGCTGCTGCTAGGCGGCAAGCGCGGCGATGCGTATCAGCAGACCGTGACATCGGCCTGCCACCACTGCGAAGACCCGGCCTGCATGAACGGCTGCCCCGTGGGAGCTTATGAAAAAGAGGCCGATACGGGCGTGGTGCGGCACCTGGATGATCAGTGCATCGGCTGCGGCTACTGCGTGCTGAAGTGCCCGTACGATGTGCCGAAATACAACGAGCGCCTCGGCATTGTGAGGAAGTGCGACATGTGCGTGGGGCGGCTGCGCGAAGGCGAGGCACCCGCGTGTGTGCAGGCTTGCCCCACCAGTGCGATCAGTATTCGCGTGGTCAAGGTGGGTGGTATGGGCGTCTCGCCCGTCGCGAGTAAGACAGGCATTCTGCCTGTCTTTGGTACCGAGGGCATTCTGCCCTCTGGAGCCGCAGAGGGCAGAATGCCCTATGCACTTGAGACAGGCAAAATGCCTGTCCTACTGGGCCTCGTGCCCGGTGCCTTCGACTCCAGCTACACGCGGCCTACGACGGTGTATCGCACCACCAAGATCATGCCGCAAAACACGCGTCCCGCCGATGCCGGGCTGCTGCGGCTGGAACACGCGCACTGGCCGCTGATCGCCATGCTGGTGCTCTCGCAGATGAGCGTGGGCATGTTCGTGGTGTTGGCGCTCATGGGCAGCCATAGCAGCAGTATTTACGTGGCCGCAGCAGCGTTGCAGATGGGCCTCGGCGCGAGTGTGTTGCATCTCGGTCGGCCACTCGGGGCATGGCGTTTTTTCTTGGGTCTGCGCAAGTCGTGGATGAGCCGCGAGATCCTGGCTTTCAGTGTGTTTGCCGGCATGGCGATGGGCTTGGTGACGCTGCCGATGGTTGTTGCTTTGCCGCCAGCGATTGAACACGGAGCGCTGGTTGCAACGGCGCTCATAGGCCTGCTCGCAGTCTTCACCTCCGCGATGATCTACATCGACACGCGACGTCCGTTTTGGAAGGCATCACTGACGCATGGCAAGTTCTTTGGCACGGCGGCGGTGCTTGGCACGTCAGCGGTTGCTGCGTTGATGATGAACCGTGGAATGGTCATCGCAGCCTTATCGGTGAGGGTGCTTTTGTTTGCCTGGGAGCGGACGAAATATCGCAAGGCGCTCGATGATGAGGCGAGCGATTGGCATCTCTCGGCGCGGGTGATGAAGCATCGCTTGGCGGGAGTGATGGATGGACAAGAGGCGCTGTTTTTGGCTTCGTTGGTTGTGGCAGTGCCTGTAATGGTGGCGAGCGGAATGGGGGCTGTGATGGCTGCTTGGGGGTTGTTTATTATCGCGCTTATTTCACAGGTGCTGGAGCGCTACTGCTTCTTCGTTGCCGCGATGGGGATGCGTATGACGGGAGGCTACAAGGCATGAAACAGAAGCAAGGTCAGCGGAGAGTCGTTCAGGGCTTTAGCCCGAACAAACTTGGCATACCTGAGACTGCGAAGTCTTCGATGAACTCGGAACCTGACGGGCTAAAGCCCAGCACTACACTGCTTGATCGAGCACAATCCTTTATCCACGGCCTCACGCAACGCACGGGGCCGCTGACGGATCAGCTTGTTCGCAAGCCGGGAGCCTTTGGTTTGGGCCAAGTGCCAGCTCGTTTGAAACCCACGGCCACAGTGAATCTCGTCTGCGGATTCTGCGCCACAGGTTGCTCGCTGAAAGCGCATCTGCGCGATGGCGAAGCGATCAATCTCACGGCGAATGAAGACTATCCTGTGAATCTCGGCATGGCTTGTCCGAAGGGCTGGGAAGCACTGACGCCGCTGGATGCGGAGGATCGTGGCACGACACCATTGCTCGATGGCAAGCCTGTCGATTGGCAGACCGCAGCGGATACTTTTGCGCAGCGCATGAAGGCCATCATCGCCGAGCATGGGCCGGAGTCGGTGGCGGTGCTGAGCACGGGGCAGATCGTGGTGGAGGAGATGGCGTTTCTCGGTGCCTTCGCGAAGTTCGGAATGGGCATCAAGCACATCGACAGCAACACGCGGCAGTGCATGGCCACGGCGGCGGTGGCTTACAAGCAGAGCTTCGGCTTCGATGCGCCTCCCTTCACGTATGCCGACTTTGAGGAGTCGGATGTGCTCGTCTTCATCGGTGCGAACCCTTGCATCGCGCACCCGATCATGTGGCAGCGCGTGCTGATGAACAAGCGCTCGCCAAAGATCGTGGTCGTCGATCCGCGCCGCACGGAGACGGCGATGGCGGCCACGCATCACTTGGCGATCAAGCCGAAGAGCGACCTCACACTGCTCTACGGGCTGGCGAGATTGCTGATCGAAAAAGGCGCAGTGAAGCGCGAGTGGGTGGACGCACACACGAGCGGCTACGAGGCTTTTGCGGAGTTTGCGCAAGCCTTTACGCTGGAGCGAACGAGCCGCGAGACAGGCATCGAGGCTGCGGCTTTGCTGGAACTCGCGACGCTGATCGCAGAGCACGAGCGCGTTTCCTTTTGGTGGACGATGGGCGTGAATCAAGGCCACGAGAGCACGCGCACGGCGCAGGCGATCATCAACCTCGCGCTGATGACGGGCAACATCGGCAGGCCCGGCACGGGCGCGAACAGCATCACGGGGCAATGCAATGCAATGGGCTCGCGGCTGTTCGCCAATGCGACAAGTCTGATCGGTGGCCATGATCCCAACAACGATGGGCATCGCTCCAAGGTGGCGGGTATCCTGGGCATCGACGAGACTCTCATCGACCGCACTCTGGGCATGGCCTACGACCAGATCGTGGATGGTATCGCCGAGGGCCGCATCAAAGCGCTTTGGGTGCTGGCGACCAATGGCTCGCATTCGTGGATCGACAGCGAGCGCTACGCCGCTGCGATGCAAAAGCTGGAGCTGCTAGTCGTGCAGGACATGTATCCCACGACAGATAATGCCAAGCTCGCGCACCTGTATTTGCCCGCTGCTGGCTGGGGCGAAAAGGATGGCTGCTTCATCAATGCCGAACGCCGCATTGGCTGCGTGCAAAAGGTGCGCCGTGCGCCAGGACAGGCGCTCTCCGACTTCAATATTCTGCGACTGCTCGCGGATGCTTGGGGCTGTGCTGAGAGGTTTGAAAAATGGAGCAGTCCCGAGGCGGTATTTGAGCTGTTGCAGCAGTTGTCGGCAGGACAGCCGTGCGACATCACGGGCATCGAGGGGTATGCGATGCTGGAGCGGGAGGGCGGTGTGCAGTGGCCGCTGAGGAAATCCGAATTCCCGATTACTCGAAATCCGAAATCCGAAATCATAAATGCTGAGCGGCGGTTGTTTGAAGACGGGCGCTTTTTCCATTCCGATCAGCGCGCGAAGTTCTTTTTCGACGAGCCGCGTGCGATGCCGGAGCCGACGGATGAAAGCTATCCGCTGCTGCTGCTAACGGGGCGCGGGACATCGGCGCAGTGGCATACCAACACGCGCACGGCGAAGAGCGCGGTGCTGCGCAAGCTGTATCCGCAGGAGTGTTACGTGGAGATCAATCCCGCCGACGCTGAGGCGCTGGGCGTGGCCTCGCAGCAGGTGATTCGGGTGTCGTCGCGACGCAGCAGCGTGGAGGCCGTGGCAGTGGTGAGCGCCTGTGTGCAGCCGGGCCAGTTGTTCATGCCGATGCACTACGAGCAGGTGAATCGACTGACGTTCGCAGCCTTCGATCCGCACTCGCGGCAGCCGAGTTACAAAGCCTGCGCGGTGCGGGTGGAGATGTGAGCGACTCACTCGCTGCGTTGGCGTCCTCGCAGCCATCCATGGGCGAGGAAGGCTAGGCCAGCAGCGATCATGAAGGTGCTAAAAAATTGGCCTTTGGTGAGGCCTAGGATGACGGAGGAGCCGGAGTCGGGCTCGCGGTAGTTTTCCAATGCGATGCGGATGAGGGCATACAAAACAAAGAACAGGCCCGTCAAGATGCCGTGGGGCAGGCGCGGGTAGCGTACGCGGATGGCATATAAGACGGCGGCGAGTAACAAGCCTTCGCCAGCGGCTTCATAGAGCTGGGAGGGATGGCGCGGGTTGAGCAGGTCGGTGAACTTGGAGACGTCGCCGTACTGCTCTTTGGCGACGGCGAGGATTTCTGGGCTGTGCTGGGGGTAGAGTTGGCTGGGGAAGGGGGTGCCTGTCTTGTCGAAGTAGCGCTGGAGGAAGTCGAGGTGATGCACCTCGGTGGGAAATTTGACGGCCCATTTCACATCGGTGATGCGGCCAAATAACTCGCCGTTAACGAAGTTGGCCAAGCGTCCGAGCATCACGCCGAGAGGCGCACCACAGACGAGGGTATCGCCGAGGCCAGACCAGGAGATGCGGTGCTTGCGGGCATACCAGAGCAGGAATAGGGCGACGCCAGCGATGCCGCCATGACTGGCCATGCCACCATCCCAGATGAATAGAACGATCCACGGCGCGTGGATGAATTCATTGAAGTTGTAGAGCAGCATGTAGCCAAGTCGGCCACCGAGGACGACGCCGAAGAGCGCCGTCATGGTGATGAAGTCGGCGACGGCATCGGGCTTGAGCTGCGACAAGCCAGCGCAGGCAAGCCGGTGCATGACGAGGTAGGTCAAATAGAAGCCGAGCACGTAGGCAAGGCCGTACCAGTGGATGGCGATGCTATCGCTGAACTTGATCAGATCGGGGGAGAGGTTGTGAATGTAGAAGGCGAGCATGGGGGGAGGACGGAAGTGGTGGCGCTTTGAGCCATTTCTTTACAGGGCCAATGATCACGCGACAATGCACAGTTCGCCTTTGCTCAGGTTCATCATTTTTTAGCATTCATGGAAATCGACCTTCCTCATCAAGTCATTGGCGCGTGCATGGAGGTGCATCGCATTCTGGGGCCTGGGCTCACGCGGGACACGTATGAGGCTTGCCTCGCGGTGGAGTTGCGGCAGATGGAGATGCGCTTTGAACGGGCTAAGCCATTGACGTTTCTTTATCGTGACACGGAGGTGAAGACGCCGACGAAGCTGGATTTTATTGTTGAGGATGAGTTGCTCATTGTGGTGAAGGCGGTGGAGGAATTGAGCGAGCTGGACAAGGCTGACATGGAGGCGCTGATGCGGCTGAGTCACTTGCGCAGTGGTTTGCTGGTGAACTTCCGGGTGCCTGTGCTGCGCAAGGGGATCCATCGCGTGGTGTTGAAGCGACGCGAGTAGGGGCGGGGGCCGATGATGGGCAACATGGGTTGTGTGCGGTCTGCAATTGCGAGCAGGGCTGCTCTGCTCTAAGGCTAGGCTATCAGCATGGCATCATCCTCTTCTGCAAATACTCCAGTGCCCCCTCCGACGAAGCGCCAGGTCTTTGTGACGCGGCTGTTTAGTTCGGTTCTTTTATGGGCTCTCATTTTATCGGCTTTTGTGTGGCGCAGTGAGGTGCTGTTCGCCCTACTACCAGCGGCTTTTGGTCTTGCGACATGTGTAGAGTTTTATCGGCTGGTGCTGGCGGGTGACGCAGCGAAGTCTTATCGGCGGTTGGGCTACGTGGTGGCTACGGTCTATGTGGTAGGGGGGATGGGGTATGTGCTGCGGCAACATGCGGCGCTGCCTGTGAGCTATGATGTGGCGGCGCTGGTGCTAGCATTGCAGGGGGCTTTTGCGTTGGCTTTTCGCCAGCCCTTGGAGGGGCAACAAACGCTGTGGCGCATCTTTGCTACGGTGTTTGGGGTGGTTTATTCGGTGGTGTGTTTTGGCTTTATTATTCGCTTCATTCACTTCGGCGAGGAGCCGCTTCAGGGGCGCTATCTGATGCTTTATCTGATCATTGTGACGAAGTTTACGGACATGGGGGCTTATGTGATTGGCTCGTTGTTCGGTAAGCATAAGATGATCCCGCATATCAGCCCGGCGAAGAGCTGGGAGGGCTTTGCGGGGGCGTTTTTGGGTGGCTTTTTGGCGGCGGCGATGATGCTGTGGCTGGTGCCTGTGGAGCTGGCTCCGCTGACGTGGGTGACGGGGCTGGCGTGTGTGCCCTTGTTGACGCTGATCGCGGTGTCCGGGGACTTGGCGGAGTCGGTAATCAAGCGCTGCACGGCGATCAAGGACTCGGGGCATACGCTGCCGGGCATCGGGGGTATCCTGGATCTCACCGATAGTCTGCTGTTCACGGCCCCGGTGTTTTATGGGTACTTGTGTTGGCTGCGGTGAAGGGGGCAGGGGATGAAGGGTGCCGCCTCGATCTTTTCCCCCTCCCAGTTGCACGCTCCACCTTCCCGACTATGTAGCGCGTCCCATGCATAGTTTTCGTTACATTAAAGGCCAGCTTCACGCTGAGGGTGTGAGTCTCCAATCCCTCGCCGATCAACACGGTACACCGCTGTATGTTTACAGCAAAGGCACGATCCAGGATCACTTCCAGCGGCTTGATGCTGGGATGTCACGGCTGGATCACTTGGTGTGTTATGCGGTGAAGGCGAACTCGAACTTGGCGGTGCTGCACACGATTGCGGAGCTGGGCGGTGGGTTTGATATTGTATCGGGAGGCGAGCTTTTCCGGGTGCTGAAGGCGGGTGGCAGCGCGGCGAAGTGTACCTTCGCAGGAGTGGGCAAGACTCGGGAGGACATTGAGTATGCGCTGAAGGAGGGCATTTATTGCTTCAATGCCGAGAGCGAGGCGGAGCTGCGCTACATCGACGAGATCGCTGGGAGCATGGGCAAAAAGGCTGCGGTGGCGCTGCGAGTGAATCCCAATGTGGACGCGAAGACGCACGCGAAGATCACGACGGGGAAGAGTGAGAATAAGTTTGGCATCGATTTTGATCGAGTGCTGGAGGCTTATGCGCGGGTGGCTGTCGAGTGTCCGAACTTGGAGATTCGCGGGATTCAGATGCACATTGGTTCACAGCTCACGAGTGTGGCCCCGTTTTTAGAGGCGGTGCAAAAGGTCGTGCCGCTGGTGAAGGCGGTGAAGCAGAACCACAACATCAAGTTCTTCAGCATTGGCGGTGGTATCGGCATTGTGTACAAGCAGAGCCTTGATAGCGCGAGCCCTGAGTGGTGGGACACTGAGGGCAAGGAGGTGCATCCTCTGACGGTGCAGGCGTATGCCGACGCAGTGGTGCCGCATTTGGAGCCGCTGGGGCTGCGCATTTTGTGCGAGCCGGGGCGTTTCATGGTGGGCAATGCAGGGGTGATGCTGACGCGCGTGCTGTTTGAGAAAAAGGGTAACGCGAAGACCTTCAAAATCGTCGATGCGGGGATGAATGATTTGATCCGCCCGACGCTGTACGAGGGCTGGCACGAGATCGTGCCGCTGACTGCGCCGACGACGGATGAGACGGAGTTTGTGGACATCGTCGGGCCTATCTGTGAGACCGGGGATTATCTGGCACAAAACCGCGATCTCACGCCTGTGAAGGAGGGCGATGTGCTGGCAGTGATGAGCGCCGGGGCTTATGGCTTTAGCATGGCGAGCAACTACAATTCCAGACCGATGGTGGCCGAGGTGATGGTGGATGGAGCCAAGTCGGCGGTGGTGCGGGAGCGGCAGACGTGGGACGATTTGATCCGTGGCGAGCGTGTGGGGTAAGCGCTTGGCAGTGCCAGCGCGGCGAGCGGTCAACTCACCAGATGACCGCCCGCTCGATGGGCTCGATCCAGAGCTTATCGCCCTTTTTCACACCGAAGGCCTCATACCAGCCCGCGCAATTTTGCAGTGGCACGACGGCGCGAAACCGATCGGGCGCGTGTGAGTCGCTGGTGACGCGCTGGCGCACCAGTTCATCGCGTTCGCGGCTCATCCAACTCTGCGCATAGCTGATGAAGTAGCGCTGCTCGGGCGTGAGCCCGTCGATGAGTTTGCGCTGCTGTGGCTGGGCCTTCAGCACGCGTTTCAGAGCGTCGTAGCCGAGCACGATGCCACCCAGATCGGCGATGTTTTCCGGCAGGGTTAGCTTGCCATTCACGCGTAGGCCTGGCAGGGCGTGGAGGGCGTTGTACTGGCGCACGAGGATGTCGGCGCGGCGCTCATATTCTTGCGCATCGGCCTCCGTCCACCAATCGGCGAGGTTGCCCTCGGCATCAAATTTCCGGCCATCGCTATCGAAGCCATGCGTCATCTC